>JANNVN010000377.1:0-8605 GCA_031414435.1 Gemmatimonadaceae bacterium
TCGACCACGGTGCCGGACATGAACCGTATCGGCAACGCGGTGGACAAGGCGGTGCTGGGCCTTCGCCTCGAGGGTACGGGGCTGACGCAGGCCCGGATTGACTCATTGACACGCGTCGACATCCGGCTCGACAAGACGCAACTCAGTGACACGGGGCGGGAAAAGTCGGGCGTCGGCAGCACGATTCTTGGTCTCATCGTCTCATTCCTGCTCTACATGGTGCTGGTGCTCTATGGGCAGACCGTGCTGCGCAGCGTGATCGAGGAGAAGACCACGAGGGTAGCGGAAGTGGTGATCAGCAGCGTTCGCCCGGAGATACTGCTGGCGGGCAAGATCATCGGGATTGGGGGCGTCGCGGTGACCCAGATGGGCGTCTGGATTGCGAGTTCGCTCTGGATCACCGCGCAGGTCGTGCCGATGATGATGAAGCGCAGCGCCGCGGCAATTGGCAGTACGGCAGCGGACAGCGTCGTGCGCTCAAACGACATGCTGAACAGCATTCCGAATTTCTCGATCGGTTTGCTGATCGCCCTGCTGTTGTTCTTCATCCTCGGCTTCATCTTCTACTCCTGCCTCTACGCCGCGGTCGGCAGCACCGTGAACAGTGAGTCGGAAGCGCAGCAAGCCGCCACACCAGTGGTCATGCTGCTGATCGTGAGCGCCGTATTCATTCAACCGGTGGCACTGGCACCGCAAAGCACGCTGGCCTCGGTGATGTCGATGCTGCCGTTCTCCGCACCGATCATGATGCCGATGCGAATGAGCCTGACGTCAGTGCCCGCATGGCAGGTGGCAGTGAGCCTGAGCGGCATGGTGCTGGCCTGCCTCGCCGCCATCTGGTTCTCGGCGCGGATCTACCGCGTGGGACTGCTGATGTACGGCAAGCGGCCGAGTATGAAGGAGCTGTTCAAGTGGTTGCGCTACTCGTGACTCCGTAGACGCAGACTCCCGCGCGCCGCGACGTGTATACCGTCGCAGCGCGCAGGAGCGTACGTCCCAGTGCCGTCAGGCGCAGTACGTGTCGAACGCGCCAACGAGATCGTGCGAGATTTCATCGGCCGAACGACCCTCGATCTGGTGCCGCTCGAGCATGAACACGACCTTGCCGTCCTTCATCAGCGCGATGCTCGGGCTGCTCGGACGGTACCCGGTGAAATAGCTGCGAGCCTGCTGCGTTGGCTCCGGGTCCTGTCCGGCAAAGACGGTGACGCTCTTCTCCGGGCGCACCACATGCTCGAGCGCACTCTTCACCGCCGGACGGGCATTCCGCGCAGCGCAGCCGCACATGCTGTTGACGACCACCAGCGTGGTCCCATCGGCGCCCTTCAGTGCCGCATCGACCTCGGCGGCAGACTTCAGTTCCTGCACACCCAACTGGGTCAGTTCGGCGCGCATCGGGGCAATAAAGCGCTCATCGTACATCGTCCAACTCCTGCTTGAAGGTGAAACGGATGGTGACATCATCCGGACGGTCGACGCCATCGGTCATCTCGCCGGCGCGGTGTTCCGCAGGCGGAAGCGACCACCCATCAGAACATGATGTCGTCGGCAACGTTCGTGTCGCGAACCAGCGCCAGGATGGCGGCCTGCGGCACCACCAGATAGCGCTCGTTTTCGAACGTGATTTCCACGCTTGCCTTACGGAAGAAGAGTGCGTAATCGCCGGCGCGCGCTTGCATCGGCACATGCCGCGGCCCTGACGGACTGCTCTGCTGGGCGTTCTTCCATGGCTCGTCGCTATCCTGCGACGTCAGATCGGGCATCGGCAGCCCCGGTCCTGTGGCCACGATCCGCCCGCCCTGCACCGCCTGGTTGTCGACGGCGGTCGGCGGCAGATACAACCCGACCGACGAGCGCTCCTCTCCCTCTTCAATGGAGACGAGCACCCGATCACCGACGACGATGAGTTCCTTGTTCTTCTTCCGCATGGCGGTCCTGATCAATCCCGGTCAGCAGCGACTCCGCCAACCACTGGCCGAAAGTTATCACGAAACCGAGAGAGGCGTGGCTCAGCGACGCTTCCGGGCACCCGTTGCCGGCCGTACCAGATGGAACCGGCTCTGTCGCTGGTACCCCCAGCGGACCACGCCGGCACCATCCAGGATCACGTCCTCTTCCTGCCCGACGCGGACGGGTTGATTCCCCCACTCCGGCACCTTCGAGGTGGCCTGCAGTTCGATGGAATACCAGGTGGCGGGCTGAATTGCATGGTCCCCGCGACCCGGAACGCCATCCTGGTAATCCCAAAGCCCGATCAGCGTACCGGCGCCGTGACCGTGCATGCCGATCGCATGCGAGTAGATCGTGCCATCGATGCTGTCGCGGCTCATGCGCTGGCGTGACGCCTGCAGCACCTCGTTGCCCGACCGGCCCGGCTTGATCTCGGAGAACACGATGTCCTGCAACTTGTTTGCGGTGGCGAGAGCACGCTGCAGCCCCGCCGGAACCTCGGACTCACCATCCCGAAGGACGTAGCCCATGTGCTGCGTGTCGGTGTTGAGGCGCAGCGCAGTGATGCCGAAGTCACAATGCAGCACGTCACCCTTCTGGATGATCGGGTCGCTCCCGAGCTGCACGTCGGTGACGCCGCGGCGCTGTATATCCACCGATGGCTGGAACCAGGTCGTCAGGCCGTAATCGGCCACGCGCTGTCGCATCCACCACACCACATCGCTGGTGCGTGTGACACCGGGGGTCACTACCCTCGACGAAAACGCCTCTTCGATGATGTCCCATGTCAGCCGGTTCATGCGATTGAAGGTGGCTTCCTCTTCCGCCTGCCGAATCGCTATCAGATCCACCGCCAGGCGCCCGGCCGTGGTGATCTCGGCTCGCCAGTCATCCTGCGGCTTGAGCACTTCGCGCGACAGCATGCCGGTGTACTCGCCAAGCGTCAGGCCATCCGAGAAGGCGAACGTGGTATCGATGTTGAGTGCGATCCGCTTCGGCTTGCGCTCGCGAACCACCTTGGTCAGTACATCCCACTGCGCGGATCCCCACAGCTCCGCCGTGGTCCGACCGGAGCTGACGTTGGTGGCGGCCAACTCCGAGCGCACGGCCATGTACATGCCATTCTGCGATGTTCCGCCGAGTGCGAGGCGCTCGACGCCCGTGTCGCCGCCGCGATCGAAGAACACGTAGATCGTGCGGCGGCGCGCCGCGAAGGTGGATGGCGCAACCAGCGACGAGAAGACGGGATCCTCGTTGTATTCGCGCATCGGCACGATCCACATGTCGATGCTGTCGCGCCGCATGAGGGCCGGCAGCGTGCGCTCGAGCCGAAGCCTGAGCCACTCCTGCTGAGTGGTGGCCCACTCGCGCTGGGTACCGAGCGGGCGTCGCGCGTCAGCGTTGGGCAGATGTGGCCCCACCTGTGCGATAAGGCCGGTCGGTGCGACAAGCAGCGCGACCAGTGACAGGCACTGCGTGGCGCGGCGCAGGGGCAAGGCTCCGGATGCAGCAGACATGATTCGTGTGGTGCGAGGTGAACGGCTACTGGTCGTCTTTCGGATCGTCGACGATGACATCACCCGCCGCCGTCATCGAGCGGCGGAGGCCCTGCACGACAAGCGCCAGGATGCCGCCATAGATGCTGAGCACAACGATGTGGGTGCTCAGCACTGTCGCGGCAATACTGGGGAGGTCGCTCCATTCCGCCGTTGCACTGCCGTACGGCTCGCGGCGCGCGCCGATCAGCAACGCGGAGGTTGCGACTTCAGCCATCCCCTCCACCAGCGCGAAGACCGGCACACGCCAGAGCCAACGCTTGAGTGGATAGTTGCCGACATGCAAGGTGGCCATGCCGAAAAACACCAGCACGCCGAGCGCGATCACCGACCCGAAGAACAGCGGCGAATCGGTCGGGCCGGTGCCGAGGAAGAGTGCGCGACAGAGCCGCCACAGTATGCCGGTGACGACCGCCATCGACACCAGCGACCGGCTGAACTTCCGCACGGCGCTCGCTTCGTACGCATCCCAGGCGCCAGGCTGTGTTGGTGCGAATCGGACCATCATCCAAGGAAGTTGGGGTGCGGAGGCGTGGGAAGGCAAGGTGAATACCGCATCGTGCACCCCGGCGTCACGCTCCGCGCTACGGGGCGTGCGCCGCTCACGAGGGCGTCAGGATCGTGCGGGCAGGCGCGCCATGCGGGCGCCAAGGAACCAGAGCGCGCGCGACAGACTGGCCCGGTAGTTCGCCCACGAATGGTCACCTTCCGACTCGACGTAGGTGAGCGGAACGTCGTGCGCGGCGAGCGCCGCGCGAAAAACGCGATTCTGCTTCAACACTTCATCGCTGCGGGGCACATCAACGAACAGCGATGGCACGGGCGCGCCCTCTGCCTGCTGCGCCAGCAAGAGTGTCGCGGGGTCGCGTGCGCGCCATGTGGCCGGATCGACGCCAAACATGGGGTACATCCCCTCCCAGCGCGCGCCGGTGGCGCGCTGCAGCTCGTTCGTCGTCCGGCTGACCCGCCACGTCACACGACCGGTCGTCGCCAGACTGCTGCTGTCGGCGAACAATCCGGGCGTGAGAATGCCAGCGTGGCTGGCTGCCGCCGAGAAGACGTCGGGATACCGCACTGCAATCGTGATCGCACCATACCCGCCCATGCTCACGCCACCGATCGCCCGCGACGATGGCTGCGCCAGCGTGCGGTAGGTCGCATCGATGTGCGCCACCAGATCGTGAGCGACATACGTGTCATACCGCGGATGTGGCACGCAGAAGAGTTCCGGCGGCTCGCCGCGATGTGGCGTGCGGGCGCATTCGTCGAGGTCCACGCTCCCCACCCAGGACATCCACCAGCCGTCGTCACCATCGGGCATGACCACCAGCATCTCCGGCATGCCTGCGCCGATGAGCGAATCCATGGTCGCCGCCAGGTCGCCCTTGAGGACCCAATCGGTCTCGTCCCCCCACTTGCCGTGGAGATAGACGGCCACCGGATAGCGCGTGTTCGCGTGTCCCGGCTGACGATACGATGGTGGCAGATAGACCTCCACACGCTTCCGGGCACCAAGCGCCGGTGACCAGAACGACTCGCGCCTTACGGTCCCGCGCTGAAGGCTGGCGGGACCGCTGGCGGCGTCGCTGGCCGGAATTGCGGTCGCGATCAGGCAAAGGCAGCACAACAGGAGGAAGCGGAGCATGGCACATCAACGACGATCCTGCCCCGCCAGCGTGACCTTCCCACGCCGCCTACGGCACCAGCCGCTCGGCGATGAATCGGAGGCTCTCCGGCAGGTGCGTCCGCCAGTATGGCCAATCATGACGCCCCGGCCACTCGGCGTAGAGCACCGGGACACGCAGCGTGGCCATCCGATCGCGGAAGGACCGGTTCATGGAGAGCAGGGCATCCGCCGTGCCGACATCGACGAAAAGGGACGGGATCAGGTCGCCCCGGCGCAGCATCTGCTCGATCAACCGCGACGGGTCGCGTGAGATCCACGACACCGAATCCGTGCCGAACGCCGGAGAAATGCTCTCCCAGCGAGGCCCGGCTGCCGAGCGCAATTCGCCGGTTGTGTGCGCGTCGCGAAGGATGACGGCACCACTGCTGGAATCCGCCAGCAACGCAGGACGCAGCACACCGCTGTGACTGGCCGCGACGGCGAAGGTACCCGGATTCCGTGCGGCGATGCTGATCGCGCCGTACCCGCCCATGCTCAGGCCGGCGATGGCACGCGATTCACGTTGTGGAATGGTGCGATACACCGAATCGGCGTACGTCACGACATCGTAGGCCACGAAGTCGTCGTACTTTGGCCAGGGGACGCAATACGTGTCCGCATTTTCCTGACGAAGTACGCGTCGACACGCGGGCAGGTCATTGAGCGCGTGCCAGGTCGTCCACCAGCCATCGTCGCCGTCCGGCATGACGACGATCATCTCCGGCATCCCCGCCGCCACCAGAGAGTCCATCGTCGCGGCGAGCTGGCCGCGCGCAGTCCAATCGGACTCGCTGCCCCAGAGCCCGTGCAGGTACACCGCCAGCGGGTACCGGCGCGGCGGCTTCGCATCGCTGTAGGACGGTGGCAGATAGACAACCAGCTGCTTCGTCACGCCCGGCGCCTGCGACCACATGGTATCTGTCCGGACCACGCCACGTCGCTCCGGAATCTGCGCGACGGCCGCGGTCACGCTCAGCAGTGCGACGGCTACGGTACGCAGGCCCTGTGGCACCAATCGTGATCGCATCAAGCGCCAGATGTTCAGTTGCCCCTCCACCGGTTATCGGGACCGCAAGCCGCGTTGAAGCCAGACGTACAAGGGTGTTCCCGCAACAATTGCCAGGAATCCCCACATCGCCGACTCAGGGCCCACACCATACATCGTCCAGAGGACAAACAGAAAACCGATGCTGGCCTCGACCGTCACCCGGATCAGCATACCCGGGTCATAGAGCTCCGGATGGCGACGTGCCAACAGCAGTTCTGCAGCACAGGCATACAGATGTGGCAGCAACGTGGTCAGAATTGCAAGGAGTGCGACGAACTTGAACACGCTGAGTAGCGATTGCGAGAAGTACAACATCAGCAACGCACTGGGAATCATCGTTCCGGAGATCATTGCCACGTGCGGGGTGGCGTACCGGGGATGCAGCCGGCCGAGCGGCGGAAAGAAGAGTCCATCCTGCGCTGCGGTGACGGGAATCCGACCGGCCATCAGGACCCAGCCATTGAGGGTGGCCAGATTCGAGCCGAGTGCCGCGACACCAACGCCGATCGCGGCCCACGCGCCAATCGTTCGCTCCATCGCCAGCGCGATCGGTCGCGGACTGACGGAGAGTGCGGCCGTCGGGACGGTACCGACGACCATCAGGGCGGTCAGCAGGAACACACCGGTGGCGACCCAGTAGCCGATCATCGTACCCCGCCCCACGGTCGATCCGCCATCACGCACTTCATCTGCAGGAACGGTGGCCGATTCGACACCCGAGTACGCCCACACCACGAGCGCACACGCCGGTGCAAGCGCACCCCAGCCGTGCGGCGCGAAGGGAGTGAAGTTCGCAAGCTCGATCTGCGGCATGGCGACCAGCGAACCGAGGACCAATGGTACGACCGTCACGATCATCAGCACGATCTGAAGTTTCGCACTCTGACTGACACCCACCGTGTTGAGCAGGCACAGTCCCCAGAGCAGCGCCTGTGCGAGCAGAAACTGCTGCATTGGCGAGCCTCGCAACACCTCGCTGAAGCCGGTGGCGTAGCCCACCACCGCCGTGACGATCGCAGCGTTGCCGATGGTCGCGCTGAGCCAGTAGCTCCAGACCGTCTGAAACGCGGCGAAATCGCCAAACGCTTCACGGACGTAGATGTACGGTCCGCCGGTTTTTGGCCAGCGTGCGCCGAGCCGCGAGTACGTCCTTGCAATGAAGAAGTAGCCGATCGCCGTGATGCCCCACGCCGCGATCGCGAGCGGGCCGGCGGCGGCGGCCATCGACGCCGGCAGCGTCCAGATCGAGGTGCCGACCATGTTCCCCACCGCCAGTGCCACCACGCCAAGCAGCGTCAGGCGGCGGAGTGGCGCGACGCGTTCAGTCAGCGGAAGACATGGCCGATCCGCGACCACCGGATATCGGTGAGGAAAGGCAGCGCGCGATCCGAATCGTTGGCGTTATAGCTGTAGTACACAAAAATCGGCCGGCCGCGCAGGTTGCCGCGCGGAACGATACCCCAGTACCGGCTGTCCTTGGATTCGTAGCGATTATCGCCCAGCATGAACAGGTGACCTGGCGGAACCAGCAGCGGGCCCCAGTTGTCATGTGTCGGCACCGGCGGCGGTTCGCCAAACCGGGATCCCTTCACTTCGAACTTGTGCTGCCACTCGAACAATGGATCAGTGATGTCACCGCCAAGCCGCGACGTGCTTTCGTCCGGACGCTGCGGATACGGCGTCCCGTTCACGTGGACAACGCCGTCACGCATGTGGAGCGTATCGCCTGCCGTTCCCCAGAGCCGCTTTACCAGGGTCGGCTGCGGGTCGTTGCCGATCGCCGCTTCGTCAGCCTGATACGGCGACTTGAACACGACGATCTCGCGCCCCTTCGGCTCGGCATACCCGGGCAGCGTGACGTCAGTGAACGGGATGTTCGGCCCATACACCAGATTGTTCACGAACAGCCAATCGCCGACCATCATCTCCGGCTGCATGCTGGGCGATGGGATGCGATATGCCTGGAAGAAGAAGATCCGGACGACGAAGAAAATCAGGATCGGGACGATCCAGCTCTTCAGCCCGTCGACGACTGCTGACTTGCTGCCGGTGGCAGTCTTGCCGCGAGCGGCAGCGACGACATTGGGCGCCGACGGCGGCGCGGAACTGGATTTCGGATCGGCAGCCACGGGATCTGGGTGCAGCGGTGACGGACGGGAGGACGTCGGAGGCCGGACGCAATCGAGGGCCTGTCCCAGGAGGACACGCCCTCGATCCGGTCGTACGGAAGATAACCCGCCCGAGGGCGGGAGATCCGGTTCAGCTGAGGTGCTTGGACACCAGCGCGGTCATCTCGAACATGGTGACGGTCTTCTTGCCACCGAACACGGCCTTGAGCTTGTCGTCGGCCAGGATGTTCCGCTTGTTCTTCGGGTCCTGCAGGTT
>JANNVN010000378.1:0-11826 GCA_031414435.1 Gemmatimonadaceae bacterium
ATTCCGCGTGTTGTCAGCGGTGCATGGTTCACCAGTGCCGGTGCCGACGCCGATTGCCCTGTGCGAGGACGAGTCGGTACTCGGCGGCATGTTCTTCCTCATGTCGCTGGTGCCAGGCGTTGCGGTTCGGACGCTCGACGATGCACCAGCCTTGAGGGAGCCGGCGGTCATGCGTCGCATGAGTGAGGCCTGCGTGGACGGACTGGCAGCGCTGCACGCGCTTCCCGTGACCGGCATGCCGCTCTACGACGCGGCGAAACTCGACGGATTCGGTGCGCGACAGGTGAGCAACTGGGCTGCGCGGTGGACGGCGGCGCGGCCGCCCGATGTGAAGGACGGCGATGCCGCGCTCGTGTTCGCGTGGCTGGCGGAGAAACTGCCGTCACCGATCTCGCCGTCACTGCTGCACAACGACTGGAAGTTTGACAACCTGCTGGTGGACGCCGCCGATCCAGGGGTGATTCGCGGCGTGCTGGACTGGGAAATGGCGACGGTCGGTGATCCACGTTTCGATCTGGCGACGTCACTCGGGTACTGGGTGCAGGCGGACGACGCGCCGAAGCTGCAGGCGCTGGCACTCGGCGTGACGACCGCGTCAGGCTGTCTCACGCGAGCGGAGGTGGTTGAGCGATATGCCGCAGCGCGTGGGATCAAAATCGACGATCCAGTCTATTGGTGGGTGTTCGGGCTGGCGAAGGTTTCGGTGATTGTGCTGCAGTTGTATGCGCGTTACGCGGCCGGCGTGTCGCAGGATGCGAGATTCAGGTTTCTGGGAGGGATGGCGGAGCTGATGATGCAGACGGCGAACACCGCAATACGTCGCAATTCGCTGTCGGCCAGCTGAGTCACGAACCTCAGAGCCGTTGCGTGCACCGGCAATTTGGCCGCGTTCGCGCGGCGTTTGACCTGCGGGGCTCTCGGGGAGTCTGTCGCCAGCGATGTCACGCATCGTACAAGTGCAACAGCAACTGCATTAACGCAAAGGGAACCGAAAGGCGCGAAGGCGCAAAGAACTGCCGTGCTTTCGGGCCATAGCAAGCCTGGAGATCGGTACGACCTGATGGAGCCACCGGTTGCCTGTACAGTTCTGAATTCTGATGGTGCAGGTATCGCTTTCCGAGAGTAATGCGGCGTCGCGGCTCTTCGCCCTTGCTTCTTTGCTTCTTTGCTTCTTTGCTTCTTTGTTTCTTTGTTTCTTTGTTTCTTTGTTTCTTTGTTTCTTTGTTTCTTTGTTTCTTTGTTTCTTTAGTTTATGTCTTTGTGCCCTTGCTTCTTTGCGCCTTTGCGTCAGGCAGTTCTTGCTGGCGTGCCTGACTGAGTGTGCTGCTGGATTGACGGGCACGATGTGAGGGGTGATCGCACTCGTATTAAGTCCTACAGCGCAAAGGGGCCGGTGTCACGTTGCTGTGACACCGGCCCCTTGCCGTGCTGTGATCGCGACTGAAGCGCGGTCAGGTCACGACTTCGGTGCCTTGGCCTCGACTTCGATCTGCAGCGTCACCTCGTCACCCACAACGGCGACGCCTTCCGTCACGCGATCCCACATCAGGCCAAACTCCTTGCGCTTGACTGTGCCGCTCATGTTGACGGCGGCCAGCCAGCCTTCGGCCGTCTGACGCGTGCCAGCGAGTTCCGCATCGAGCACTACTGGCTTGGTAACGCCGCGAATCGTGAGGTTACCAGTCATCTTGTACTTGTTGCCCGACAACTTCTGGATCGCAGTGGAAACGAACGTCATTTTCGGAAAGCTGTCAGAAGCGAAGAAGTCGGCCGACTTCAGGTGTCCGTTGCGGCGCTCATTCTCGGTGTTGACGCTGGCGACATCGATCGACAGCTGCGCGGCGCCAGCCTGACCGGTGGCCGGGTCGAGCTGGAAGGAGCCGGTGAACGTGGCAAACCGACCTGTGACGGTGCTGATGCCAAGGTGACGCACCTTGAACAACATCTGGCTGTGCACCGGATCGATGGTGAAGGTGGTCATCGCGACTGGCGCGGCGGCGTTGAGCGGCGTGCGGTCGCGCAGCGCGAGAGGCGATGCGAACACGGCGCCCAGGAGGGCGGCGGAGACGAGCTTGCGGAGACGCATGGTCGTGGGAGCTGACAGTGAGACAGAAATGGTCCGGGCGCAGGGCGACGCCATACGCCAGACTTGGGCTACCCCAAAGCTACGAAGAAGTGGTGGCGTCGGAGAATCCCGCGAGACGATCCCGCCCGCAGATGGCGTCAGAGCAGCCAAGCGGATGAGTCAGCGGACTCAATCGGAGAAGCCCATCAGGGGATTCCGCCCGGGAATGGCGTGAGTGCAGCCGACCGGATGAGTCAGCGGCCTGAATTCGGGAATCCCGTCAGAGGATTCTGCCGAAGACTGTCCTCAGAACATCTTGGCGGATGAGTTGCCGGGCTGAACCGGAAATACTGCCGCGAGCTCAGCGGAGAGCGATGGTACCGGCAGACCGATCCGAAAGCGCTTCCGCCCCTCCGATGCAGCGTCCTCGAGACTGAGGGTGCAGCCGATCATTTCGCAAATCGCCCGTGTCAGCGCAAGGCCGACACCGGTCCCCAATGCGCGATTGGGCTCGCTGCGCGACGTGCCCGGTTGAAACGGGGCAAACACTCCAGCGTCATGCAGCACCGCGGTGGCGCGATCGGTGTACTCGACCCCAATTGCAATCGGAGAGTGTCGCGCACCATCCACGATCAGCGTCACACTGATCGGCTCCTCGCGTGAAACGGCGAGCGTGTGGCCAATGAGCTGCGTCAGCGCCTGCCGAAGTCGGAGTCGATCGGTGAGCAGCGGTGCGGTGGCCTGAGGCAGATGCACCCGCAGCGGTGTGTCGACGATGCCGGGGTGATCGGCGAACGCGACAATCGTCTCACGGATCAGGGCGCATACGTCGACCAACGACTGGTCCACCACCACATCCCCTGACTCGATTGCCGAGAAATCGTGCAGGTCGGACACAGTCTCGAGCAACCGCTGACTGCGGTCCACGGCGCAGTCGAGGTGCGCGAGGTCGCGCGCGGTCAGTCGATGGTCGCGATCCAGGCGCACCTCGCTGGTGTAGCCGACGATGGCGTGCAGCCCG
The DNA here is from genome assembly GCA_031414435.1 of Gemmatimonadaceae bacterium. Lineage (GTDB taxonomy): Bacteria > Gemmatimonadota > Gemmatimonadetes > Gemmatimonadales > Gemmatimonadaceae > JACMLX01. Next base: position 3,087 of record JANNVN010000378.1, read on the forward strand.
GTCCGGAACTCATCGGTCATGCGTGCCACGAATTCGCCTCGCGTCCGACTGGCCTGCTCGGCAGCGTCACGCTCGGCGATCAGGCGGTGCTCGGTCTTCTTGCGTACGGTGATGTCGGTGGCAATTCCCAGCAGCAACAGCGGCGCGCCCGTTTCGCGACGGCTGAAGACGGTGGCGCGCGTCTGAATCCAGCGCCAATGGGCACCCGGTGTGCGCATCCGGACCTCGCTGGTGAGCGAATAGCTGTCGCCATACGCCGATGCCATACGCGTGGCCGTGGCGTGAAATTGCGCGCGATCGTCCCGGTGTACCAGGCGATGCAGCTCGTTGCGGCTCAGCGTCCGGGCATCGCGCTCCTCGCCTCCGAGGAAGGCGTGCGGGCAGCGATTCGTCCAGACGACGCGTTCGTCCGCCGGGTCATACAGGCAGATCAGATCCGGCGAGCTGCGGGCGATCATCTCGAAGAGCCGCTGACTCTCGCCAAGCCGTGCCGCAGCATGCCGCTCGATGCTCACATCGCGGATCACGATGGTGAACGTGGCGGGCATCGTGCCACTCGATGGTGTAGCGATCACAGTCTGCCGTGCCGGGAACACGCGTCCATCGACGGTCAGCAGCGCGGTGTCGCCGGTTGCGCTGCCATCGCGCAGTGCGGCTGGCAGGAGCTCGTTGAGCAACAGTTCACGCGCCGGCAGCGTGTGTGTCGGGAAGAGACAGCCCACGGGTGACGAGTCGTCGCCCACATGGCCGAGCAGGTCGCGTCCGGCACGATTGAGGAAACGCAGCGTGCCGTCGAGGGTGGTGATGCAGACAATATCCGAAAGCGCATCAAAGACCGCGAAAGGCTCGAGGACGTCGTGCTTCGGATACTCGCTGGTGGCGGCGCGCGTCGCTGCGTCTTCCGGGTCCAGCCCTCCGTGCCCGGGATGGTCAACGACGACCGCCGGCGCCGCTGTGGCGTCAGGCTCCTGTCGTCTTTGCCCTGCAGAGTCAACGACGACCGCCGCCGTGGCCTCGGGCTCGAGCACCTCGTGCTTCGGATACTCGCCGACAGCCGCCTCCACCCCCGTCGCATCGACTGCGGTGGGGCTGGAAGGGGTGGCGGCGTGGGGCAGGCGTGTGCGTGGATTCACTGTCCATTCAGTTTCGACCGCTGGAGTGGTGACTTGATCCCAAATACGCGTGCGCGGTGTTCAGAGACAGACGTTTCTCGTCACTGGGAACCCGGCGCTGACGTGTGCCGCGGCACCTGTCGGTGTGCAGCGGCGAAGGGTGCCGCGCGTGGGGTGATAGATTTTATTCTCGATGATGTGAGGCGCTGGCGATGGCAATTTCAACGAGGGCGGACCGATGACAGTGAATGAGATGACGACGACAGCCTTCTCGATCGAGGGCTACCGTGTAGTCCGAACCCTCGGCATCGTCCGGGGGATCGTGGTCAGGTCGCGCTCGATTTTTGGATTGGGCCTGGGTTCGCTGCAGACGATTCTGGGCGGGAACATCACCGTGTTCACGCGGCTCTGCGAGCAGACGCGCGGCGAGGCGTTTGACATGATGGTCAGCCACGCCGGACATCTGGGCGGCAATGCGGTGATCGGGGTCCGGTACGACACCACCGAGCTGATGAAAGGTGTGACGGAGGTGCTCTGCTATGGCACGGCAGTCTACGTGGAGGCGGATTCCACAGCGCCGAGGTGGCTGCCAGGCGCGTCGGACGCACTGCAGAAGACCCGATGATTCGTGACCATCAACCCACGTGTTCCTTCGCGTGGGTTGATGGAGTGACGCATCACGATCAGATCGATAGCGGCGCAGGCGCCAGTTCCGGGCTGTTCCGGCCACGTGCACCTACATGCCACCACGTCTCGACGATCTCGCCACGTACGCCGAGCATCGCATCGAACTGCTGTGTGACGATACAGGCGTGATTGGGAACAATCCGCACCTGTTCACCGACCTGCGGCCGCCAGAGTGAATCGCTCAGATCGAGAATGCCGTGCTCCTCGCTCATGCGCGCCACCGAGACTTCCGGATGATCGAGCACGGCGCCGTATCCGCCCCCTTCCTTGGCGCGGATTGGTTCGCGGCCGAGTGCCTTGACGCCGGCGTCGATCACCACCTGGCCGGGCACCGCGTCGCTGATGACCGTGGCCAGCACGGTAAGCGCACAGTCTTCCCAGGCGCAGGCACCCATTGAGTAGGTATCGCGATCGTTGAACACGTAGGTGCCGGGCCGGATTTCCGTCAGGCCGGGAATGTGGTGCATCCGGAATGCGGCGGGGGTCGAGCCACCGCTGACGATTTCGGGCCGCAGACCGGCGTGATCGAGGGTTTCGAGCACATTCTTCAGGTCGCCGCAGAGGATGTCGATCAGCCCTTCCTGCTGATCCACCGGCTGACGGATGTGGCCCGGATAGAAGCAAAGACCGCGATACCGGAGCCCGGGCTGACGACGCACCGCGCCGGCCAGTCGCACCACATCGTTGGGATCGGCGACCCCCATGCGCTTCATGCCGAAGTCGACCTCGATCAGCACATCGACGGTCTGATCACGCTGTCGGCAGGCAGCGCCCAGTGATTCGATGGCCAGGTGCGAATCGAGCGAGACGCGCAGCTGCACGTCCTGCGCGAAGGTCAGCACGCGTCGGATCTTGGCGCCGAATGGGGGATGAGCGAGGAAGATGCTGTCGGTGACCTCGCTCATGACCTGCAGCTCGCGCGGGGTGGCCACGGTGAGCCCGACCGCACCAAGGCGCATCTGTTCCGCAGCGATGCGCGACGACTTGTGGGTCTTGACGTGCGGGCGCAGGTCGAGCTGGTGCAGCGCGGCGTAAGCGGCCATGCGATCGAGATTCACCGAGAGGCGATCTAGATCGACGAGCGGGACCGGTGTCTCGATGTCGGCGAATCCGTAGGGCATATCAGCTAACGTGCGGGCCCGCACGGCACTCGGCAAGGCGGCCGCAGCCGGTGCCTGCTGCCGGTGTTGCGGGCGGGGCAGTTCGGTGGGTGCATGGTTGCTGTCATTCGGGACGCCGATGCGTCGGCGCCATCCCAAATTTGCGGAGAGTCTGCTAGCGTTCGGGTCATGATGAATCGTCTCCGATTTCCGTGGCATCTGGTTCTCCTCGCGGCATTGCCAGCCGCACCAGCCATCGGGTGTGTGGAAGCCCCACCCGCGACGCCCGCCGTCTCTGGCGATCCGTCAAAACTGACGTTCGCGCCGTCGCTGACCGTCAAGCTCGACTCGACCGAGCTCCGTCCCAGTGGGCTGTATGTTCACGACCTGGTGGTTGGCACCGGGCCCGTCGCCGACTCGATGACCACAGCGGAAGTGCATTACACCGGATGGCTCGCCGACGGCACGAAGTTCGACACCAGCCGCGATCGGAATGAAACGTTCCGGTTCACCGTCGGAATCGGTCAGGTGATTGCCGGCTGGGACGAAGGGGTGCGGGGGATGAAGGTCGGCGGCAAGCGTCAGCTGATCGTGCCGGCCAAGCTCGGGTACGGCGACATAGGCAGTCCCCCGGTCATTCCGAGGATGGCCACTCTGGTGTTCGAAGTCGAGCTGATCGGCGTGCCGCCAGCGTCGCCGGCCGGAGTGCGCTGATGGAGCATTCGCCGATCCCGTTTCCACATCAGGATGAGCTGACCTTCGAACGGCCAGCGGCCGGAACCTTCGGCGAGTTCTACGCCAGATACATCGCGCTCGTGCCCGATGGCGACCTGCGTCGGCTGCTGCCGGTGATCTTTGATGCCAACTACCGCGCGATGAGAACCATCACGCAGGAGCAGGAGCGTCATCGGTACGCACCGGGCAAGTGGTCGATCCGCGAGGCAGTGGGCCACATGGCGGACACCGAACGGGTGATGAGCTACCGCGCGATGTGCATCGCGCGCGGCGATACCACACCGTTGCCGTCGTTCGACGAGAATGCCTACACGGCAGTTGCACGGTACGACGACATTCCACTCGAACAGATTCTCAGCGAATTGATGGCAGTACACGCGGCCACGATTCTGCTGTTCGAGAACATGGAAGACGAGGCGTGGGACCGCATTGGCACGGCGTCGAACAAGCCGGTCAGCGTGCGAGCGCTGGCGTACATCATTGCCGGACACGAACTGCATCACATGAACGTGCTGCGTGATCAGTACGGTGTGATGGACATCTGATCGTCCGTGGCGCGCCGGCAGCGCCGCCCGCGCAGACAGACATCGCGGCACAAACAGCCAACGGGCGTGATTCGGAATGTCGAATCACGCCCGTTGATCACATCGGCCGGCTGTTCAATTGTGGAACGACAGCCAGAGCAGGCCACACGGTGATGCAGCGTCAATGCGACACGACTCTGCCAAGTTCCTTCGCGTGCGAAATCCACGCGGCGACGGTGGTCTCGGACGGCACTGTACCCGTGAGCTTCAACTTCGCATTCACCTCGGCCATCTTGGCGGCGAGGTTGGCGGCACTGCGCTGCGCGAGTTCAGGAACGGAGTCGACACCAGAACGCTCGAGCAGCTCACCAAACTCCTCACCAACCCCCTTCACGCGCTGCAGATCGGCCTGATTCACCCACTTCAGCAGAACCACTTCGCTGATGCCGGTGGCGGCAGCAACAGACTCGCGGCCTTTCTTGTCAGCCGCCTTCGTGAGCAAATCGTCGGTGCTCTTGATGCCGGCGGTGCCAAGCTTGTCGGCGTACGCGTCGCCGATGCCTTCAATCTTCGTGATGTGCGCCATGAGTGTCCGGGTTGGTGGCCAGAACGCCGTCCGACGTCGATGCGGGACGGGGAGACGCGGCAAATAGGCACCGATGTAACGAGGATTGGAAGGGGCCAATCTCTCCGGTACACTTCCAAGCGATACTGCCGATCGGTCCAGACCCACCGGATCGGCAGTAAACAGATGTTTCAGAGTGAGTCGAGCAGCTCGTCGATCGCCTTGGTATCGGCCTCATCCAACGGCCCACCGACGATGATCTTCTGCAGAATGTCGACCGCCTCAGCGGCCAGATCATCGTTGTGCTTGCGGTCGCTGTCGAAGCGTACGATGTGCCCGAGCAGCACCGTCTCCATGCGGCTGCGGACGCCATCCTCGTCGGCGTCACCGAAAAGCTCGGCATCCGCCTCACTGTCCTCCGTCGAGCGGGACTGCTCGTAGCTCGGAACACTCTCTTTCCACGGCTCGTCGGCAGAGTCGGAGTCCTTCAGCTTTTCAGGCGGCACCAGCGCGAACAGTCGGCACTGCAACCCTGGCTCCTCCTCGTAAGCGAAGAGACCGAGCGGCACCGGCTCCGAGAAAAGATCGAGCCGAAGCAGATGATCGATGGCTTCGTTCGGCATGGCACAGCGAGCAACCAGACGCTCGCCGATGAACGCGCCGAGGCACACCCCTTCAGGAGCGCGCTCGTCGTCCATGCGCTGCACCGTGATCGGAATCGCCGTGGTCGTGGTCACGAAAACCGCCGGGCGATCATCGTCGCCGGCGCCGTCTCCGTCAAATGCATCTGCCCCGTCAGGGCGCTCGTCTGCGTCGTCGTCGAACATGATGGAAGATAACCGCCTCTGGCTCAGGGTTGTGCTGCCGGAATGTCGGACGGTTCGAGCCGATCCAATGCGGATCCAAGCAGTCGCGCGAGTCCCAGCCACTCGAGGACGACGAGGCTCATCCCCATCGCAAGGGCGATGGTTGCGATGACGCCAACAGATACCCCCTTCGGCACCAGGAAGAGCCAGAGCCCCCACATGGCTGCGCCCGGTGCGGCGAGCAGGAGCGAAAGCGATGCCAGAATGCCCAGCAACGTGATGTACACCTGTCCCACGACCGAGGCGCCGCCGGTGGACGCGCCCCCCTGATTCAGTGGAACCCAGGCGGGCAGCCAGAGTGCCACCGCATTGTAGAGCGTGATGTGCAAGAGGTTGATGCCGCCAAGGGCAATGATCCCGCCAAGAATGCTGAATGCGAGACCGAGGCGCCCGAGGGGGCCACCGATGCCCTGCAGCAGAAAGAACCCGGGAATCCCGAACAGCAGGGCCATGGCGACGGTCGTGATCAGGGCAGCTGTCAGGATTTCGGTCGCAATGATCGTGTGAGCGGGGAGGGGCGCGGTCTTGAGGAACGCGAGATGTGTGAGATCGTGCCTGAGGTCGAGGCGGAACCAGGCAGGGGCGGTCAGCACCGCGGCGACGAAGACACTGCCGAAGGTGGTGATGAAGGCCGATCGCATTGAAGAGCGCGCAAAATCACCGCCATCGCCACGACCGGAGATCGCCGCGATGATGACGACGATGACGATTGCGATGAACAGGGAGCGGGGACGAAAGGTGCGGATCGAGGCCGTGACGTTCTTCCAGACCAGTGCCACGGCGGGATGTCCCGTCAGCGCCAGCTCCCAGCGGAACCGGTTGACCTTGAGTCCGGTCAACGATGCGCCGCGACGCTGCCGTGCGACGCGTTCGGCGAATCGTGCACTCGATCCGATCGCAAGTTCTTCAAATGGCTGCGGGTCGCGCAGGATCCAGAAATAGTGCAGCGCCAGCAGCAGCAGCGCACCGGGCATGGCCAGTGCCCACGTTGCGATGCTGCTTGCGAATGCTGGTGCCGTGGCGGCTCGAATGGGCCAGACCATGACGTGCACGAGCGGATCGTTCAGCATCGACTGCACCGCCACTCGCCCCGCCATCATACGACCGACGACCTGCGTGCTATCGTACGACGACAGGTCCAGATAGCTGCGCCAGACCACCAGTGCCGCAGGTGCCGACTGGATGAATGCGATCACCAGTGCGACCAGAAACAGCACGGCGATCGTCTTGGCCACCGGCTTGCGACGTGGCACATCCGGTGCATGTGTCCGGGCCAGTGTGGCACCGAGGCGATGGAGCGAGATGGTGGTGAACAACACCCACAATCCGACCGCGCGCAGTCCACCGGGCAGATCGCTGCTGCCGCGGCGCAGCAGCAACGTCCAGATCAGCACCTGCATCAGCAGGAGCGCCTGCACGCTGAGCAACCGCGCCTGCACAAGTGTGCGGCGTTTCACCGGCGCGGGAAACAGGAAATACACCTCGGCGGAACTGAAGGCGAGGGCGTTGTCGCTCGGCGCAGCCAACCACCATGCCCCGAGCGCGAGGCTCAACCCGATGATGGAAAGCAGATGGCGCAGGTCGAGCAACCCGGCATCGCTCGCCACAGCCGCACGAGCCGAGGGCGAGAAGAGGAGCGACGCGATGTACGCGCCCATCGCCAGTGCACCCACGATGTAGCGCGGCTGGCGCAAACGCCGAAGCTGCTGCAGCACGCGATTGCGCCAGCTTCTCGAGTACAGATACCAGAGCGCATGCCACGGCTGTGCCGTGCTGACTGTCACGCCGCGTGACCGGCTGGTGGTGCGTCGTCGGTGAGCGCGATGAACACGTCTTCGAGTGATGCCGTGGCGAATTCCGGACGCAACGCCCGCAGGTCATCGATCGTACCGAGGGCGGCCACGGAGCCGCGTCGCAGGAGCAGCACTCGCGTGCAGAGCTCTTCGACGAGGTTGAGCAGATGGGAGCTGAGAATGACCGCCGTCCCACGTTCGGCGCGACGACGGATGGTGTCCTTCATGCGCCGGATTCCCGACGGATCGAGTCCGGTCAGCGGCTCGTCGAGGATGAGCACCGAGGGATCGTGCAACAGCGCCGACGCCACGGAGAGCTTTTGCTTCATGCCGCGCGACAACTCGCTGGGCAGGACGTCGCGCTTCTCGGTGAGCTCCATCTCGGCGAGGAGTTCGGGAATCCGGGCCGCAGCGTCGGTAACGCCGTAGAGTCGCGCCGTAAAGCGGAGGTGCTCCTCGACAGTGAGATAGTCGAAGAGGTGCGGCTCATCTGGCAGAAAGGCGAGTCGCCGCTTGGCCTCGACCGGTGAGATCGCCAGATCATAGCCTGCGATGGCGAGAGTGCCCTCGGTTGGGCGGAGAATGCCGGCGAGGGCCCGGAGGGTGGTGGTCTTCCCGGCACCATTGGGGCCGACGAGGCCGAGGATCTCGCCTGGTGGCACCTCGAGACTCAGTCCGCGGACCGCCGTCACCGCGCCATATCGCTTGCTGAAGTTCCGGACCAGAATCGCCGCCGGCGGCGGCACGGGTGGGGCGAAGGAGGCGATATCGACAGGGTCCATGGAGCGAACGGTGGTCTGACCCGGTTGCACAGGCAAGCCCGGAGGTGCAGCGACCGATACTCCATGACACGCCTCTCATCCGACCCGCACACCAGCGGAGTCGGGCGCGCTGTCCCGCCTGCCGATTCCATCATGTCCGACGCCATCGTTGCCCGCCAACCGATTTTCGACGACCGGCAGAAGCTGGTTGGCTTCGAACTGTTGTATCGCCACGCCGCGGATTCGACGTCCGCGCACGGTGTCACGTCGACGGTCATGGCGTCGAGCACGGTGGTTCAGGCCGTGCTGGGTATCGGACTCGACCGACTGACCGAAGGTGAGCGGGTGTGGATCAACCTGTCACGTGATCTGATCGTCGAGCGTGCGTGGGAGTTGCTCGACCCGAAGGCGGTGGTACTCGAGGTTCTTGAGACGGTAGAACCGGATGCCGAGGTCATTGCGGCCTGTACGGATGCGAAGAAGCGCGGCTACACGCTGGCACTCGACGATTTCGTGTGGGACGAGAAGTGGGTGCCATTGCTCGACCTGGCCTCCATGGTCAAGGTCGACGTGCAAGGCAGGTCGGTGGACGAGCTG
>JANNVN010000379.1:0-2361 GCA_031414435.1 Gemmatimonadaceae bacterium
ATCCACCTGCCGCTGTCCTGCGTAGGCCGCGCGCATTCTGTCCGCGATCTGCGACATGAGGGCGTACTGCGCGCCGAGTGCAAGGGCGCTCACGTTCGAGCGCGGATCGTTCCGCACGGTCACCTGTGCCGACGATGTGGCGCCGGTGGCAGTCAGGCGCAACGTGTAGGTCCCTGGCAAGGCCAGCGGACCTTCCGGCATCGCTGGTGACCGTCCAGGATTGGCGTTGATCTCGAAACTGTGGGTCAGTGCGGGCGGTGGCTCATGACGGAGGTTCCAATTCACGCGATGCATCCCCGCGCTGTTTGGCAGCGGCAACGGCACCTCAACCCAGAAATTCGGATGTGGCGGTCGCGCGGCCTCCGGTACGGGAGCAATTGAATCGCTGCTATAGCTGCGCACGACGTTGCCGCCGGCATCCAGCACATCCAATTCCACGCGGCCGGCCGCAGCACTGCCAAGCCAGTAGTCGATGATCACCCCGTCGAGCGCGTTGTCCGCGTGCGGAATCTCCGGCGGCAACGGGGTGTTGCTGTTCACGTTGCGACGCGTGCGCGTCGCCAGGCCGGGCACAAAAAGGTGGAGCGGTGCGGAGGTGAGCGCCGGCGTCACCTGTCGAAGCGACGAGATGTCATCGATCACCCACATGCCGCGACCGTGGGTGGCGATGAGCAGGTCGTTGTCCTTCACCAGCAGATCGCGTACCGGCGTGTTCGGCAGGTTGAGCGCCAGTGACTGCCAGCTGTCGCCATCGTTGAACGACACGTACACACTGCTCTCGGTACCGGCGAACAAAAGGCCGGGCCTGACGGGGTCGGGCCGCAGTACACGTGCAAAGCTGCCGCTCGGTTCATCGGTGGGCAGCCCTTCGATGATCTTCGTCCAGGTGCGCCCGTAGTCGCGCGTGCGAAAGAGGTATGGTGTGTGATCGCCGACCCGGAGGAGTTCCACCGCGGCGTATGCGGTGCCCGCGGTGTGTGGCGAGGCTTCGATGGATGAAATGATGGCGCGTCGCGGCGAGGCGAGACCGGGAATGCTCACATCCCGCCACGTCTTGCCGCCGTCGCGCGTGAGGTGGATCAGCCCATTGTCGGTACCGGCCCAGATCTCGCCAACCGATTTGACCGATGCCGACAGCGCTTCGATGCCGCCGCGTCCACCGAGTGTACTCGCAGCCGTGGCGGAGTCCATGCCTCGTGCGATGCCGAGCTCCGGGCTCATGCGTGTCCAGTGCGCGCCGTCGTCGGTGGTGCCGACGACGTAGTTGAGCCCCGCGAGCAGCAACCGCTTGTTCCACGGCGCCCAGATCAACGGCAGATCACTTGTCGATCGTGCGTTGGCGCCTGGATCGATGGCCGGGCTCACATTGATCCACTGTTCGGTTGGATAGCTGATCTTCACGATACCGTTCCCGCTGGCAAATACTGTCGCGGGGTTGAGCGGATCGGCAATGACCGTGCCCCACTCCCATCCATTCACCGGATTCCAATCGAACATCGTGACCGCGCCGTGGTTGCCGCGCACTCGGGTGCGAATGGCACCGGCATCCTGCTGCGTGGCGTAAACCCAGTACGGATACGAGTTGTCAGCCGAGAGATGATAGAGCTGTTCGGTGGACTGATTGTACCACGAACTCCAGGTGGCACCGCCGTCGAGCGAGATCGTGGCGCCCTGATCGAGTCCCATGAAGATGCGTTGCCCATCGGTCGGATCGATCCAGAGCTGTTGCGGGTCGTCACCACCGGGTGCGCCCTTCATGCCGGTGAACGTCTGGCCACCATCGGTGGACCGATACGCGGCAGTGTTGATCGTATAGATCAGATCCGGATTCTTCGGGTCGATGTACACACCACAGCTGTAGCCGCCCTGTCCGTTGTGGATCCGTTCGTCGTCCGCTGCCATCTGCCGCCAGCTGGCGCCGCCGTCATCCGATCGCCAGAGCGCGGTGTTGGAAATCATATACACACGCTGCGCATTGGTGCCTATGGCGACAGACATACACACCCGTCCCTCGAGCGCGGGCATCCCCGTACCGGCGAGCCTGGTCCAGGTGGCGCCGCCGTCAAGTGACTTCCAGATCGTCGTGCGCGTGGGACTGCTGTCGCCGGGCATACGCGCAGTTCCGAACTGCCACGAGCGAAACTTCCCGACTGCATAGCCTGGCGGCGTCCAGTGCCGCACGGTGGATGCGAAGATCACATCCGGCACATCAAACGCGCGCGCCAGCTTGGCGATACCAGTCTGATCATCGACGTAGAGTGTCTTCGTCCAGGTGCGACCGCCATCCGTACTGCGATACACGCCGCGTTGATCGTTGGCCTGAATGTGATTGCCGAGTGCCCCGACCAGCACCACATCCGG
>JANNVN010000380.1:0-14689 GCA_031414435.1 Gemmatimonadaceae bacterium
ATCGTCAGGGCAAGCGCACGCAGGGCGCGCGCTGAATTCTTGTGCAGCATCGGTGTGTACTCCTGATGTGTGAAGGAAGCGGTGAAGCGCGAGGTCGGATCAGTTCCGGATCGCGCGGCTGGTCGTGCCCCACACGCCGAAGCGGCCGTTGGTGGCCGGGTTCGTGAGGATACCGGTCGGGACTTCGACGACGATCGCCATGTCATTGATGCCGCGCAGGAAATCGACGGCGGGATTGGCGCCGATCGCGTCGCGGAACGTCAGCGGCCCCTGCGTGATCTGCGAGAGCGGGCCTGATTCCGGACGGCGGTCAGGCAGGATTCGGAAGAACTGCTCGAGATCGATGAAGAATGGATCGTCCCGCGGTCCTGCGAAGAGCTTGATCCCACGTGACTGGATGATGGTGTTCGTCAGGCCCCAGATTTTCCGGCCGTCCATCAGCGTATTGACGGTCCCAACCGCATCGGGCTTGTACGGGCCGCGCATCGTCACCAACTGCCGGCGGCCCTTGCCGAGAAAGGTGAACTGGAAGACCAGATCTTCCTTCGCGTCACCGGTATTGTCGATCTTGAGCTGGTACAGCTGTTCGTTTCTGGTGCCGAACGTAGCGCTCGGCGTCTGCGCCGGCGTGAGCGGGGAACTGGTCCCGAGCACCAGCACGGTGCGCGACGGATCGCTCGGCGACGGGAATGCGTAGACGTCGTTGACGTCGAATCGCGGGGAGAACTCGACGAGCGCCGTATCCTGGTGGTCAGATGCCAGCAATTGGCGTACGGTGAAGCCGGTGCCGGCCAGCACGGCGAGCACGGCCAGTGCCTTGAGTGGCAGGCGCGTGGGGAACCGCATGTTCATAACTGCTCCGGTGGGGAAGGACGGGACGATGTTTCTCGGGGACTACACCCCCGCTACGCCGGTCCCACGGGAGCGGATTGCCGGACTCAGCCATACGGCCGGTTTCCGTGTGGATTGTGCAGCTCGCCGTGCGCTTTTAGCGCCCGGGAGCGTCCGTGCCTGTCCTGCCGCGCTACGTGGGGTGGCAAGCCGCCCGGCGCTCGCTCGTCAGCCCGTTCGCTGCAGCCCCCGGCTGCGCGGCAATCGAATCAACTGCTTGACGCAAAGGCGCAAAGTTGCAAAGGCGGAGAGGCCTCGAGACACAAGGGCACAAGGGCACAAGGGCACAAGGGCACAAGGGCACAAGGGCACAAGGGCACAAGGGCACAGGGGCACAAGGGCACAAGGGCACAAGGGCACAAGGGCACAAGGGCACAAGGGCACAAGGGCACAAGGGCACAACGAGTAGCCGGCATGAAATTTTGTCGCGCAGAGTCGCGCGACGAACCAACGGCTTCAGTTCTCGACGTCCCAAGCTCGATCGGACTCGTGTCACAGCTCGAGTATTCGGATCGTTCTGGTCGCCGTCAGGGGCTGAATTCACACGCCTCTGCCTCTCTGCCTCTCTGCGCCTTTGCGTCAAGCAGTTGCTTTGCTGCGCCTTCGCGTCAGGCAGTTGCTGTTGGCCGTGCCTGGACCCGAATTGTCGCCGCTGCGCTATCCCGCTGCCGGCGCCTCGGCTTGAGGGGCAGCGGGACCGCCAAGGCTCAGCATGTAGCCCACCGACACAACGACCACGGCGCCAATCAGATTGTGCCACAGGAAACTGATGCTCGGCACCCAGATAGCGACCGAGCCGACCGCCGCCATACCACCCAGCAGCCCAACGAACGCAGCACCCGCGCGCACCCGTGGAATCATTGCCAGCAGGAAGATTCCGAGGATCGAGCCGTAGAAAAATGACCCGAAGCGGTTCACCACTTCGATCAGTGAGCCGAGTGTGGCGGCGTACGTCGCGACGACGCAGGCAAAGAGCCCCCAGATCGCCGTCGCAATCTTCGACACGTTCAGATAGTGCCTGTCGCTGGCTGACTTTCGGAACCAGCGCTGATAGAAGTCGACAACGGTTGCAGTCGAGAGCGAGTTCAGTTCCGCGGCGATACTCGACATGGCTGCCGCCAGCACAGCCGCCAGGAACACGCCGGCAAATCCCAGCGGGAGGTTGTCGAGCACGAAGCGCGGAATGATGTAGTTCACGTCGCGCGAGGCTTCTCCGGTGGCGTTCGCGGCGGCGGCCAGCGCTTCGGTACGAATGGCGCTGACACTTGCCTCTGTCGCACGGAATGCATCCAGCGAGCGACGCAGTTCCGTTTCGGTGCCGGTGTGGCGAATCGTGGTGGCGGTCCGCGCCGCGGTCTGACGCGCTCCGATCGCCGCCGTGTACCGGGTCTGCAGGTCCGCAAAGAGTGCCGGTTGGTGTTGCTCCACCTCGGCGCTGTGCCGCGGGTTGTAGAGCAGCGGTGCCGGCGTGAAGAGATAGAACAGGAAGACCAGCACGCCGGTCAGCAGGATCAGCGCCTGCAGCGGAATCTTCCAGTACGCGCTCATCAGCAGCGAGCTGCGGGCTTCGTCGACAGACTTTGCTGCCAGATAGCGCTGGACCTGACTCTGATCGGTGCCAAAGTACGACAACATGAGAAACGTCCCGCCGAGGATCCCGGACCAGAACGTGTAGGTCTTGGAGAGATCGAACGAGAAGTCGAACACCTGCAGCCGACCGGCGGCCCCTGCGATGTGCAGCGCATCATCGAGCGGAATCGGCATCCGGACGATCAGCATCGTGATGATGGCAAACATTGCGCCGGCAATCACGAACATCTGCTTGACGTCCGCCCACGCGACCGCCTGCACGCCACCGATGACGGTGTAGATGATCGTGGGCAAGCCGATCAGCGCAACGCAAAGTACAAGGTCCCAGCCGAAGATCGACGAAAGCACCACACTGGGCGCCGCAATGATGGTACCGCACGACAAACCGCGCGAGAGCAGGAAGAGCAGGCTGGTGAGCGAGCGGGTCTTGGCATCGAAGCGTCGCTCGAGATATTCGTACGCAGTGTAGACCTTGGCGCGGTGCAGGAACGGCACCAGCGTCACGCCAAGGATGACCATTGCAATCGGCAGGCCGAAGTAGAACTGAATGAACTTCAGGCCATCCGTGGCGCCCTGACCCGTAGTGCCGATCAGTGTGATGGCCGAGAGCTGCGTCGCCATGACCGACAGGCCAACTGCCCACCAGGGCAGGCTGCGATTGGCGAGAAAGTACCCCTCGATGTTGGTCGTGCCATGTGTGCGGCGAAGCCCATCGAACACGACCACCGCGAGATAGACCGCGACGATAACCCAGTTGACCCAATGCATCGTCCGGTCAGCTCGCGTAGCGGGATTGCAACAGCCAGAGGATCACGAGGGTCGCCGCCTGGATGGCGAGGACGCGCCGGAGCGTGGTGCGGAAGGGAGGGGTCATGCGGGAAAGATACCGTCGCGCTTGCTCCCGCGTATGGGGGCGTTTGAAGGCGGCGCGGTGCGCGGCCGACATCCGGCGGGCCGCAAGACTCGCGCACTGCGGCGGGCTGCACGGCCCTGCGGCGCGCTGTACGAATGTCACGCCTGAACTGATGAGTGTCGGCTTTCGGTGGAATCCTCGCAGGGATAGTCAGGCGGCGTGGCCCCACGGGCGATACGCCCTTGACCCGCCTTCCTGACGAACGACGTCGGGACCTTCGCACTCATAGCAGCTCAACCATGATCCTCGCACAGACACTGCGACGCATGTTCTCTTCGACGACACGGCGCAGCGCGCAACGACCGTCCCCCTCGCGGCCTGCACCGGTGCGGCGCGTGCCGCAGCTGATTGTTACCGCAGACGGATACACGCTCGCGTCCGATCACTTTCACCCGGCCACCCCGCCGCGCGGTATCGTCGTCATCGCAGGAGCGATTGGCGTTCCGCAGCGATTCTATCGGCGTTTCGCCGCATACGTGCAGGAGCGTGGTCACGAGGCGGTCACGTTTGACTACCGCGGGGTGGGGCGAAGCGCCCCACGTTCGCTGGCAGGTTTTGCAATGGACTTCCGCGACTGGGGGCGCCTCGACCTCGCCGCGATGATTGCGTCGAGCGCAAAAGTGGCCGACGCCCGCGGCGTGCCGCTCTACGTGGTCGGGCACTCCTTCGGAGGACACGCATTCGGCATGTTGCCCAATCATTCGTCGGTGCGCGCCTGCTTCACGTATGGCACGGGTGCAGGTTGGCACGGGTGGATGACGCTCGGCGAGCGGCTCAAGGTCCTCGCGCTCTGGAACGTGGTGGGTCCGATGCTGACGCGCTGGAAGGGATATCTGCCATGGAGTCTGCTCGGAATGGGCGAGGATCTGCCAATCGGCGTGTACGAGCAATGGCGCCGCTGGTGCCGGTATCCCCAGTTCTTCTTCGGGGACCCCGACATCGGGGACGAGATGCGCGAGATGTTCGGGCGCGTGCGTACGCCGATTCTCGCCGCGTCGGCGCACGACGACGCCTGGTCGCCGCCGCGTTCGCGCGACGCGATCCTGACTGGCTACATGCACGCCGACGTCCGGACGATGGATCTCGATCCGCGACAGTTGGGGACCGGACCGCTCGGACATATGGGCTTCTTCCGCCCCAATGCTGCATCGCTGTGGCCCGCTGCGCTGGATTGGCTCGAGGCAACTGGCACCCTGTCGGCGACGTCTCGCAGCGGCACCCTGGCCTGCGTGTCGCCGTAAGCCGGCGCTGCCATTCCTCGCAAGACGCTGCCTGTCACGTCACGCCCAGTCTCGTTACCTGACAGCGATCGGCGCGGTCCACCGGAACGTCCCCCACTGAATCGTCAGCACACAATTTCGGGTGTCGTTCGGGTTCACTGCGATCGTGAACCGCTCGACCGGGGTTGCGACCGATTCGCTTCGCAGCTGTGCAGTGCCCAGATCCCGCGCGCTTGCGTACTGCGTGCCCCATTGGCCCGATTCACCATTGACGATCAACTCCACGCCCGTGGCGCGCGGGATCGTCCAGAGGGAGTGCGTGCCGGCTGGCACGGCGATCCCTGCGATGGAAAGCGGCGCGGAGGTGGTGAATTGAGTGGCGGCGTTGGCCCCGGTGCGCCAGACGCGATCGTAGGCAATCACGTTGCCGAGCAGCGTGCGCCCTCGGGCCAGCGGTCGGCCGTAGTCAATGGCAATGGCGACCTTGCCAATCGTGGCGCGTGCTGTGTCCCGAACACTGAGTTGCGGACGTCCATGACCATGCGCGTCAACCGGCCGTTGTGGTCAAGGTCGATCTCGGTGTGTCGCTGGCGGACCACCGGGAACCGATCGACATCGTCGCTGAGCAATCTGCGTGACGTTCGCGTGATCCGTTCCACCGAGACCGTATCATCGCCGAGGAGGGCCACGAAGCCGTATTGCTCGACGGCGTCCCTCGAGGAACAGCCGACGAGCGCGGTGAACAGTACGATGAGTAGTCGCGACATTCAGGAAGCGCCGGAGTCCAGGGAGGGGTACATGTGTTCGGCCTGCGTACGCCGAACGTCGTTCGTTGGTGTCACGGGGGCCAACCTACGCCTTCGGGGCGACTCGCACCGGGCAGTCACACACCTTTTTCACATGGGGCGGGGCGCGAAAGTGGGCGCACGGTGCAGCCGGTCGCTCAAGGTCTACCGACACGGCCATACGGCTGAGCAAGGCGCCAGCACAGTAGTTTCGACGAAGCCGTGATGCCATCGCGCCGTCCTTCCGAACAATCGTCCCAGGACCTGCATGACGAACCGTAAAACGACCGGTCTGCGCTACCGCCTGGCACATCTGCACGCCGGCACGCGCCTCGCCCTCGCTGTGCTGTCCAGCCTCGTCGCCGCGTTGCTGCTTCCCTCCGCCATCCGCAGCGACATGCGGGCGGTGGCGTCGTGGGATACGTTCGCGATCGTGGCGCTGGCACTGACGTGGCTCAGTATCCTGACGCTCGGACCAGAACAGATCCGCGCCTTGTCACAGCGCGAGGATCCGAGCCGGCTGGCATCCCTGATTCTGGTCGTCCTCGGTGCGGGCGCCTCACTGCTCGCTGTGCTGGTGCTGTTGCGGGGCAGCATGACCTTGGGTGGCAGCGATCGGAATGGCGCGATCATCCTCTCGCTCTCTGCCGTCGCCCTTGCCTGGGCGCTGATCCACACCGTGTTCACGCTGCGTTACGCGCACCTGTACTACGAGGCGCCGACTGGCGCGACGCCACTCGAGTTCCCGGGCATTGCCGACATGCCGGACTACCTCGATCTGGCCTACTTCGCGTTCGTGATCGGCATGACCGCACAAACCGCAGACGTGTGCATCCACGATCGCCGGATTCGCCGCACGGCTCTCTTGCATGGTATTCTATCGTTTGCGTTCAATACGTCGCTTGTGGCGCTGATCATCGGTGTGCTGACGACGGTACTGTCGAGCTCATGAGGTGCCCGCACCGCACCAGTCAGCCGGTGTCGTCGTCCTGCGGGGTCGCCGAGCAGAGACGTGCACGGTCGCAGCCCACCAGGGGATGAAGTCACGCGGAGGACGCGTTGTGTCAACGGCGTCGATGACGAACGTAGTAGTGCATCTGATGATGCGAGCAGCACTCACGCATCGGTGCGTTCGTTAACATCGCGGAAATGGAGTCGTCAAAACTGATGGCCGAACTGATTCGGTGATTGTCCGAATGAATTCCTTCCATCGGGAGAACTCCAATGCGCATTCGACAGCTTCTGCTGATTCCAACGTTCGGCGTCGTACTGCTCGGCGCCTGTGACGATTCGCCGGCAGGGCCAGTGGCGCTCGCGCCAGGTGCACCAATCGAGGTTGCCGCAACGATTGGAGACGGGAGCGTGAGTCTCGCGTTCGCTCCGCCACGATCAGACGGCGGTGCGCCTATCACAGCATACATCGCGACCTGCACCGCAGCCGGCGCGTCACTGACGGGCTCTGGCGCAACCAGTCCCGTCCCCGTGACCGGCCTTGTCAACGGCACGGAGTACAGCTGCACTGTGGCGGCCGAAAACAGTGTCGGACGGAGTGCACCCTCCGACGGTGTGACTGTGACTCCGGCGGCGTCGGAGTAATTCGGGCTCCTGTCCGGCGCGCGCAAGGCCAGCAACGGTCCGCCCCGATGGCGGAGTAAACCCCCGACGCTCCGGCGTGGTCTGAGATTCGTCTGCGCGAATCCCACAACCTCCGGAGTCCTGATGATACAAACACGCGTACGGCTTCCCCTTCTCTCCTTCGGCGCGCTCTTGCTGCTCCCGTCCTTCGTGGAAGCGCAGGCCAGACGCGACCGCGGCAGCGAGGATCGTCGGGTGCGCACGATCCGCCTGAGCTACGAACGACGCGACCGCGTGCCGGAGCGCGAAGTGCAGATGTCGGTTGGTGCACTTCGCAGTGAGGATGACGACAAGCAGCTGCCGATGGCTGCCATGCGCATCGATTGGCGGCTGCGGCGCTGGTTGCGCTCCGAAGTCGGGCTGTCGTATGCGATCGGGACGTACAATCCCACCGGCACCGGCGCCGTCCCCGCGCCGTCGCGCGCGCTTCAACTGGGTTCCGCGACGGTGGGATTGCGCGCCGAGCTTCCGACACCGCTCGTCCGACCCTACGTCGGCGTTGCGGTCGGCCTTGCGTATCGCAACGAAGAGAATGGCGACCCGTTCACGCGCACGATGATGGCATTCCCCGCGGGCGTGCGTGTTCCGCTGTCGAATCGCGTGTCGTTGCGTGCCGAGGCACGGTTCCGGTTTGATCAGCGCCGCAGCGGTGGTGAGGCTATTGGCGTGGAGCAGACTGGCGGATTGAGCGTCGTGTTTTGACCTGTCAGGGGAGGCAAGGTGCGTTGGCGCGCGTCTGACGTACCTTGCCGGGCTCTGCTCGCGGTAAGTACCCACGCCGGCTACGCTGTGCGACCGCCCACAGCGCGGTAAGCACCTGCGCCGGCTACTACCCTGTGCGACCGCCCTCTGCGCGGTACGCACCGCGGGAAATCAACCACTCGATCAGATCCGTCGCACCGCTGTCATGCGCCGCATCGAGTGGTGTCCTGTGATCGTACCCGATCCAATTGAGCTCCGCGCCGTGCGCGAGCAGGTACTCGGCGACGCTGCGCTGGCCTCCGCGGCAGGCATGCCAGAGGGCATTGGTGACGTCCTTCGCCGAAGGCGGCGGCGAGGCCGCGAGGTACTCCTCGACGCGCGGCAGAAGGCCAAGAGCGGAGGCTTGCCAAATCGTTGTCTTCGCGCCGCGCTCCAGCAGGCGGCGCGCGGCATTCCATTGTGCGAAGACCACAGCATCCGACATCGCCGTACCGCCGGTGAAGATCGCGCCAGGTGCCTCGATGTCCGCACCGCCGTCGAGGAGCGCGTCGAGCACGCCGACGTCGTCACTGCTCGCGGCCCAGTGCAACGCCGTTTCCGGCGCATTACCGTGGCGCACCGCGGCATTCACGTCCACGCCGGCGGCGACGAGTACGGCAACGCTGGCTGAGGCGTTGGGGATGTGCCCCGGCCAGTCGGCGGCCACATGCAGCAGGGTGCGGCCCACGCCGCGATCGTCAACGATCCGGGCCCCGGCCAGTTCGGGTGCCTGGCGGAGGGTGGACTCGATCGTCGCGGTGTCGCCGGATCGAATAGCCGATACCAGTGCGATGGCGCGCTCATCGTGAGCCTGCAAGTCCAGCATTCCCGCTCCGCGTTGGCCGACCCATGACGATTCCTGCTGCAAGGAAGGAAGCATATTGGCGATCGGTCAACCGGCGCAACGAGCCCGCGGCCGGTTCGCTGCAGCGATCGGGCGACTGGCAGCGGTGGGCCGTGGATCGCGTCGGGACGAGGGTGATTCCATCGAGCGCTGTCGGCGGGTGCATGTGACCGGGCGAGGGCCCCGCATGATTTCGACAGGACTGGACGCGATGCGGCGGGCGCTGTTCTTTGCGTCGTCCGCTGCGCGCTTTCACTCACCAGCCCGTCCTCACGCATGCCCCGACGCCTCGCCGCGGTCTTTCGCGCGCTTCGCCTCGTACTGCTCATGGTCGCGATATCCGTCTCCGCACTCGGCGCGCAAACATCGCGACTCGAGCGCACGGTCGACATTGCCGGAAATTACCTGTACGGGAACAATGATCAGTTGATCCTGTCGGCCCGAGCTGGTATCGCGGGGAGGGATACACTCTTCGGCTTTCGCGTCGAGTCACGCTACCTGATCGGGGTGAGTGGGGCCAATGGGGTGCGACGGATGGATCGTCGTTCCTGGCTGCTGACGGGTAGTCTCGACCGGCGACCGGAGGATCGTCACTCGCAATTCTTGCTTGCCAGTGTCGAACAGAGCCTCGAACTCCGGATTAACAACCGAATCAACGCCGGTGCCGGCTACAAGTACGTGATCGACTGCGACACGACCTATCAACTCGACGCGAGCGCCGCGATTGTTGGTGAGTGGAGTTCACTCCCGCAGACGACTGCGATCGGCGCAGGGGCTGGCACGCAGCGATCGCAGCTGCTCCGTTTTTCGAATCGGTTGCGCTACCGGAACCAGTTCACCGACAAGATGAACCTCGATCACGTGACACTGATTCGTCCGCGGATCGATGACTGGTCCAACTTTCTTGGCTCATCACAAACGAGCATTGGGTATCTGCTGAGCAGCCGGACCTCGCTCCGGCTGTCGTTCCAGAATGACTACGACAGCCGATCGCGTGCACGCGGGGCGCGGTCGAATCACAATGGGCAGATGCTGGTGGGGGCGGCGGCGAAGTTCTGAGTGAGTTCGCAGTTCCGTGTGCGGCTCGAGCGCCCACGGCGGAATCAGGACGCGCCCCACCACTTATGCCTTGGCGCGCGTCAGCGTGCCGAAGAGCGAGTCGCCGCGCGCTTGGAGAACCAGAATCGCCGTCGTGGTGGACACGACAGTCTGAACGCCGTCTTCGTTTCGCACCGCGTCGGGAACCTGAGCCGACCAGGTGCCGACCGCCGAAGATTGCGCGCGCAATGGGACCGCGAGGGATGAGAGGATGCAGCACCAAACGATGATTCGACGTGACATGACGGTTCCGGAGAGGTGAAGGGGTTCACGCATATGTGTTGGAAATCGTTCGTGCGGTTGCCGTCATTTACGCATCCTTACACTTCACGAACAACCGCGACGGTGGTGAGTCGTGGATAGGCGCGTGGCCGGGCGCAGGAGTGTGCAGACGATTTGAAGATGCCGCCGGGATTGCGGTCGCGGTCTGGACGCCAGGGCAACGGGTTGGCGCGTATAGCGCTACTGCCGAGGTGCCGTCGTCAACCAGACGACGCATCACTTTCGAAGCGCGGGTCTACGACGCGAACACAGTGCTGTTCGCAACGAACCAGGGGTACAGCTTCAGGAGCGCACGAAACGGGAGTTCACCAGCCGTCGACTCGATCGGTGTGGGTGACACGTTGATTTGGCGTCTGGATCCCTACGACTATGACGAGCGCGACGTCGACACCGACCAGAATTGACGCAACAGGCGACTGCTTACCGCGACCAGAGCACAATGACTCCGCACCCGCCCAGATCAGAAAACTGCATCGGTGCGCCGGCGGCGGAATAGATTTCGATGCCCGCGATCTCGTTCGGGCGGAGGAAACTGTTGACTTCGCCCGCAGACAGCCCACGCATGCTCATTCCGTTCATGAACACGGTTGGTTGGCAGCGCCCGGCGCCGTTGCCTCGCATCGTCAGGATCTCCTGGCCATTGCCATCGCGGTCGACGCGAAAACCGGGTATCGTCCGGAACAGGTCAGACGTGTAGATCGGCTGCCGCCGCGCGATCTCCTCACCGGTGAGAAATCGTCCGGTGCCTGAGCTCCGCCGGCGCTGGAGAAAATCGATCAGTCTCCTGTTGCCCGGCCGGTTCGCCGTCACGAGCACTGTATCGAGCACTGACTGCAGCGTCAGCATCGAGATTGGCACGGGTGGTGCGCCGTCGACCACGTCCACCGGCAGCGACACCGGATAGTGTGCCAGCGCACGCACTTCGAGTGTTCGTGTGCCGGTCGGAACACCGGTCAACGTCCATGCACCGCGTTCGTCGGTGCGAGTCTGTGGACCGTTGAGAATGCCCACTCGCGCCCCCGCCAGCGGTCGTGCGCCACTCGTGGCCACCACGGTGCCGCTCAGGCGACCGTCGCCGACGAGCCGGTGCTGCATGACACCACTGTCGCTCGCCGCGCCTTCGGTGTCGGCACGTACGACACGCGCGACGCCAAAAAAAAGATCACGCCGCAGGAATCCGCCCTTCGGCACTTCGAGTTCCAGCGCCGCCGTGGTATCGGTGCCGCGCGATGCCGACAGCTGGATCGTGCCGCCGCTCGGTGGCCCGCAGATGGAGAACCAGCCGGATTCCCCGGTGCGAACCTGCCGAATCGTGCGGTTCCGGCTCACGCGGCCGCGTTCGAGGAACATCTCGATCCACTCGGCGGCGACAACAGCTGAATCCACTGCCTGACCGCCGCTGGCATGCCGTACCACTCCGAGGATCACGGCATCCGAATCAGCGACTGCCGCCGCGCCGCACAGACTGACGCGGATGGTGTTCGCACCGGGAAGCGCAAGGTCGCGGCGCACGTTGCCCGTACCGTCGACGCGGACCTCGCGCGCCTTTGGCTCGACGCCGATCGAATCGATGAGGGGATGGAGGAATCCCAGCAGATATCGGCCCGCCGGCACACCGTCGAACTCGTACCGTCCGAGTGAGTCGGTCACTGAAGCCGGTACGGCCGCGGACAGGCTGTCGGCATTCACAAGCTGCACGAGAGCGGCGGCCAGCGGGCGGTTCGCGAGGCTGTCAAACACCACCCCGCTGACTGTCACCCCGGCGGCCGGGCGAGGCACCGCGGCTCGCTGAGCTGCGACGGGAGTCGCGGCGAGTGCCGTCAACAATCCGAAACTACGCCAGGAGAAAATCATGCAGGCTCTTGGTTGCACGTGGGTAGTGGCAGAATGAACATATATCAGGTTCGCCGCCGCGGCATCTCTTCCGTCGGTGCGGCACCCTCGCGCTGATGGCCATCGTCGCTGCCGCCCGCGTCGGGCCCGTCGCCTCGACAGGTCGCGGTCGGTACGCTACCGTAGCCCACACCAATACTTCTTCCTCCTCAGCCGGCGGGTACTCCATGGCCGATACAGATCTGGTGGCACGGCGGCGATTCCTGGCGTTCCTGGCCGCGAGCCCACTGCTCGTCGGCGATAGCCGGTCGCTTCTGGCGCGGTTGGCCGGCCAGTCTGGGCCCGGCAACGCACCGATGGATCTGGCCACTCGACTGCTCGAGCAGACGGCATCACTCCCACCGATCAAGTCCGCCGCCGAGGCGCTGGATGTCTTTGACTTCGAGCCTGTGGCCGAGTCCCGCATCCCGATTGCACACTGGGGGTACCTCGCCGGTGGCGTTGATGATGACGCGACGATTCTGGCGAATCGGGATGGCTTTGCGAAGTGGGCGCTGCGGCCACGTCGACTTGTCGACAGCAGTCGTGTCGATGGATCCGTCACGCTGCTCGGCGCCACCTTCCCGACGCCGATCGTGATCAATCCGGTCGGCTACCAGCGCGCGTTTCACGCGGACGGCGAGTTGGCGGTGGCGCGCGCGGCGAAGTCGAAGAACCATCTGCAAGTCTTGTCGACCGTCAGCACCACATCAATCGCGAATGTCGTCGCAGCCCGGGGCGCGCCTGTCTGGTATCAGCTGTACCACGACGGGGGAGACTGGGCGCGCACGAAGCAGATGGTACGACGCGCCGAGCAGGAAGGGGCATCGGCGGTGGTGTTCACCGTCGACCTGCTCGCGGGAAGTAACCGCGAGACGATGATTCGATCGGCGCGACGGGATCCACGCAACTGCGTCGCGTGCCACGAGGGTGGTCCGCCCGTTCCTGGCATGCGCGGACAAGTGGCTGAGCCTGGCCAGCAGCGGATACCGATGCTGAACGGCTATCCGGCCGTCCCGCGCGAGCCAGAAGTCGGCACCGCCACCTGGGAATGGGTGAAACGCTTGCAGGACACGACGTCGCTGCCCGTCCTGCTCAAGGGCATCGTGACGAAAGAGGACGCGGAACTGGCCGTTGCACAGGGCATTCGTGGCCTGTTCTGTTCGAATCACGGCGGGCGGGCGGAGAATTCACGGCGCGCGACGGTGGCGTCGCTTCCGGACGTGCTGCAGGGCGCCCAAGGCAAGATCCCGGTGATTCTGGACGGCGGCATCCGGCGCGGCACGGATGTCTTCACGGCGCTTGCACTTGGAGCAACCGCGGTTGGTATCGGACGCCCCTACATCTGGGGCCTCGGCGCGTTCGGTCAGGAGGGCGTCGAGATGGTGCTCGCGATCCTGCGTCGCGAGACGGAACTGGTGATGGCGCAGTCAGGCGCGCCCTCAATCTCCCGCATCACGCGATCGCACATCGTGGAGCGGTAGCGGCGCGGTTCGCCGACATTACAACGCCGCCACAGAGAGAAACCGATCCGAGGCCGGCCTCGTCGTCCACCACCACGCTGGTGGCGGACGACGGCAGCGACGAAATCAGTTCCCGGGACGCGGTGGCCGCGGGAGCGCCGTCGGTGGCAGCATGCCATTGAGTCGCATGTAGTTCGAAATCTGACTGTAGTGATCGGCCATGTCGAGAGCGTGGCCGAGCACCATGCTGGAGCGCGTCACCGTGCGCGTGTTGCCGCCAAACGTGATCGAGATCTGCTCGGCCAGCGTGGCATCGGTGAGCTGGGCCGACGCACTCTGGCAGAAGGCGAAGGATGCCTTCATCTTCGCCACCAGCTCAGCCTTTGGCCAGGTTGCCTTGACGGAATCGGGCGTGGTCGTGTCTTTCGGGTCGATGGTAGCCTTCATCGCGCCGTAGTTGTTGCAGAAGAAGTAGTTATCCGTGGCCACGTGCTGGGCGACATAGCCGATCGTGAGCTGGGCCGGCGTTGGCTTGTAGCCGAACAGGCTGGCAGGAATCGAATCGAACGCTTGTGCGACGTTGCGTTCGAGGGTCCCAATGCGCGCAGCGAAGTTGGCGGTGATGGGATTGGCCGGCGGGCCGGACGGGGCAGGCTGGGCGAGCAGTGTCACGGGCAGCGTCACAGCCACAAGCGCAGCAAGAAAGGGCTTCATATCTCAGGACTCCAGACAGGGGGGCGGGGATTGACGCCTGAGAGTGGCGCATGGGACTGAGCTACGCAACGGCGCGCGTGATTCTCCCAGCGCGCGACCGACCGTGTTTCAGAATCCGCCGAAGTGGACGCCGACGCCCATATAGTGCACCCGTTCCCGGAAGAACTGCCCATACGGCGACGGACCCTCGTAGTACTCGGCAAAGATCCCCCAGCGCCGGCCGGGCGGCTGCGTGCCGCGTGCCCGGTCGTACTCGAGGCCCGCGCGTGCGCTGACGCTCGGCTTCCAGTCGTGCTCCTCGGATGTCTTGACGTCCGTCGCAGCAAGAAAGCGAAAGCCGCCGAGCCCGCCGAGTGGCACGATCCACGTCGCCGGCCTGAACTCGACCCCGCCATGCACGATCGTTCCGGCAAGGTCGGCGGGCTCGCGATTGAAGAGGCGCTCGCCACCCCCATAGAATCGGAGCGCACCCGCATCGAGCGAGAGCGTTGCTTCAAGCGCTTCGAACGAGAGGTTCTCGCGATCACGGCGCGCCGGTGGCTCGCGCAGCAGATACTCGTCACCGAGATGCGAACTCTGGTGATAGGCGCGAATGCGCATCGACCCACGGCCGCGGCGGATCGTGAGCGGGATGCCGACGA
>JANNVN010000381.1:0-3012 GCA_031414435.1 Gemmatimonadaceae bacterium
GCATGACGGAAGAGCAGGTCAAGGCCAAGGGCGTGGCGTACAAGGTCGGCAAGTTCCCGTTCTCGGCCAACGGTCGCGCACGCACGTCGGGTGAGACGGATGGATTCGTGAAGATCATCCGCGACGAGAAGTATGGCGAGATTCTCGGTGCGCACATCGTTGGCGCGCACGCAACGGAGCTGATCCACGAGATCGTGGTTGCCCGTGAAAACGAGTTTACGGTGGAAGAAATCGACCTCGCAGTGCACGCTCACCCAACGTTGTCGGAAGCGATTGCCGAAGCGGTGCTCGATTCGATGGGGAAGATGGTGCACGCGTGATGCACCGGGCATGAGCACGCGCCGTCTGCTGGTGGTGGACCTCGGGCATCTCGCCTTCGGCGAGTCCCTCGAACTCCAGCGGGCGGTGGCGGCGGCACGCATCACGGGCGCCGTGCCCGACGACGTGCTGCTGCTGGTGGAGCATCCTCCCGTGGTGACGCTGGGCAGGTCCACCAAGGGCGGCAATCTGCAGATCTCCGAAACGCTCCTCGCGGCGCGCGGCGTGGAGCGTTTCGAGATCGAACGTGGCGGTGACGCAACCTTTCACGGCCCGGGCCAGCTGGTCGGCTATCCGATCGTCGACCTCAAGCAACACACGCAGGATCTGCATTGGTACCTGCGACAGGTCGAGCAGGCGCTGATTGACGCCCTCGGCAGCGTCGGATTGCAGGCGAGTCGGGTGGCGAAGTACACCGGCGTCTGGATCGAAGACCGGAAGATCGCCTCGATCGGCGTGCATGCCCGCGACTGGGTCACCCGACATGGCTTCGCGCTGAACGTGGATACCGATCTGTCCTACTTCGACCTGTTCGTGCCGTGCGGGATTGCCGACGTGGTGATGACGAGCACGCGGCGGGAACTCGGCAGTCTCGCGCCAACGTTCGAGCAGATGAAGCAGGCGACCGTGGAGGCATTTGCGCGGACCTTCATGCTCGACGCGGTTCCGTTGCGTCGCGATGAACTCGAGCTGATGCTGCCGGTGCCTGCGGACGTGTCGTGAGCTGCAGTGCTAGCGGATGCGCGGTGTCTGGATGCTGCGAGGCTTTGAACTAACTGCGTTAGAGGGAGAAGCAGAGGCGCGGAGCCGCAGAGAAGAGCAACCGCACAAGGCACAGCGATCGCGCGCGGCACGCTGAGCGAATTCGAGAAGTTCCTTGGTGCCTGGTGCCTAGTCGTTGGTGCCTAGTCGTTGGTGCCTGGTCCTTGGCGCGTGGTCCTTGGCGCGTGGTCCTTGGCGAGTGGTCCTTGGTGCCTGATTGTTGGCTGCTGGTTCTTGACAGTCGTTCATCAACGCAACGCACCGCGCAAGCAGCAGCAGCGGCCTTCACTCACCCAGCATGCAGTTCTCTGCGGCTCCGCGCCTCTGCGCCTCCCTCATTTGCAGTTTGTTCTCGTTCTCGATTCCACGCCCTGCCCCCTGCCACCAGGAACGCAGTTCTCCAGCCCACCGCTCCGTTCCGTGAATGACGCGCTCATCGCGACGTGCCGTGCTCGGCGGCAGGCCACGGCCCGCGCTCAGTCGTCGTCGCGTGGCCGGTCGTGCCCCAGCGCTGACGCACAGGAGACGGCTGGCAGTATCGTTCAGCAGACCCCAAGCCCCAGCAAACGATGTCCGACGACCTCCCGACCCTCGATGTACGGCCGACCGACCGCGAGCGCATCCCGCCTGGTCAGTCGCAGACGCGCAAATGGCCCGTCCTCCACTATGGACGTGTGCCATCGGTCAATCCCGACACATGGCGATTCGATTTCCAGGGCCTGTGCGCGGCACCTCGAAATTTCACCCTCTCTGAGATTCAGGCCCTTCCGCGTCAGATCACCCGTTGCGACATGCACTGCGTGACCCGCTGGAGTCGCCTCGACAATGATTTCGAAGGCGTCAGCGTGCAGCATCTGTTACAGCTTGCGCAGCCACTGCCCGAGGCAACCCACGTGATGATTCACGCGGACGGTGATTTCACCACCAACCTGCCACTCGAAGACCTCGATCGACCGGAGAATGTGCTAGCGTGGAAACATGACGGCGTCGACCTGACACCGGATCACGGCTGGCCGATGCGCCTCGTGGTGCCCCATCTCTATCTCTGGAAGAGCGCCAAGTGGGTGCGCAGCTTCGAGTTTCTCAACGCCGATGCGCCGGGCTTCTGGGAGCAGAACGGATACCACATGTACGGCGATCCGTGGAAGGAGCAGCGGCACAGCAGCAGCAAGTTCACGCAGTGGATGATCAACAGCATTCGCAACCAGTCGAAGGAGTGAGTGCAGATCCCGGGGCGGCGCCACTGCCGTCCATGCATGCGGGGCTGAATGCCGAACAGCACGCCGCCGTGGCGCACGGTGACGGTCCACTGCTGCTCGTCGCCGGCGCCGGCACGGGCAAGACACGGACGCTGGTACACCGCGTTGCGGCACTGATCGAACGCGGTGTGGCCGCGGAGCGCATTCTCCTGCTCACGTTCACCCGTCGCGCGGCCGACGAGATGCTGGCACGAGTCGAGCGGCTGACCGGTCACCATGGGCGTCGGGTCTCCGGCGGGACCTTTCACGCCACGGCGCACAGCACCCTGCGGCAGTTCGGCCAGCACGCCGGCATCAGCGACGGATTCACGATTCTCGACCAAGGCGATGCCGAGGACCTGATGCAGCTCTCCCGTGCCGCCCTTGGCCTTGGCGCGCGCGACCGCCGGTTTCCAAAGAAGGAAACGCTGCACACGCTCTACAGTCGTCACATCAACACCGATCGGACCGTCGACGACCTGCTCCGCGACGCGTTCCCGCAGTACGTCGACGATCTGGCCGACATCGGCCGGGTCTTCACGGAGTACGTCGAGCGCAAATCCGCACGGAATCTCGTCGACTACGACGACCTGCTCCTCTTCTGGGCCGCGATGCTCGAAGCGGAACCGCTGGCCAGTCGGATCCGTGCCAGGTACGACCACGTGCTCGTCGACGAGTATCAGGATACGAATGT
>JANNVN010000382.1:0-17463 GCA_031414435.1 Gemmatimonadaceae bacterium
AGTACACGCCCGACTTCTACCCGCTGTCGATCGGCTCGGCGAGCAAGCGGGCGACGGCACGCGGCATCCTGTCGTTCCAGGCCCGTAACGGCATGTACACCAACGGGACGCTCGCCTACACGCGACGCGGCAACGTGACGCTGGATCGGATTTCCTACTACACGAACAATCAGCTCTTCCTCACCAACGAAGTGCAGATGCCTGACGTGAGCGATGCGTCGTTCACGCTCGGCTATCAGCGGCCGGGCCTCGTGATTCCGGTGGTGCTGACACGGCAGCGCACCCTCGGCGGCGGCGACATCCGCCGGCAGGACATGCCCTTCGTCTCGAACCGTATGGACTTCACGCGCATCGACGGCCGTGTGCAGTACACGCTTCCGATGTTCCGTGTGCTCTCCGTGCACGCCGGCGCATCGCATGTGCTGACCGGGCGCAACGTCGGACAGTCCACGTCGATCATGGCCGGCCTGCTGCTGGCAGGGAAGCTCTGATGCGCGCTCCTGTATGCCTCTCGCGTCGCTCGACGCTGCTGCGCGGCAGTGCGCTGACCGCGCTCTCGTTGATGATCCTCAGCTGTGACAAGTCGATCACGCAGACCGAAGACCTGCTGCCGCTGGTGGCAAACAGCACCGACTCAAGTGCGGGCACGTGGCGGATGATCGTGCTCTCGTCGCCCACGCAGGTGGCGGTGGCGGCGCCCGCCGCGGTAACGAGCGATGCGTATCTCGCCGAGCTCGCCTCGATCAAGGCGGCGCAGGCTGTGATGACTCCCGTCCAGCAGGAGCGAATCGGCTACTGGGCCGGTGGCGGCGTGCTGCGATGGAATCAGATCCTGCGCGGCCTGGTGGCGCGCTACAACCTGCCTCCGGCACCGCGGGCCGACGGCACATATCCATTCCCCGACGCCAACAACCCATTCGGGGACCCGGCCTTCCCATTCGCCAATCCGCCGTACGCTGCGCGCGCCTACAGCTACATCTCGGTGGCGCAGTACGAGGCGCTGAAGGCGGCATGGGCGTACAAGTACCAGTATCGCCGGCCGTCTCCCGCCAAGGTCGACGCCGCAGTGCGCCAGCTGGTGCCGATCGCGGACCTGCCATCGTATCCGTCCGAGGATGCGGTACTGGCGGGCGTGACGGTGGCCATGATGCAGGCGCTCTTTCCGGCGGCCGTGGAGGAAGTCACCAGGCGTGCGGCCGACCAGCGGGAGGCGGCGCTGCTCTCGGGCAAGGCCACTGCCAGTGATCTCGCGGCCGGGCTGGCGCTCGGCCGGTCGATCGCGACACTGGTGCTGGCGCGAATGAGCAGCGACGGAACCGCGAACGCCATCGGCACACCGACGCAGTGGGCGATGCTCGCTGCCGCCGCCAGAGGGCGTGGCGAGATTCCGTGGATCTCTCGAGAGCTGCCGGAGCGGCCGCCGATGCTGCCCAACTTCGGCGCGGTCCTGACGTGGAACATGACGCCGGCCGAGCTGGTCACCGCCCGACCCGCCGCGCCGCCCTCCACGTCGTCGGCACAGATGACGGAGGAGACGGCCGAGGTCCGGCGTACGACGGAGAAGCTCACGCGCGCGCAGCGCGCCATTGCCCAGCAGTGGAACGACGGCGCCGGTACCTACACGCCCCCCGGTCACTGGAACGACATCGCGGCCGACTACATCCGCGATGCGCAGATGAGCGAGGTGCGCGCCGCGCGCGCCTTTGCCCTGCTCAACATGGCGATGCACGATGCGTCGGTGGCCTGCTGGGAGGCGAAGTATTTCTATTTCAATCCTCGACCCTCGCAGCTGGACCCGGCGATCAAGACCGATATCGGTCTGCCCAACTTCCCCGCCTATCCGTCTGGACACTCGACCTTCTCAGGCGCCGCTGCAACGGTGCTCGGGTATCTCTTCCCGTCAGCCAGCTCCACGTTCACGCAGCAGGCTGACGAAGCCGGCATCTCGCGCCTCTACGGCGGGATTCACTACCGCAGCGACATCACGGAAGGGAAGGGGCATGGGGTTCGGGTGGGGACCCTTACGGTTCGCAATGCGCAGACGGACCGCGCGCAGTAGCGCCGTGCATACTGCCGCGACGTGCGCGCGGGGAGTGATTGTGCGAGGCGTGACGTGATGTGTCAGAGGCTTCGTCAGTGTGTGCTTGGTCTATTGGTGCTGCTGTTTTGCACCGGCAGCGCCGCGTGGCCGCTGGTCGCGCAACAGCGTCCGGATACCGCGCGAATCAGGCGTGATTCCGCCGGCAAACGCCTGGCCGTCGTGGTCGTTCGCGCACGGCGCACGCCCGGCAGCGTCACCGACGCTCCGCGATATGTGGCGGGGATGTTCAATACCACAGGTGCAAAGCGCGAGGTGGTTGCCGTCGCTGGCACTGCCGCCAACGTTGCGGAGAAGGTGGGACGGCAGCTGTTCGCTGAGGTGCCGGGCGTGTTCGTGTACGACATGGATGGCAGCGGAAACCAGATGAACATCTCGGCGCGCGGGCTCGATGCCCATCGGTCCTGGGAGTTCAACGTCCGTCAGAATGGTGTCGTCACCAATTCGGACGTGTATGGCTATCCGGCAAGCCACTACAGTGCGCCGATGGAGGCGATCGAACGGGTCGAGATCGTCCGCGGCACGGCGGCGCTCCAATATGGATCGCAGTTCGGGGGGCTGATCAACTATGTGGTCCGGTCACCGGATACCACGCGCGCGCTCACGGTCGAGTCCCGCAGTTCAGCAGGGAGCTTCGGGCTGCGGAGCTCGTGGAACGCGGTTGGTGGGAAGATCGGGCGCGTGACGTACTACGGCTACGCGAGCTTCAGACAGTCCGCCGGCTTCCGGGCCAACGGCCGTTCCGAATCCGACGCCGAGTTTCTGTCCGCATCGCTGCCGCTGACGTCTTCGCTGTCCGTGCGCGCCGAGGTGGCGAGGAGTCGGTACCTGTATCGCCAGCCTGGTCCGCTGACCGATGCCATGTTCGCGGCCGACCCCCGCGCTGCGACACGATCTCGAAACTTCTATAGCCCTGACATCCTTCTGCCGTCGCTCACCCTCACGTGGACGCCGCGTCCATCCACGCGAGCCTCGTTCCTCGCCTCCGGCGTCTTCGGTGACCGGAGCAGCGTGGCTGTCGGTGGCTTTGCGACGCAGCCGGACACATCGTCAGCCGCGAGTGTCTTCAGTGCACGACAGGTGGACATCGATCGGTACGACAGCCGGACGTACGAATTCCGCCTGCTGCAGGACTTCACCCTCGGCTCCGTCCCAACCACGCTCTCGACGGGCGTTGTTATCTCGGACAATGCGATGGGGCGCCGGCAGCGTGGCGTCGGTTCCCGCGGGAGTGACTACGACCTCACACTGCAGCCTGGCGCCACGTTCCAGCGGGACCTGCGATACCTCACCAACAACGTCGCCGTGTTCTCAGAGCTCGAGCTACAGCTTTCGCCACGCCTGACCGTCGTTCCCGGATTTCGCGTCGAGCGCGGTACGACCCGCATGCGGGGCACACTCGCGTACTACGACCCGGCCGATGTCCCGCGCAACGTCAGCCACGACTTCCCGCTCTTCGGCATCCGCACGGCGTATCGGATCGCTGGCGGCGGTGAGTGGTACAGCGGGTTCAGTCAGGCGTATCGCCCGATGATCCTGAAGGATGTGCTGCCCGAGACGGCCACTGAGCGCACAGATCCGACCATCCGCGATGCGCGGGGATGGACGGTGGAGTCGGGTGTGCGTCGCACGCTGTCCGGTGGCCTCAGTGTCGACGCCGATGTTTTCGCGATGCAGTACGCCAATCGGTTCGGCATGCTGACGCTGACTGACAGCGCCGGGACACCCTTCACCTACAAGACGAACGTTGGCACGACGCGGACGATCGGACTCGAGGCACGCATCGGTCTGCCGCTGGGCACTCTCGCCGGTGCCTCGTGGCGGACCTTCGGGGCGGCGTCACTGATGGACGCCCGCTACCGGCGCGGCTCGGTCGCCGCCGGTGGCAGGAACGTCGACATCCGGAACAACGAAGTGGAGTCCGCGCCGCGCTGGATCGTGCGCAGCGGCATCGCGGGCGTGCACGACCGCATGAGCGGGAGTGTACAGATCAGCCATGTGTCGCGCACCTTTGCCGATGCCTTGAACACCGTCGTTCCCAGTGCCACCGGGGCAACCGGCATCGTCCCAGGGTACACGCTCGTGGACGTCACTGCCAGCCTCACGCTCACACGGTTGCTGCGCCTGACGGGAGGCGTCAACAATGCCTTCGACCGGCAGTACTTCACCAAGCGACCGCAGTTCTATCCAGGACCCGGTGTGTGGCCGAGCGACGGTCGCAGTATCTACCTGTCGCTCGGCGTGGGTCGCTGACGCACTGTCGGTCTGACGCGGTCAGAACACGCAGCTCGATCGCGCTGGAATCGTGAGTGACACGCCACCCGCCATGCCCGTCGGTGCCAAACACGTCTTCAGGACGTCGGCGCCAAGCGAGAGCGCGGGCAGCGAAACCGTCACCGGCGTGGTGCCGTTGTTGATCGCCACCACCGTGCCGCCGCGACGGTAGACCCACGCCTGGTCGCCCACGTGCAGGTTCTCCATGCGCCCGCGGCGCAGGTCCGGTCGCGCCGCGCGCAGCATGAGCAGTGTCTGCAGATGTGACCACACACCCTGCTCAACGCCACTACGCCCGCTCGCCTCGAAGGCGTTGCGTGGATCCTCACGCCATCCACCGGGAAAGTCGCGACGGTTGTCGGGATCGTTGCCGCCTGGCATCGCGATCTCGTCACCGTAGTAGACGAGCGGCGTGCCGCGCGCGGTGGCGAGGACGGTGTACGCGAGCTTGAGGCCTTCGGTCGTGGCGCCCGGTTCATGCATGAACCGATTCACGTCGTGCAGGCCGAGCAGTGTGACCAGCGCGTTCGGATTCGGATAGAGGTAGTCCCGCGCCAGCATCTGCGGCACTTCACGGATCGAGTTGCCGCGAGCGAAAACACTCCGCAGCACGAAGTGAACGGGGAAGTCGAACAGCGCATCGACCTTGTCGTCGATCCCGTCGTACTGCGTCTTGCCGCCCTGGAAGAAGCTGACGAACGTCGGGTCACCGTCGAGCACTTCGCCAACCACCTTGAGCGTTGGATACTCCTCCTTGATGGCGTTCATCCAGTCGCGCCAGAACGCGCGCGGGACGTAAGGCCACGTATCCTGCCGGATGCCATCCATCCCGCTCATGCCTACCCACCAAAGGGTGTTCTGGATGATGTAGCGCGCCACCTCGGGATCATCCTGATTGAAGTCCGGCAGGATGTTGATGAACCAGCCATCCAGCGTGGCCTGCCGCATCGCCGCGGGCGAATACGGATCGTGCAACGTCCACGTCTGCCAGGTGTTGTTCGGGTGGCTCTCGGTGGTTCCGTGGAACCACGTGGGCGTTGGTGAGTCGGACGCCCACGGGTGATATGGCCCGGTGTGATTGGCCACCATGTCAAGGATGATCTTGAGCCCCATGGCATGCGCCTCATCCGTCACCGTCTTGAACAACGCCATGTCGCCGAAGTGCTCGTCAACGGCATACATGTCCGTTGCCCCATAGCCGTGATAGTCGGTGATGGGCAGGCCGTCGTACATCTCCTTCCGGTTCAGCGCGTTGTTGTTGTCATACAGCGGGTTGAGCCAGATCGCCGTGATGCCAAGCTGTTTGAGGTACGGCAACTTGCGCCGTAGCCCTTCGAGGTCGCCGCCGTGGTAGTACCGGCCCTTTGACCTGTCATGCAATCCTGGCGACACGGCGGGCGAATCATTGGTGGTATCGCCATTGGCAAAACGGTCGGGCATCACCAGGTACATCGCGTCATCCTGGTTGAACCCCTGGAATCGTCCTGCACGCGCCAGCGGCGCCGACACTTTGAATGGCACCGGTGCTGAGCCGGCAGCAGTGCGAAGCGTGAGCGGGTACGTTCCTGGCCGCGCCGTGGCTGGAATGGTGACATCGACGAACGCGTAGGTGCCGGCCGCATTCACCGTCACGCGCGCGCACCGCAACTTCGGGCAGACCAGCTGCGCGCCGCCGAGGTGCTTGCCCCGGATCAGTACACGCACCGGATTGATCGTGTGGCTGCCCCACCAATTCGGAGGATCGACTTTTTCGATCACCGGCGCCTGCGCATGCAGCACGGTCCCGACGAACACCAACAGCGCGCTGGTGCGACGTGCCACGCTCAACACAAATGAAAACGGACGCATCATCGCTCAGCGGTCATAGGTGTCCACCAGCGACCGCAGTCGCGTGGTGGTCGCAGGCGTCAGCTGATCCCAGCTGAAGCGGAAGGCCCAGTTCCCGGACTGTTTGCCGGGGGTGTTCATGCGTGTCTCGGCGCCGGTGCCAAGCACGTCCTGCATCGGAATGAGGACCGTGTTGGCCACCGATGCGAGCGCGAAGCGGATCAACGTCCAGTTCATCTCGTGCCCGTCGGTCCCGAGGTAGCGCAACGCGTACTCCTTCTCGCGCGTCACCTCGTCCGAACTGCGTGTCGAGTCACCCGCACCGGTCGAACTCCACCATCCCATCGTGGTGTCGTTGTCGTGCGTCCCGGTGTACACCACGCGCTCCCTCGGAAAATTGTGCGGCTTGAACTCGTGCGCCTGGCCGTCACCACCAAATGCGAATTGCAGGATGCTCATGCCGGGGTAGTCGAACTGCGCGCGTAACGCTTCCACTTCCGGTGTGATCAATCCGAGATTTTCGGCGACGATGGGCAGCTTGCCGAGCGCGTTCTCGATGGCGATGAACAGGTCGGCACCTGGCCCCTTCACCCACTGCCCCTTTTCGGCCGTCACCGCGCTGCCCGGTACCTCCCAATACGCCTCGAACCCGCGGAAGTGATCCAGCCGCACGCTGTCGAACAGCTGGAACGCCGCGCGCATGCGCTTGATCCACCACGCGTATCCCGTGCGCTTCAGCTCCGGCCAGTTGTAGATCGGATTGCCCCAGCACTGACCGGTGGCCGAGAAGTAGTCGGGGGGCACGCCAGCCTGCACCAGCTTGTGTCCGTCGGCATCGAGCATGAAGCACTCGCGATTGGCCCAGACGTCGGCGCTGTCGGCTGCGACGTAGATCGGGAGATCGCCCATCAGTTCGATGCCGCGCTCCTTCGCCGCCTTCTTCAGGGCATGGAATTGCGTGAAGAAGAAGAACTGTTCGACCTGATAGCGCGTAATGCTCGACGAAAGCCGGGTCCGCGCCGTCGCGAGTGCGGCGGGTTCGCGCGTTGCAACGCTTTTTTCCCATCGCGTCCACTCCACGCCACCATGTTCTTCCTTCAGCGCCATGAAGAGTGCGTAGTCGGGAAGCCACTCCGTGTTCGCGCGTACGAACGAGAAGTAGCGATCATCCGGCGTATATGTGGCGAGATGCTGTAGCAGTCGCGCGCGCTTGTGGGGAATGACGTGTTCGAAATCCACCGTGCGTGGCGGGAACGCCGTGTCATCCGGCCCTGGGAGATGAATCAGCAGCGGGTTGCCGGCGAAGGCAGAAAAGCACTGGTACGGTGAGTCGCCATAGCCCGTGGGCCCGACGGGCAGCATCTGCCAGATGGTGAGCCCTGCCTGCGCCATGAAGTCCAGAAAACGGTGCGCATCCGGGCCGAGGTCGCCGATACCCCCGCTGCCAGGGAGCGAGGTGGGGTGGAGCAGTACGCCAGCGGCTCGGGGAAAAGTCATGGGGTCGTCGGGTCGAGTGCAGTGCGCCAGCGGCTGTGGCGGCACGAACAGGGATCGGGTGGGGGAAATGGTGGTCGATCCTCCGCCGTTCCGCTACCGGCACCCTTCTGGCGGTTCGGGAGCGGCGGAATGTGCACGGCCGTTTTACACTGCGACCCATGAACGACAATACGGAATTTGAACTGGTCTCCGGCCACTGGACGGCCGTCGTCTCATCCTTCGGGGCGAGCCTCAGAGCGCTCGGCTATCAGGGCCAACCGGTGGTCTCCGGCTACCGCGGCACCGCCAACAAGCAGGGAGGGCAGGGGGACGTGCTCCTCCCATTTCCCGGGCGTGTCGCAGCCGGGCGGTATCGCTGGGATGGACTCGACTACCAGCTGGCGCTGAATGACAAGGACGGGCCCAACGCCATTCACGGCTTCGTACGTACGGTCGAGTGGCAGCTCGAGTCGCGCACCCTGGCCTCGGCCGCGTTCACGCTGCGATTCCCGGGCGCACAGGGGTATCCGTTCCCACTCACCGTACGGCTCGAGTACAGCCTTGACGAACACGGGCTGCAGGTGGATTGCGCGCTGACCAACACCGGATCGCACGACGCGCCGGTGGCGATGGGCTTTCACCCCTACTTCACGGTCGGTTCGGCGCAGATCGATACCGATACGCTGACGCTGCCGTTCAGTGAGGTCCTGGAGTTCGAGCGCCTGATTCCGACCGGTCGCGTGGTGTCGGTGGAGGAGGCCGGTCTCGATTTCCGGAGCGGTCGTGTGATTGGTGCCACGAAGTTCAATCATTGCTTCACCCGTCCCACGCGAGGCGCAGACGGCCTCGTCCGCGTGCGGCTGAACTACGGGTTGCGGGCGTTCGCGGTCTGGATGGATGAGAGCTTCGACTACGTCGTGATCTACACCGGCGACGCGCTGCCACCCGGTGTCGCGCGCGCCAGTATCGCAATCGAACCGATGTCGTCCGCCACCGATGCTCTCAACCATCCGGACTGGGGCCTGCGACGGCTGTCGGTGGGGTCGACCCATCTTGCCCAGTGGGGCGTCACCTTCGGGTAGCGCGCAACCCGCGCCAGAGTGCAGCTGTCCAATGGCGGCGGTCAGCTGCTCCCGACCCTCGCTTCCGGCCCATTCGCGGTATGGAATCGAAATTCAGGGAGCAGTTACGGGTTGGTGCAGCCCGGCCGGCCGCGTTGAAAGCCCGCGAAATCTCTCGCGTACTGCCGCAGCTTTCGCCATGCCATGGGGACGCGTCGTCCAGCTTGGTGCCATCCGACCTTCAATTCCACGCCACTAGCTTTCGTGCATGAATCTCCGCCATGTCCTCGCGCTCGGCGCCCTCGCGCTCGCGCCCGCCGCAAGTGATGCACAGGCCACCCGGCTTCGTGTTCCATTCACGCTCGACAGCCTGCCAAACGGACTGACCCTGATCGTGCACGAGGATCACTCGGTGCCGATCGTGACGACCAACGTCTGGTTCCACGTTGGTTCGGGCGACGAGAAGGTCGGCCGCACTGGCTTTGCGCACCTCTTCGAGCACTTGATGTTCATGGGCTCGGAGAATGCACCGTATCCGCAGTTCGATCGCCTGCTCGAAGCCGCGGGCGCGAACAACAACGGCTCGACCACTGAGGATCGGACGAACTACTACGAGTTCGGCCCGTCGTCGTCGCTGCCGTTGATGCTCTGGCTCGAAGCGGATCGGATGGGCTGGCTGCTCTCGACGATGGACAAACCGAAGGTGGACCTGCAGCGTGACGTCGTGAAGAACGAGCGCCGACAGAGCTACGAGAATCAGCCGTATGGCCTG
The DNA here is from genome assembly GCA_031414435.1 of Gemmatimonadaceae bacterium. Taxonomy (GTDB): domain Bacteria; phylum Gemmatimonadota; class Gemmatimonadetes; order Gemmatimonadales; family Gemmatimonadaceae; genus JACMLX01. The sequence goes on from JANNVN010000382.1 coordinate 9,509, forward strand.
GTGGGCGACATCTCGCCACCGCTGATGTATCCCGCGGGTCACCCCTATTCCTGGACCGTCATCGGCTCGATGGCTGATCTCTCGGCCGCCTCGGTGGATGACGTGAAGGATTTCTTCCGTCGCTACTACGCGCCGAACAATGCCACCATCGTGGTGGCGGGGGACGTCAAGGTCGACGAGGTTCGCGCGCTCGTGCGTCAGTACTTCAGCGCCATCCCGCGTGGTCCGGCCATCGAGCGCCCGGCGCCGGCGCCGTTTGTCGTGCGCGACACCGCCGTGACGCTGGAAGATCGGGTGCAGCTGCCGCGCGTCTATCTCAACTGGCACACGGTCAAGAGTACGGATGCCGACACGCCGGCATTGCAGGTGGCCGCCTACGTGCTGGCCGGCGCCCGCACCAGCCGATTGACCCAGGCGCTCGTCTACGGCGGCGAGATTGCCACCACGGTGCAGGCGTACGACGATGCGAAACGCCTCGATGGTGACTTCTCGATCGTGGCAACAGCGCGCCCGGGCAAGGCGCTCGACACGCTGCAGACGGTGATCGATCAGCAACTGCAGCGCCTCGCAGCCGATGGCCCGACGGCGCGCGAGCTCGATCAGGCCCGGAACGCCATCGAAGCCTCGTTCCTTCGCGGCGTGCAGACTGTGAGCGGGAAAGCAGATCAGCTGAACGAGTACTACTACCAGACCGGAAATCCCGATGGCTTCCAGAACGAGCTGGATCAGTTGCGCGCCGTGACGGCGGCGGATATCCAGCGCGTCGTGCGCAAGTATCTGCAGGGGCCCCGCGTGATGATTTCGGTCGTTCCTCAGGGCAAGCCGGAGCTTGCCGCCACCCGGAAGAAGGTGACCCAATGATGCGCCGCCTCTTGCTCTGTTGCCTCTCGCTGCCTGTCGTCGCTCAGGCACAGGCAGCCTTCGACCGCAGCAAGCCGCCCACGCTGCCGGCTGCGCCGCGTCTGGTGCTGCCGGTCGTCGCGGCGTCGACTCTCGCCAATGGTGTGGCGCTGCGCGTCGTCTCACAGCGCGAAGTGCCACTGGTGCAGGTCACGCTCACGATCGCGGGTGGCTCGCGGCTCGATGGCTCGGAGCCCGGGATCGCTTCCTTCACGTCGCGCATGCTGACGGAGAGCGCCGGCGGCAAGGACGTCAATGCGATTCAGAGTGAACTCGCCTACCTCGGTGCGACACTGTCCTCCTCGGCGACATGGGACGCGTTTGTCGTCGCGTTGAATGTGCCACGACGCTCGCTTGACGCGGCACTGGCGCTGATGGCCGATGTGGTGCAGCGACCGTCCTTCACCGCCGCCGATGTCCGTCGTCAGCGCGACTTGCGAGCAGCAGCCATTCTGCAGCGTCGCGATCAGCCCACCGCGCTCGCCGGGCTTGTGTTCAACAGCCTTGTCTTCCCGGAGAATCATCCGTATCACCGCCCCGCTGACGGCGATTCGGCTTCCACGGCCCGCCTCGATTCGGCTGCGCTGCGTCGATTCTACCTGCGCGCGTTCGTCCCGGCGCAAGCGAAGGTCATCGTCGTCGGGGATATCGCACCCGCAGAGGCTTCAACCGCAATCGCGGCCGCTTTCGCGGGGTGGTCCTCGCCCGTCTCTGCGCGTCTTGCGCTGCCGTCTGTCGTGCAGGTGGCCCCCAGCGCAGTTCCGAAAGTGTTCCTCGTCGACAAGCCTGGCGCGGCACAGTCCGTGATCGCCATCGGTGGTCCCGGCGTGCAGCGGTCCAGCCCGGACTACGCGGCGCTGGTTGTGATGAACACACTGCTGGGTGAGTCCTTCTCGTCGCGCCTGAACTCCAACCTGCGCGAGACGAAAGGCTACACGTACGGCATCTCGTCGCGCTTCGGCTGGACACCGGTCCCTGGTGCGTTCCGCATCGGGACATCTGTTCGCACCGACGTCACCGACTCCAGTCTGGTCGAAATTTTCCGCGAGGTACGTGCGATCAGGGAGAAGCCGGTGGAAGCCGTGGAGCTGGCGCGTGGCAAGGCCTATGTCGCCCTCGCGATCCCCGGAAACTTCGAAACCAATGGGCAGATCGCCGGTCAGCTGGTCGAGCTGGACTCCTTTGGCCTGCCGCTGTCATCGGTGAGCGACATGATCGCCCGGGTCAACGCTGTCACGGCGGCCGATGTGCAGCGTGTGGCGCGGAAGTACCTCCCAGCGGATCGTGCGACGATCGTCGTCGTCGGTGATCTGGCAAAGATCCGCGCCGGTGTTGAGGCACTCAAGCTCGGCGCGGTGACCGTACTCGACGTCGGATCCATCGTCCGGTAGATCCCCGGACAACGCGGCCCACTCATGAATGAGCGGGCCGCGAATGGGGGACGCGCGCGGGACGTGCGACTTCGGTCGGGGCACCGGCTCCGGTGGCACCGAAGCTGGGCATCCTATCCACCGTGCGCCATTCTCGCAGGATACCGTCTGCCGCCGCCGCGACCATCTCGCCTCGGGCGGCGTCGGGGCTCCCGACGCCGCTGCCGGAATCGCGGTCCCCCTGAAAGATTACAACTGTCCGCGGCGCCTCAACCGGCGCACTCCATCAGTCGGCTCTCCACCACGCCCCCCGCATGGACCCGAAAGCAGTCACCCGTCGCGACTTCCTGGCCGGCACCTCGACGCTCGCCCTCGGCGCCCTGATCGCCCCTCCCATGATCGTGCCGCGCCACGTCCTCGGACGCGGCTATCAGGCCCCCAGCGACACCCTCAACATCGCCTATGTCGGTGCTGGCGGCATGGGCATGCAGAACTGGCAGCAGATGCTGACCGAGAATACTGTCGCGGTCTGCGATGTCGACTTCGGGTACCTGGAGAAGTCGCTCACCGCCAAAGTCCGGCCGCCGGCTCCGTTCACGGCACCTGGCAACCTCAGCGCCGTGGATGCCAAGGAATGGGTCGCCAAGCGGACGGCGGCCGCGCAGCAGAACTACGCGAACGCGCAGAATCTCCAGCAGCAGTACACGCGCGCGGCCAAGTATGCGGACTATCGCGAGATGTTCGACAAGCAGAAGGATATCGACGCGGTGGTGGTGGCGACGCCGGATCACATGCACGCGATGATCGCATTGCGTGCCATGCAATTGAAGAAGCACCTCTACGTGCAGAAGCCGCTGACGTATTCCGTGCTCGAAGCGCGCGCGGTGGCCAAGGCGGCACGCGAGTCGAAGGTCGTCACGCAGAGGGGCAATCAGGGCCACTCATCCGACGGCACGCGCCGCATCAAGGAAGTCATCGCGAGCGGCGTGCTCGGCCCGATCAGCGACGTGCATGTCTGGACCGATCGCCCACGTGGCTGGTGGCCGCAGGGTGTCGATCGCCCAAAGCCCGCTGTGGCGCCGTCGGTGCCCGACAAACTCAGCTGGGATCTCTTCCTCGGCGTTGCACCCGCGGTGCAGTATGATCCCACCTATCACCCATTCTCGTGGCGCGGGTGGGTGGACTATGGCGTGAGCGCAATTGGTGACATGGGCGCCCATCTCATTGACCAGCCGTTCTGGGCGCTCGAACTCGGGCTTCCGACCAGCATCACCGCGTCATCGTCACTGTGGGGCGGCGACCGCAAGGCGCCGGCGTCCTACCCGCTGGCGACGACGGTGCAATACGAGTTCGCGCCGCGTTCGGACCGCCCGGGTGTCCGCATGTACTGGTACGATGGCGGACTGCTGCCGCCGCGCCCCGACATGCTGCCGGATGACGTCTCGCTCAATGGCGATGGCGGCGGCATCTTCATCGGCACCAAGGGAATTCTGCTCTACGATACCTACGGCACCAACCCGCGCATCTTTCCGGCGCCCATGGTGGCCGAGGCGGAGCGAGTCCCGCAGTCCATCACGCGAATCACCACGTCGCATGAGCAGAACTGGACCGACGCCTGCAAGGGGAAGGGAACGGCGCGCGCGCCGGTCGAGTACGCCGCCCCGCGCCCCGCAGTGATGTTGCTCGGCCTCGTTGCGTTGCGCACCGGGCCCGGCAAGAAGATCTACTACGATGGCGATGCGATGCGCGTCACCAATGTCCCCGAGGCCAACGCCTATCTCACGCGCGAGTACCGCGCCGGCTGGAGTCTGTAACTCTTGGGCACGCATCCAGTACGTACGCGGCTCGGCGTCGGGTTCGTAGGCAGCGGTTTCAACACGCGGTTCCACATTCAGGCGTTCCGTGCGATCCGTGATGCGGACGTGCGCGGCGTCTGGAGCCCCAACCGCGATCGTGCCGAGAGCGCGGCCGCGTTGGCGCGCGACCTCGATGTCGGGGAGTGTAAGGCGTACGCCTCGATCACCGACATGGTCGCGGACCCCGATATCGATGCCATCTGGTTGAGCGGCCCGAATCAGGCCCGGATCGAGAACGTCGAAGAGATCGTTGCCGCCATTCGCGATGGCAAAGGGACGCTCCTTGGCCTCGCCTGCGAAAAGCCGCTGGCGCGCAATGTGGCTGAGGCGATGCGCGTCTGCGAACTGGTCGACAGCGTCGGCCTCAAAACAGGCTATCTCGAGAATCAGCTGTTCTCGCCGCACGTCGAGACCGGCCACAAGCTTCTCTGGGCGCGTGGCGCTGCGACCACTGGCCGGCCATATCTCGCACGCGCTGCGGAAGAACACAGCGGCCCGCACGCGCCCTGGTTCTGGACTGGCGAGTTGCAGGGCGGCGGCACGTTGCTCGACATGATGTGCCACTCCGCACTGCTGATTCGTCATCTGCTGACCAAACCGGGTGAGTCACTGGCCACGGTGCGGCCGGTGAAGGTCACGGCGCACATCGCCAGCCTGAAGTGGTCGCGACCGCACTATGCGAACATTCTGCGCACTGAGATGAAGGTCCCCATCGACTACACCAAGACCCCGTCGGAGGACTTTGCCAGTCTCCATGTCGAATTCATGACCGATGACGGTTTCACGGTGCTCGGTGAGGCCACCACGTCGTGGAGCTTCGTCGGTCCCGGATTGCGGCTTTCTGCGGAACTGCTTGGCCCCGAGTATTCGATGCAGTGGAACTCGCTCGATCCGGGTTTGAAGCTCTTCTTCTCCCGCGAGGTCAAGGGGGCGGTCGGCGAAGACCTGGTTGAGAAGCAGCAGGCAGAGACCGGTGGCATGCCGGTGGTACCGGCCGAACAGTTTGCGTACGGATACGAGACCGAAGATCGGCATTTCGCCCGCGTGTTCCTCGGACTCGAGGAACCCCGGCTCACCTTTGCCGACGGCCTCGATGTCGTGAAGCTGCTGATGACGGCTTACCAGAGTGCGGAGCAGGGCCGCACCATCGCCTATCCGGGCGAGAATCTCGAGACGTACACCTCGGCTGTCTCGCGCTACGAGTGGAAGCCATGACGCGACATGCGCACCGGCGGTTCACCGCGAGTCTCGTCCTGACATTTGGCTTGGCCGCATGCGGTGGAGAGTCGTCGCGCACGGCCAGCGATTCGTCGGCGGCGACGCGGACGGCCGCCGCCAGGCCGCAGCTGGCGAAAGGAGATATGCTGCTCTCGAACACGGTGGTCTGGACACCGCTGATCGATGCCGACATGAGCCAGTGGCGCGGATGGAAGAGCGACACGCTGCCGACCGGATGGGCCGTGGCCGGCGACGTGCTCTCGAAGGATGGCCCCATCGGCGATCTCGAATCGCGAGCGATGTACGCGAACTTCGAACTCGAGTTCGATTGGCAGGTCAGCACGCTTGGGAACGCGGGTGTGTTCTACCGGACCACCGAGGAGTATGACAAGCCTTACTGGAGCGCGCCGGAATACCAGCTGCGCGATGATGAACTCGATCCCAGCGACAAGAATCTTCTGCTGGCCGCGGGCGCGGCGTACGCAGTGTACGGCCCGCCGGCCGGTGTCGTGAAGCCGGCCGGTGAGTGGAACAGCGCCCGTATCGTCGCCTCAGGCAATTTTGTCGAGCATTGGTTGAACGGCCAACAGGTCGTGCAGTACCAGCTGACCAGCGCCGATTGGACGGAGCGGGTCAAGGCCAGCAAGTTCGTCGAGTACCCCAACTACGGCCTCGCCAAGCGTGGCTTCCTTTCCATCCAGGGTGATCACTCTGGGAAGCTCAGCATCCGTGCGATGCGTATCCGGGAATTGCCATGACCGCCACCACCGCAGGCGCCGGCTCGATTCGTTTCCGACTTTCCGCGATGATGTTCATTCAGTACTTCATCTACGGGTCATGGCTGGTCACCCTTGGCACGTTCCTCGGCAGCGCACTGAAGGCGAACGGCAGTGACATCGGTACGGCGTATTCGCTCCCGGCGATCGCGGCCATCGTATCACCGTTCCTGGTGGGCATGATCGCCGATCGATTCTTCTCCACCGAGAAGGTGCTTGCAGTTCTGCATGTCGCGGGCGCCGCTGTGCTCTATTTTGCGGCAACACAAGCGACCTTCGCTGCGTTCTGGCCGCTGTTCCTGGTGTATGTGCTCTGTTACATGCCAACGCTGGCGCTGACCAACGCGCTGGCCTTTGATCACATGTCTGATCCGGCAACCGAGTTCCCGCGTATTCGCGTCCTCGGCACCATCGGGTTCATCGCCGCTGGCTGGGCGATCGGCTTCCTGCCCGACCAGTCGGTGGCGGGCGAGGCCGCGATGGTCACTGCTGAAAAGACCGCGCTGCCGTTGCTGCTTGGCGCTGGCGCCTCGCTGGTGATGGGGTTGTTCTGCCTCACGTTGCCCCACACCCCGCCGCACAATGCGGGCAAGACGCTCTCGGTGCGCGACGTGCTCGGCCTCGACGCGCTGGCACTGATGAAGGACCGCTCCTTCGCCGTGTTCGTGCTCGGCTCCTTCCTCCTCTGTATTCCGCTGCAGTTCTACTATGCGTTCGCGAACCCTTTCCTGAACGAAATCGGAGTGCAGAACGCCGCCGCAAAGATGACGCTGGGGCAGATGTCGGAGATCGGCTTCATGCTGCTGATGCCCTTCTTCTTCGCCCGACTCGGCATCAAGAAGTTGCTGTTGATCGGCATGGCGACCTGGACATTGCGCTATCTGCTGTTCGCGTACGGCAACGCCGGTAGCGGAATGTGGATGTTGTATCTCGCCTTGCTCGTTCACGGTGTCTGCTATGACTTCTTCTTCGTCACGGGTCAGATCTACGTGGACCAGCAGGCCGATATCCGGATTCGCGCGGCAGCGCAGGGCTTCATTGCGCTGGTCACACTTGGCGCGGGTCAGTTGATCGGCTCGAAGTTGTCGGGGCTCGTGGTCGATGCCAATCAGATTGCGGCAGCAGTCCCCGGTGGCGCCGTCGGCCATGACTGGACGAAGATCTGGTTTGTGCCCGCCATGGGCGCGCTTGGGGTGCTGCTGATTTTCGCCGCGCTGTTCAAGGTCAAGGAGGCGCCAGCGAGTGTGGCGGTGCCCGCGTGAGATGGGGTCGGCACTTCGACGAGGTCAGCCTGTGGCTTTCGGGCTCGACCCGTCGCGCTCACTGATGTGACGTTGTCGCGATTCGCGCGTCATTCTCCGCATGCGGAGCTACGCCCGGCGGTGTCGCCCCGCATTCGGGCATTTTTCAGACGCCACGGAATCTTCTGGCTGCGCGTACGATGCGGAGCGCCAGAATCGATGCAGTTCAGGAGACGGCACGGATGGGCGCGTACGTGAACAACGCTATTCCCAGCGCGCTGCCGGCTGACCATCCGCGCGGGCGTACGGGGGCGCTCGGACGGGTGTGCCACGTCTGGCGGCTCGAGCCGGCACTCGTCGAGCAGCTGAACGGCGCGGCTGCGACGCTCGAGTTCAGCACCAGCCAGATCCTCTTCGCTGCGCTCGTGACACTCGTTGCTCGATACTCCCGCGACGAGACGGTGACCCTCGATCTGACCCGTGGTTCTCTGCCGCTCGTCGCCGGCAACGACGAGGCGACCATCCTCGACGGGCCAGTGCGGCTGAGTATTGACGCGACTGGCGAACCAACGTTGGCTGAGATGCTGGCTCGGG
>JANNVN010000383.1:0-36321 GCA_031414435.1 Gemmatimonadaceae bacterium
GCGTGCGATTTCCGAGCTCACGATCTGACCATTGTACCAGTAGACCGACCAGGAGCCACCCATGGCCATGCGGGTGGAATCCACCGGACCGCGGTCGAATGACGCGATCTCGATCGGCTTCGCCGGGTCGGTCCAGTCGAACACCGAGATGCCGCCCTGGTACCACGACTGCACCATGACGTCGCGTCCGGGAATCGGGATCAGCGATCCGTTGTGCGCGACGCAGTTTTCGTTCGCCGTCTGGAAGCTCGGGATCTTGTAGTAGCTCTGGAACTTGAGCTTGCGATTCTCGATGGTGAAGATCGCATTTGCGCCCCACTCCGGCTTGTCGGTCGAGCGGCACTTCGGTGCGCCACCGCCACCCCATTCATCGGAGAAGAGAATCTTCGTACCGTCGTTGTTGAAGGTCGCGGAATGCCAGTAGGCGAAGTTCGAGTCGGCCGCGGCATCGAGACGCACCGGGTTGAGCGGGTCGCTGATGTCGAGCAGCAACCCGTGCCCTTCACAGGCGCCGCCGGCGAGTCCGAGTGCCGGGTAGACGGTAATGTCATGGCACTGCGAGCGATCGTTGATCGCGCCGCCGGCTGGGGCGCCCGCTGCCGCGCCGAACATCCGGTCGATCATGCCCTGCAGGGCTCCGCGGAGCGCCGTGCTGTCCGCAGCGCTTGGCGACCCGGTTCCGCCGCGCGCCTTCATCACGCTGTCAAGCATCGGGCGTACGAATCCGCCGGGCAACACCAGCTCCTCACCGGACTGCGGATTCTTTGCAACGAACCCGCCAGCAGCACGGGCGGCGGCGGCGGCCTTCATCGAGACCGCACGATCGGCCTCGGTGGGGCCGTGGCTCTTGGTGTCCTTCAGGCCAGCGAAGATATTCGCACGGCTGACGACGGCCGCCTTCGACGGATCGGCCAGTGGCACCTTGATGATCTCGATCCGGAGGCGCGACGATCCCGGATTGTCGCCTGCAAGATTCCCCGCGCAACCAGCCAGTTCGTTCGGCGAGCGGATGCCGGACGAGCCCGACACATAGATGTAGACGTTGGCCTTGTCCTTCGGATCCTCGAGCACCGTATGGGTGTGCGATCCACGACAGGTCTGCACGTTCGCCAGCAGCTTCGGTGCCTTGATGTCGCTGATGTCGAACACCCGCACACCGCGCATCCGCAGTGCGCTCACCGTATCGCGCACACCACCAGGCATGCAGTCGGTGCGACCGTTGTTCGCTTCGGCCGACATGAACATGAGGTTGCGATACACCGAGATGTCGTTCTGCGACGCCGGGCAGGTGTAGGCCGTGACCATCACTGGCTTGCTGGGGTCCGAAATGTCCCAGATCACCGGGCCATTGTAGTTCCCCTGAATGGCGTACTTGCCGGTGAAGGCGAGGTCCGAATTGGTGATGCCGAGGAAGCCCGGCGGCGAGACGGCGCGGGCGGTGACGCGCAGATTGGACACCGCTTCCTGCGCGTTGAACAGGCCGGAGCCGAGGTTGTTCCGCGCGTCGCGCGACCAGTCGGTGGAGGCGACAGGCGTCGGATCATTGCTCGGCTTGGCCGTTGAGCCGGCGCAGGCATTCAGCCCAGCCAGTGCGGCGACGGCGGCGAGCTTACCGACGTGGGCGGCAGTCGCGGCAAGTCGGTATCGGGAAGTCAGGAACATCGGATGCCTCGAGGTGAGAATACAGAGAGCGGGCCAACTATGGGTCACGGCGCTGGGGGTACTTCCCCCATTTCGAGCAACATCGTCAACATCCGCTTGATCTCGGTGGACTGATCCACCTCGACGTCGGCGGCAAACTTGAAGATCGTTTCGTCCTGTCCTGCACCCTGCGCGCTGAACAAAGTCTTGACCATCGACACCGCCCCGCGGTGGTGCTGCATCATGTAGATCAGGAAGAGGCGGTCGAACTCGCGGCCACGCGCCGCGTTCAGTTGCTTGAGCTGAACATCCGACAGCATTCCCGGCATGGCAGCCATGCCGGCCATCGAGTGGCCGGCGTGCCCCATGTCGCGGCTCGCCATTGCGTTGCCCGGTGCGGCGGCAGGCATCGGTCGCATGCTCACATTGCCAAGCGAATCGACCGACATCGGGTCCTGATTCCGGTCAGTCAGCCAGGTCTGCATCAGCCGGATTTCATCCGTCTGCGCATTGATGATACGCGCGGTCAGCCGCTGCACGGCCGGCGACGCCTCGTGTGTCACCGCCCAGCGCGAGATCGTGATGGCCTGCGCATGATGGTGAATCATGCCGCTCATGAAATCGATGTCGGCCTGCGTGTACGGATATCGCAACGAGTCAGCGCGGGCGCGCGCCGTGGCACCCGCCTGGCCCATCACGAATCCGCTGGGTGCGGCGCGCCGGGCGCCCGCACAGGCAGAGAACAAGGTGGCCGTGCCGAGGAGCAGCGAGAGAGAGCGAACGGTGCGCATGCCAACGAGCCGGAAGAGAGATGGTGGCCCGCGGCCGAGGCCGGAGCCGTACACGGGGGAAGATACCGGCGGAGCCGGTCGCAGCGGAAATGACCTGCCCGGCGCTCAGACAGCGACCGGAAGGCGAACGTTGCCCGTCACCCGGATGGTGATACGCAGGCGGCGCTCTCATGTTGCAGCCTCGTCCGCCATGGGCCCGCCGCGCTGCGCCAAGGGGACAGAAGCGGGTCACGCGCCACCAGCATTCCGGCGCGTCGATCATTTTGTCGCTGCCGCTGGCGAAGCGAAGTGAACTAGGCGAATCTCTCTATCCTCCATTCTGTCGCCTGAAGCCGGTATCCAACTGTGCCCTCCCCGGAAGAGTTGCTGGACCAGCTGCACCGAGATCTCGCCGCGGCCCCGCACGACGAAGCGACCTCTGGCATTGGTCGCCGCGAGTTCATGTTCTACTCGCTGGTCACCGCCGCCGCGACCACCTTCGGCGCCAGCGCCGTGCAGGCGCAGCGGGCGCTGGCGGCAGGAGGTGTATCCCGCTTCGCTGCGAGGCAGGGCATGACCCTCCGTCAGCAGGCCGTGGCGATCCTCGGCAACGGTGAGGCGCCTGCGCTGCAGTTCATGCCGTACCCGGGTGGGACCGGCGCCGTGCTCGAGAAGCTCGCGCGTGAGCGTGGACGGCGGGCGTTCGATCGGGCGGTGTTCACGGTTCCGCCGTTCGCCGGTGCGGTCCCGACAAATCCGGACGATATCGCGTTCCTCCCCGCACACCGGCTGTCGGCGCTGATCAAGGCCCGGCGGATCACGTCGGTGGCACTGACCGAGATCTATCTCACCCGGCTCAAGCGGCTCAACCCGACCTTGCTCTGTGCCGTGACGATCATGGAGGAATCGGCGCGCCGCGAGGCGGCGGCTGCCGACGCCGAGATCCGGGCTGGCAAGTACCGCGGTCCCCTGCACGGCCTGCCGTACGGGGTGAAGGACCTTTTCAACACGAAAGGCGTGCCGACCACGTGGGGCGCGCTCGACTTCCAGGACCGTGTGATCGACGAGGATGCGGAAGTTGTCATCCGCTTGCGGGATGCGGGCGCCGTGCTGATTGCAAAGCTGGCGACGGGGCTCTTCGCGCAGAACGACCAGTGGTTCCGTGGACGGACGAACAACCCGTGGAATCTGTCGCAAGGCTCGAGCGGGTCATCGGCCGGCCCGGGCAGTGCAACGGCGGCGGCGTGCGTGGCCTTCAGCATCGGGACCGAGACACAAGGGTCGATCGTCTCTCCCGCAGTCCGGAACGGGATCAGCGCTCTCCGCCCGACGTTCGGGCGCGTCAGCCGGCACGGCGGCATGGTGCTGGCCTGGTCGCAGGACCGCGTCGGCCCGATGTGCCGCACCGTGGAGGACTGCGCCATGGTCTTCAATGTCATCCACGGAGTGGACGAAAAGGACCCGTCGACGATCACCACGCCGTTCCAGTTCGAGCGGAATATTGCACTGGCCGCGCTGCGCATTGGCGTCGATCCGAGTGCCCCGTCCGAGCTCGTCGACAAGCTGAAGGCACTTGGCGCGGTGCCCAAGGTGATTGGTCCGCGACCGACCGTGGCCGGCATGGCTGGGGGCGGCCTCAACGTGGAGTACGCCGCAGCTTTCGACAGCTACGTGCAGCGGAAGGCGAAGGAGATTGGGCTCGATCTCGGTGCGCTGCCGGAGCCGCCCCGCCCGGGCAACACACCGGTGCCGGCCCCGGCGCCGGCACCGAATGCGCCCCCGGCGAGTCCGATGGCGCCGGCCGATTGGAACCCCCGGTTCGTGCAGGGGCGAACGGTGCGCGCATTTGATTTCCTTCAGAATCAGCGTCGGCGATACATGCTCGTCTCGGCATGGGGCGAGTTCATGAAGGATCTCGACCTCTTCATCGGCAACCCGTTTGCTGATGTCGCGCCAAATGCGCAGACGGGTCATCCGTGTGTGGTGCTGCCGTACAAGTTCGACGTGCCGGTGGCGCAGGGCGGCGGCGGAACGCGACCCACCGGGACGCCGGCGGCACCAGCGCCGGAGTTGAAGGCACAACCGATCTGCGGCGTGATCGTTGGCGCGCTGTACAACGACGACAAGATTCTGTCGGTGGCGCACCAGTTCCAGTCGCAGACGGACTTCCATTCCCGCCGGCCGGCACTCTGAGGGCTCAACGCGCGGTCCCGACGTCGACGATGGCACAGGGGCGTCACGGCTTCGGACCGGCTGCGCCGGGGCCGCCGAATATGCAGTCGCGTCTAACGGTTGCTGGGCCGCTAGCGTAGAACCTGTGCGCGCCCCGGGCTAACTTCCCGCCGTCGCAGCCGGCTGGGCTGTGCCGGGTCGTGCTGCAGCCGCAGACGCTCCGACCGCTGCGAACCCCACGTTGTGCCTCACCCTGCTGCGCGAGCGATGAGCCCTTACGTCACGTTCCTGCTCTACCTGGTGGCGATTCTGGGCTTCCTTGGCCTGGTGCTGACCTTGAATGCGATGCTCGGGCCCAAGCCGGCAATGACGCCAGTGAAGCTGGAGCCGTTCGAGTGCGGCGCGATGCCGGTTGATTTCGTGAATGTGAAGGCCGTGCCCATCAAGTACTATGCGGTCGCGATCATCTTCATCCTGTTCGACCTCGAAACGATGTTCCTGTTCATCTGGACGCTCGGCGCACGACCGTTGAGCGGGTTCATGATGTTCACGTTGCTGCTCTTCATCTTCCTGCTTGTGATCAGTCTGCTGTACGTCTACAAGGCGCGCATTCTGGAAGCGGTGACGGAATAGCCATGTACGGAAAACCGTTGCCGATTGTCGACGCATCAGGCGCCAGCGTGGCGACCACGTCGAGCGCACACACGAAGCACGCGTCGTTCGAGTACCTGACGACGCGCAAGGATGAACTGGTCGGGTGGGCGAGGAAGTTCTCGCTGTTTCCGTACCCGTTCGTGACGGCCTGTTGCGCGATGGAGTTCATGGCAGTCAGCGCGTCGGTCTACGATACCGATCGGTTCGGCGCGGCGCTGCCGCGGTTCTCGCCGCGTCAGGCCGACTTGCTGATGGTGGTCGGGACCGTGACCCAGAAGCAGGCGCCCGTCCTGTTGAAGGTGTATGAGCAGATGTGCGAGCCGAAGTGGGTGATGGCCTTCGGCGTCTGCGCGATGACGGGGGGCTTCTATCAGAACTACGCCTCGTTGCCGGGCATCGATCGCATCATCCCGGTCGACATCTACGTGCCGGGTTGTCCGCCGCGCCCCGAAATGGTGATCGATGGCATCATGCGGCTGCAGGAGACGATCGCGCGCGGCAAGCATCCCATCGTCAACGAGACGTTCTGACCGTGTCGCTCGCTCTTCTGGAGTCCATGGCGCAACAGCTGGCCCCGTCGCGGGAGACCGCCGGTGTCGACGAGCCGGTGCAGTCGCGTGGTGTGTCACATGGCCTGCTGGTGCTGGAGCTTGCGCCGTCTGCGCTGCTCCCGATCGTGACGCGGCTCAAGGCCGAGTTCGGCTTTGACCTGTTCCTGGATGTGACGGCGGTGGACTGGCCGGACGCGCCGCTGCGATTCGAGGTGGTGCACCACTTCTACTCGACCACTCATAAGGTGCGGATACGATTGAAACAGCGCGTCAGCGAGGGCGATCCGTATGTCGACTCGCTGACGTCACTGTTTGGCTCGGCGGGGTACATGGAACGTGAATGTCACGACATGTACGGCATCCTGTTCCGCGGCAACGATGATCTCCGGCCGATTCTGCTGTACGAGGGATTCGTCGGGCATCCGCTGCGGAAGGATTACCCGAAGCAGCTCGAACAGCCGCTGGTCCCCTACCGGCCGCCGCAGGGCACTCTTGTCCGATAGCATTCCGAACCCGGTTCGCTCGGCATTCACCACGCACGAGCGCGATGACACAGTCATCGTCAACATCGGCCCGTCGCACCCTGCGACCCACGGCACGGTGCAGATCATTGCCGAACTCGATGGCGAGCGCGTACTGCGCACCGATGTGCATTGCGGCTATCTGCATCGCGGCTTCGAGAAGGAATGCGAGGATCACACCTGGCACAACCTGATCCCGTATGTCGACCGGCTGAACTACTGCTCGGCACTGATCAATGATTTTGCGTATTGTGATGCCGTCGAACAGCTGATGGGCATCGAGATCACGCCGCGCACGAAGTACCTGCGCACGCTGCTCTCGGAGTACTCCCGCATCACGGATCACCTGACCTGCGTCGCCGCCAGCCTGATGGAGCTTGGTGCGATGACGGCGTTCCTGTATCTGGTGACGATCCGCGATTTCATGTACGAGCACCTGGCCGCACTGACCGGCGCGCGTGTGACATACTCGTATGGCCGCATCGGCGGGCTGGCCGAGGATGTGCCGGCGGGTTGGTTCGACCGACTGCGCGAGATCCTCGTCGAGTACGAGACCTACGTCGAGCGGGTGCACGGCCTGGTGGACCGCAATCGCATCTTCATCGACCGGCTCCGCAAGGTCGGGACGATCAGCACCGCCGACGCCCTGCATTGGGGCTTCACCGGCGTGATCCTCCGCTCGACCGGCGTGGCGCGCGATCTCCGCAAGGACACGCCGTACCTGGCCTATGCCGAGCTCGATTTCGATGTGCCGGTGGGCATCATGGGCGACAACTACGATCGTTACTTCGTGCGCATGCGCGAGATGGACGAGTCGGTCTACATGATCCGCCAGCTGATGGCGATGATGCCCGAGGGGCCGATCAACGTCGATGATCGCCGGTGCGTATTCCCCGAGAAGTCACTGGTCTACTCGGAAATCGAATCGCTGATCAACCACTTCAAGCTGGTCATGGAAGGTCCCTCCGTGCCTGCCGGTGAGATTTATGTGGCCCATGAGGCCCCCAATGGCGAACTGGGTTTCTATCTCGTGAGCACCGGTGGCGGCACGCCGCACAAGGTGCATGTCCGCTCGCCCAGCTTCGTGCACATGGGTGGTGTGCACACCATGCTCAACGGCCACCAGCTGGCCGATGTCGTGACGACGTTCGGCTCGGTGAACATGATTGGCGGCGAGTGCGACCGATGAAGCATCTGATCCCCGAGTTCGAGCGGTGGAAGCTCCGATATCCGGCTGGGTTCGAAGGGTCGCTGACGATCCCGTGCCTGCGCCGGATTCAGGAGGATCGCGGCTATATCGCCGACAGCGACATCACGGAGCTCGTCGAGTACCTGGGCATTTCGCGCATCCAGGTGGACGAGGCGATTGCGTTCTACACGCAATTCACCCGCAAGCCGCTCGGTACACACCACATTCAGGTCTGTCACAACGTGTCGTGCTCGATGCGTGGGGCCGAAGGGTTGATTGCGCACCTTGGTGCGAAGCTTGGTATCGGCCCCGGGCAGACCACGACGGACGGTCGGTTTACGCTGACAACGGTGGAGTGTCTCGCCTCGTGCGGTACGGCACCGATGATGATGGTCGGTGATGTCTACCACGAGAACCTGACTCCGGCGTCAGTGGACGCCCTGCTGGAGGAGCTGGCGCAATGACCGACGCCGTCGAGACTGTCGCGCCGCTCTCGGGAACAAAGTTCTTCATGAACTTCCCCATCACGGTCACCTCACACTCGCTGGCCGACTACAAGGCCCGTGGCGGGTATCAGGCGCTGGCGAAGGCGCTCCGTGAGATGCAGCCAGCCGAGGTGACGAAGGAGGTGTCGGCCTCCGGATTGCTCGGGCATGGCGGCGCCGCATTCCCAGCCGGTCGGAAGTGGGGCGTCGTCAAGCTGACAGACGGCGAACCGCACTATGTCTGCATGAACGCGGACGAAGGTGAGCCTGGCACGTTCAAGGATCGGTGGCTGCTGGAGCACGTGCCGCATCTCTGCCTCGAAGGACTGATCATCGGCTCGTACGCACTGCAAGGCAGGCACGCATTCATCTACATCCGCGGCGAGTTCGACCTGTCGCATCGCCGCATGGCCGATGCGATCGAGGAAGCCTACGATGCCGGATTGCTCGGTGAGAACATTCTGGGCACCGGCTACTCGTGCGACGTCGTGCTGTATCGTGGCGCCGGATCGTATGTGTGTGGCGAGGCCTCCGCGATGCTGGCCTCACTCGAGGGTAAGAAGGGCTGGCCCCGCAACCGTCCGCCGCGACTGACCGTCAAGGGGCTGTATCAGAAGCCGACGGTGGTGAACAACGTTGAAACGCTGGCCAACGTGCCGGTGATCATCGCTCGCGGCGCGGTCGAATTCAAGAAAGTGGGCACGCCGAAGAGTCCCGGCACGCAGATGATCTCGATCTCGGGGCACATCGCACGGCCCGGGGTCTACGAAGTCGAGTATGGGTACGCGTGGCAGAAGTTCATCTACGAGGACTGCGGCGGCATGCAGGGCGGTGCCGCGCTGAAGTGCATCATCCCGGGCGGCGTTTCGACGAAGCTGTTGTCGGCCAGGGAAATCGACCCGCTGACGCTCGATCACAACTCTGTGCTGGCCGGGGGATCGCAACTTGGCTCGGGCGGCATGATCGCCATCGCCGAGGGTACCTGCATGGTGCGGCTGGCGCAGGTGATCCAGCGGTTCTATCACCATGAGTCCTGCGGGCAGTGCACGCCGTGCCGCGAAGGGATGGGCTGGATGGAGCGGATTCTCAACCGGATCGTCGCTGGTGGCGGTCGCCCGGAAGACATCGACCGGCTCTATCAGATTTCCACGGCGAACGACGGGACCACGATCTGCAGCCTGGGTGATTCGGCCGGCTATGCCTGCTCCGCCATTCTCGATCACTACCGCGAAGAGTTCGAGTACTACATCACCAACAAGCGATCGATGTACGACGGCCGTCTGGTGGTGGACGACCCGTTTGCCGGTGCGCTGAGCACGGCTCGGGCGCGCGCATGATCGAATTCTTTCTCGACGGCGTTCCAATGCAGGCCGAAGAGGGCCAGACGGTCATTCAGGCGGCGAGGGCGAATGGCGTCGAAATCCCGCACTTCTGCTGGCATCCTGAACTCTCGGTGCCCGGGAACTGCCGGATCTGCATGGTGGAAATCGAGCACGACGGTGATGAGCCGTGGTTCGACATCAGCTGCAACATGCCGGTGACTGCGGGGCTGAAGGTGCTGCTGAACTCCGACCTGGCGAAGAAGATCCGCAAGGACACGATGGCGTTCATCACGCTCAATCATCCGGTCGATTGCGGCATCTGCAACAAGTCGGGCGAGTGCACGCTGCAGGACTACCACTATGAACACAACGGCGCGGCCTCGCTCTCGCGCGATCCCAAGACGCACGCCACGAAGTTCTTTCCACTCTCCGATCGCATCATGCTGGACAACGAGCGCTGCATCATGTGCACGCTTTGTGTCCGCTTCACGCATGAGGTGTCGAAGTCGCACGCGCTGGGAGCCGTCAATCGGGGTGACCACGCGCTGATTCGCCCGGCCGAAGATGCGAACTTCAACCACGATCAGTACTCGGACAACGTGATCGACCTGTGCCCGGTCGGTGCGTTGCTCTCGCGCGATCTGCTCGATCATTCGCGTGTCTGGTACCTGCAGCCGACGCCATCGGTCTGTCCGGGCTGCGAGCGTGGGTGCAGCATCAACATCTGGCACCGGAAGCAGTCCTGGAAGCTGACGGCGCTCGATCCCCGCATGAACACGCTGATCGATCGCGTCACGCCGCTCGAGAATCCGGCCGTGAACGGATTGTGGGTCTGCAACAAGGCGCGCGATCTGGCGAAGCTGCTCGAGCGCCCGCGTGCCGAGCAGGCGATGGAGCGCGGCGTGGCCGTTGATCTGTCGGTCGCGGTGGCGACGGCGGCGCGACTGATCGCCGATGCGCGGAAGCCGGTTGCGCTGGTCTCGAGCTGGGGCTCCAACGAGGAGCTGTCGGCGTTTGAGGCAGCCTTCGCCGATCGCCTCAGTGCCTACGTCAAGGTCGATCACACGCCGCAGCCAGACGAAGTGCTCGAGGATCATCTGCTGATCAAGCCGGACAAGAACCCGAACCGTCGCGGTGCGCTGGCGCTCTTTCCTGCGCTGCCTGACGACGTGGCGCAGGCACTGACGCCCGATACGGATCTGGTGCTGGTGTGGGGCGAAGGATTCGCCGAGGCGCGTGTCCCGGCCGGCGCACGCGTCATTCGGCTCGACGGGTACGTCCATGCGGACAACGTCAGCGCGGACGTGTTCCTGCCGATCAGCATCCAGACGGAGCGGAGCGGACACTACACCAACTTCAATGGTGTCGTCACGGCATTCTCGGCCTGCTTCCCGCTCAAGCCATCGATTGTGCACGCCGAGCTGCTGTTTGCCGACCTCGCGGCGGCGCTGCGTGCACCGGCGGCTGTTGCGGCCGGGCGGCCGACATGATGCCGGACCTGGCGATGTCGCTGGTTTTCATCACCTACGCGATCGTCGTGTTGCTGACGTTCGGGGGACTGCTCACGTGGGTTGAGCGGAAGCAGGCTGCGGTAATGTCAGATCGCATTGGCGCGAACCGCGCGTACATCCGGATTCCGTTCACGAACATCAAGCTGGTCTGGCTCGGGCTGTTTCATGGCATGGCGGACGGCCTGAAGATGTTGCTGAAGGAGAACTTCAAGCCAAAGGCGCACGATGCCGTTGGCTACTTCCTGGCGCCGTTTGTCGTCTTCGCGCCGGTACTGCTGGTTTTCGCCGTGGTGCCGTTCGGTGGCACCATGGATCCGGGGCAGCTGTTCCCGTCGCTTGCCTCGTGGTTCGCGGGACGCACCTATCCACTGCAGATCGCCCGGCTCGATGCGGGGCTCCTGATCGTCTTTGCATTCAGCGGCGTGACGATCATTGGCGCCATGCTGGCTGGCTGGTCGTCCGGCAACAAGTTCTCGCTGCTCGGTGGGCTGCGGGCCGGCTCGCAGATGATCTCCTACGAACTGGTGATGGGCCTGACGGTGATGGGCCTGATCCTGGTTTACGGAACGGTGGATCTCGGGGCGATCGTGCAGCAGCAGTCCGGTATCCTGCTGGGCGCACTGCCAGCATGGGGCGTCTTCATGCAGCCCTTCGCCGCGTTCCTTTTTCTCACGGCCGCGATCGCCGAGAACAAGCGCATACCGTTCGACCTGCCGGAAGCCGAGTCCGAATTGGTGGCTGGCTACTACACGGAGTACAGCGGCATGAAGATGGGCCTCTTCATGTTCGCAGAGTTCATTCAGATCGCGATCGTCGGCGCACTGTTCACCACGTTGTTCCTGGGCGGCTACAATCTGCCGTTCATGAACGACAGCGGGTTCAGCCTGCCCGGCGGCCGTGAAATCCTGCTGAGTCACGGTCTGGTGCTGGCGCTGCAAGTGGTCGGGTTCCTGGCCAAGGTGATGCTGATGTGTGTCGTGCAGATCCAGATCCGCTGGTCGTTGCCCCGGTTCCGGTACGATCAGATGCTGACATTCGCGTGGAAGCTGCTGCTCCCGCTGTCACTGCTCAATCTGTGCGCCACCGCGGTGGTGATGTGGCTTCGCGGCGGAGGCATCTCGTGACCACTCCCGAGAAGCGCCCCACGGAATTGCCCGTGCGTCCGGCGCCGTATGCCCGCAAGCAGTACTGGAACGAACCGACCATGACGCTGTGGGAGCGTGCGTACCTCCCCGAAATCCTGCGCGGGCTCGGCATCACGACGGGTATCTTCCTGCGCAACATGTGGCGCTGGATCAGCGGCCGGCGTGGGGCGGTGACGTCGTACTACCCGGAAGAGAAGCGTGCAGATTTTGCGCCGCGGAATCGCGGGAAGCACATCCTGACGCAGCGCCCGGATGGTTCGCCGCAGTGTATCGCGTGCAACATGTGCGCGACGGTGTGCCCGGCGAAGGTCATCGAGATCGAGCCGGGCTTCGACGAGAATGATCCGGCGCATCCGAAGTACCCGATCCGATTCGAGATCGACTACTCACGTTGCGTCTTCTGCGGGCTGTGCATTGAGGCCTGTCCCGAGGACGCGATTCGCATGGAGAGCGACGTGCCGGATCTCGTGTCCGGCGATCGCTACAACATGTGGCTGACGATGGACGAGATGCTGACCTGGAACCCGCACAAGGATGTGGCCAAGCCATATCCACCGAAGCCGGTGCCTCCGGTCAGCGGCCAGTCACCCACGCGAGGACCCGGCTCATCGACACAGTGATTCTTGTCGCGATGAGTCTCCTTGCGCTCGTCTCTGCGGCGCTGATGCTCTTCTTGCGGCAACCGATGCGTGTGGCGCTGGCCCTGATCACGACAATGCTGGCGCTGGGGGGCATCTACGGCCTGCTGGGTGTGCACTTCATCGCCGCGTTTCAGGTGTTGATCTATGTCGGCGCGGTGATGGTCTTCATCGTCTACGTGATCATGCTGATGGAGCTGCGTGAGGCTGAGGGCAACCGGCGATTCTCAGGCTGGCGCCTGCCGGGGATCGTGGTGTTCACATTGCTCATCGCGGTGCTTGTGATCAGCGTCTGGCGGGGTAACGCCGGGACTCTACCCTCCGGCGCTGCGGGCGCATTCAGCCTGACACAGTTTTCATCGGAGTTCCTGAGCCGGTACTGGGTGGTCTTCGAACTGACATCGGTGTTCCTGGTGGCCGCGATCGTCGCGGCGCTGGCCGTGATCAAGGTCAGTCGGAGGGTCGATGGATAGAGCGCAGCTGCTGCTCGGCCTCTCGGTCGCCCTCTTCTCGCTGGGATTGCTTGGATTGGTGATCCGGCGGAATGCGCTGGTGATGCTGATGTGCATGGAGCTCATGCTCAATGGCGTCAATCTCAGCCTGGTCACGTTCTCGCAGCGTCACGCGGACGCCGGTGGCGCGGTGCTGGTCTTCCTGGTCTTCATCGTGGCGACGGCCGAGATCGCGCTGGCAATCCCGATCGTGCTGCTGCTGGTCCGACACACGCGATCGATGGATATCGGGCGCTACACGGACCTGAAGGGATGATCAGCACGCCACACACGCTGGCCGCGATCGCCCTGCTCCCGCTGATCGGTTTCCTCCTCAATGGCGTCTTTGCGACGGCGCTCGGTGGGCGGAGCTTCAGCAATCGGGTGGCCAGCATCGTTGGCTGCGGGTTCCCGATCGCCGCATTCGCGCTGACGGTGAATGCGCTGCTGTCACTGCAGGCTGGCGGGTACGTGCCTCTGATCGAGCCGCTCTACCACTGGGCGGTCATCGGCGGCAGCACGTTCGATGTCACGTTCTACTTCGACCGTCTCAGCGCGATCATGACGCTGGTGGTCACGGGTGTCGGCTCGGTCATTCATGTCTACTCGACAGGGTACATGCATGACGACAAGAGCTACGGCCGGTTCTTTGCCTACCTGAATCTGTTCCTGTTCTTCATGCTGCTGCTGGTGCTGGGTCGCTCGATGCTGGTCCTGTTCGTGGGCTGGGAAGGGGTCGGTCTGGCCTCCTATCTGCTGATCGGGTTCTGGTTTGATGAGGCGGCCAACGCCAGGGCAGGGAAGAAGGCGTTCGTCACCAACCGCATCGGCGACGCCGGGTTCCTGCTTGGGATGTTCCTGCTCTACCGCGCCTGTGGTACGCTCGACATGGATACGATCAACGCCGCCTTCATGGGCGGCGCGGCGACGGCCCCGCTGGTCTCGGCGAGCCTGGTGGGCATCCTGCTGTTCATCGGCGCGACGGGCAAGTCGGCGCAGATCCCGCTGTTCGTCTGGTTGCCCGATGCGATGGCGGGCCCGACGCCGGTCTCGGCATTGATCCATGCGGCCACGATGGTGACGGCCGGCGTGTATCTGGTGGTGCGGATGTCCGGCGTCTACATGCACGCGCCGGACGCGTCGCAGGTGATCGCGATCACCGGCGTGGCGACGGCGTTCTTCGCTGCCTCGATCGCGCTGGTGCAGACCGACATCAAGAAGGTGCTCGCCTACTCCACCGTGTCGCAGCTCGGCTTCATGTTCCTGGCGCTCGGTGTCGGGGCGTACGGCATCGCAATTTTCCACGTCGTCACGCACGCGTTCTTCAAGGCCTGCCTCTTCCTCGGCGCCGGCAGCGTGATTCATGCGCTGGGGGGCGAGCAGGATATCCGGAAGATGGGTGGGCTGCGTACGCGGATTCCGATCACGTTCTGGACCTTCGTCATCGCCACCGCTGCGATCGCCGGCATTCCCGGACTGGCCGGCTTCTTCTCGAAGGATGAGATCCTCTGGTATGCGTTCGCCAGCAGCCGTGGTGGTTCTCCATGGTTGTGGGGCTTTGCGGCCCTCACGGCGCTGATGACGGCGTTCTACATGTTCCGGTTACTCTGGCTCACGTTCCTTGGGCCGTCGCGCATGGATCACGCGGTGGAGCATCACGTTCATGAGTCACCGCTTTCGATGACAGGTGTGCTGATGCTGCTGGCCGTGCTCTCGGCTGTCGGCGGATACTTCTCGATTCCGCATTTCCTCGAGACGCAGGTGCCGCTGCCAGCGATTCTGCCGGAGCGGGAACACTATGAGCGCACCCTGCTGATTGTGTCCGTCGTGCTGGCGTTTGCCGGACTGGCGCTCGCGGCCGTCATGTTTGGCGGCCCTGCCTCGCGTCCGGAGCGTGTCCGGCAGGCGGTGCTGCCGTTGCACCGGCTGCTGTCGGCGAAGTACTGGGTCGATGAATTGTATGAGCGTCTGCTCGCCCGCCCGCTGGTGTGGATATCGGAGCATGTGCTGTTGCGGGGCAGTGACCGCTTCGTTCTCGACGGCCTGCTGAATGGCGTGGCAGCGCTGGCGCAGCGGTCGGCCGGCCTTCTCGGACGCTTGCAGACCGGGAGTCTGCACCTCTACTCACTGTTCGTGATGGCTGGGATTGTCGCGGCACTGGTCTGGAGCTGGCGTCATGGATGAGGCGGTCGTGCTCAACCTGGTGCTCTGGCTCCCGCTGGCGGGTGTGCTCCTGTTGGCATTCACACGGCGAAACGAACAACTCTCGCGCTCACTCACCGTCGGTGTACTGACGGTGCAGTTCATTCTGGCAGCGTGGCTGTACACGCGCTTCGTGTCGGATGTACCCGGATTGCAGTTCGCCACCAGCCTGCCATGGATTCCGCAGTGGGGTGTGTCGTACCTGATCGGGTTGGATGGATTCAACATCCTGCTGGTGCTCCTGACGGCGTTCCTTGGCCCACTGGTCGTCCTCGGTGCGCAGCGTTCGATCGACAGGGATGTCGCGCTCTTTCATGCGCTGGTACTGCTGCTGCAGTTCGCGATGATGGGGGCATTTTTGGCGCAGGATCTGTTCCTGTTCTACCTGTTCTGGGAAGCGATGCTGATTCCCATGTTCCTGATGATCGCCATCTGGGGTGGCGCGCGTCGCATTTACGCCACCGTCAAGTTCTTCCTGTACACAGCATTCGGCAGCATCCTGATGCTGGCCGCAGTGATCTACCTCGTGCAATCGCTGGCGCAGACGAGCAACGTGATGTCGTTTGCCTTCGCGGATCTCTATCGCGCGCGGCTGCCACTGCCCGTGCAGACGATCCTCCTCGGTGCATTCGCCTTGTCGTTCGCCATCAAGGTGCCGATGGTGCCGTTCCACACCTGGCTTCCCGACGCACATGTCGAGGCGCCAACGGCGGGATCAGTGATCCTCGCCGGCGTCCTGCTGAAGATGGGAACGTACGGTTTCATGAAGCTGGGTTTCCCGCTGTTCCCCGATGCGGCGCGGGCTTTCACACCGGCGCTGATGACACTGTCTGTGATCAGTATCGTGTATGGGGCGTGCCTTGCACTGGTGCAGACGGACATCAAGAAGATCATTGCCTACTCCTCGATCAGCCATCTGGGTTATGTGATGCTTGGCTTGCTGAGCCTCGAGCTGGTCGGGATCCAGGGCGCGATCGTACAGATGGTGAGTCACGGTCTGGTGGCAGCAGGCCTGTTCCTGCTGGTTGGCATGATCTACGAACGGTGTCATACACGCGAACTCAGCGAGTACGGTGGTCTGGCCCGGTTGCTGCCGGTCTTCTCGGTCTTCTTCATGATCTTCACGCTGGCGTCGGTGGGACTGCCAACGACGAGCGGATTTACAGGTGAGTTCCTTGCCCTCCTCGGCGCGTTCACTGCCGCGTGGCCGTTGCACCAGGCAGGGCAGAGCTTCCCGCTCATCCTCGCGAGCATTGCCGTGCTTGGCGTGATTCTTGGCGCGTTGTACATGCTGCGATTCGCGCTGACGTTCCTGTTCGGGCCGGCGAAGGCCCCGCATCAGCCGCTTACGGACCTGTCGACGCGGGAACGTGGCATCCTCGGAGTCCTTGTCGTCGCAGTCTTTGCCCTCGGGCTGTTCCCCGACGGGATGATGCGCAAGACGGAACGTGCGGCGATGGAGTATCAGTCGCTGGTGAAGACATCACGTCTGCCGGAGCGGACGCCATGAGCACCCTGCGGGCCAATCAGGTGGTGCAGCATGCCTAGTCAGGACGCGCTGATTGCCATGTTGCCGGAGCATTTCCTGCTGATCGGCATCGTCGCGCTGATCATGCTGGAGGTGCTGAGCCAGGGCGCACGTGCGGCGAGCTGGGTGGCGGTGGTGGCGGTATCGGCGGCTTCTGGTGCGGCACTCTTTCTTGCAACTCAGGGTGCCCCGCTGGCAGCGCCGTTCCCGGGGCTGTTGTCCGTCACGCCGGCCATCTTCATGGCGAAGGGAGCGTTGCTGGCGCTGGCGGTGCCGGTGTTGCTCATGTCGCGAAGTGAGTTCGCTGATGGCGAGTTCTCGATTTTGCTGCTGTCATCGCTGTACGGAATGTGCCTGCTGCCATCGTCGGACAGCTTTCTGGTGATGTTCGTCGGACTCGAACTGCTGTCGGTGCCGGTGTACGCGCTGGTGTTGCTGGCGTTCCGCCGGCCGCAGAGTGCTGAAGCATCGTTCAAGTATCTGGTGCTGAGTGGGGCGGCTACGGCAACGTTTCTGATGGGTGTGTCGCTCTTGTACGGTGCGACCGGATCGATGAGTGTCGAGACGTTCGGGCGGGCGCTCACCGACGGCGATACGATGTCGCGTGCCGCGACGGTGATGATCCTCGTGGCACTGTTCCTGAAGGCCGCTATCGTCCCGTTCCACGCCTGGGCGCCCGATGCGTATGAAGGCGCGAGTGTGCCGGTGACGGCGTACATGGCGACGCTGATCAAGGGGGCTGTGCTGCTCGCCGCGGTGCGCGTGTTCGGAACCGTCAACGCGACGGGCCCGGTGGCCGATCTCCTGCTCGTTCTGCCGCTGGTCTCGATTGTCTGGGGCAATCTGGCCGCGATCAGGCAGAACAGTTTCCGTCGCATGATCGCGTACTCGTCAATCGCGCATGCCGGGTACCTCTTCTACGCCTTCCTCGGAGATGGCGCCGGCCGCCAGTCGGCCGTCGTGTTCTACGTCGTGGCATACTCGGTGGTCAACCTGCTCGCGTTTGCCGTCGTTCCGGAGCATACCCGCGACGACGAACGGGATAGTCTGGACAACTTCAAGGGGTTGTATCGCAGGGACCCACTGGCCGCCGGACTCATCGGCATCTCGATGCTCTCGCTGGCCGGCTTGCCTCCCTTCCCCGGGTTCGTTGCCAAGTTTCTGGTGTTCCGAAACGTGGTTGCTGCGGGGTACACCACTTACGCGGTGCTAGGCCTGATCGGCAGTTACATCGGGATCTACTTCTACTTGCGCGTGCTGCTGCTCATGTTCATGCGCACCGAAGATGCCGCTCCAGCAGCTGGCCATGCGAGCCGTACGGCGCGGATGGCCGGTATTCTCTGCCTGGCAGCGACGGTGCTGTTGGCCATTGTCCCCGGCTGGGCGATCGCGCGCTTCTGATGCGTGACTGGTGGCTCCGGCTGCCACTGCGCGAACGTGACGCATGGGGACCCGTCGCTCATCCAGCTCGATTGAGGAATTACCGTGAGTCCCCTGGAACGTCGGTCAAAGCGCGGCGCTGAAATCCTCAATGATCCCGTGCTGAACAAGGGCACGGCGTTTTCACACGCTGAGCGCGACGCACTTGGCCTGCGCGGGCTGCTCCCGCCACGCGTCATGACCCAGGACGAGCAGCTGGCTCGCATCCTGCCCGGTGTGCGAGCGAAGGCGACACCGATCGAGCAGTACGCCTATCTGGTGGCGCTGCACGATCGCAACGTGACGCTGTTCTATCGCCTGGTCATCGACCACCTCGAAGAGCTGATGCCGGTGCTCTACACGCCGACCGTTGGGCAGGCGTGTGAGGAATTCGGACGCATCTTCCGGCGCAGCCGCGGCTTGTACATCACTGCCGAAGATCGCGGTCGGGTGGCTGAAGTCCTGGCGAACTGGCCGGCGGATGATGTCCGGATGATCGTGGTCACCGACGGTGAGCGCATTCTCGGTCTGGGTGATCTCGGTGCGAACGGCATGGGCATCCCGATTGGAAAGCTCACCCTGTACACGGCCTGTGCCGGCGTACCGCCCCATCAGTGCCTGCCGATCACGATCGATGTCGGCACGAACAACACGACACTCCGCGAGAGTCACGCGTACCTTGGCCTGCGTCAACCGCGGCTGCGCGGTGCCGCCTACGATGAGTTGCTGGACGAATTCATCGAAGCGGCACAGGCCCGGTTCCCACGCGTGTGCCTGCAGTTCGAGGATTTCGGCAACCACAATGCGTTCAGCCTGCTGGCACGCTGGCGTGACCGCATCTGCACGTTCAACGATGACATTCAGGGCACGGCGGCGGTCGCGCTGGCCGGGCTCTATTCCTCATCACGCATGACCGGCGTGCCGCTGAGCGAGATGCGACTGCTGTTTCTCGGGGCAGGTGAGGCAGGCATCGGGATCGGGGATCTCGTCGTTGAAGCCCTGGTCGAGGAAGGGCTGTCGCAGGCCGCAGCGCGCACGCACTGCTGGTTCGTGGACTCGCAGGGACTGGTTGAATCGTCGCGTACGGACTTGCCGGAGCATAAGCGTCGCTTTGCGCATGAGCACGCAGCGATCGGTAGCCTGCTCGAGGCGGTCGAGGTATTGCAGCCGCACGCGATCATCGGCGTGTCCGGGACGCCCGGGATGTTCACGGCGCCCGTTATATCGGCGATGGCAAAAATCCATGCGCGACCAGTGGTACTGGCACTCTCCAACCCGACGTCGAAAGCCGAGTGTACCGCACAGGAAGCGTACACGGCAACCGATGGTCGTGCGATCTTTGCCAGTGGCAGCCCATTCGCGCCGGTCACGTTCCGGGGGAAAACCCACGTGCCTGGCCAGGGTAACAACGCCTACATCTTCCCGGGCGTGGGCCTTGGTGTGCTGGTGAGTGAATCCTCGCGTGTGACGGAGGAGATGTTTGCTGCTGCCGCGCGCACGTTAGCCGATCTGGTGACGGACGATGATCTGGCGATGGGCCGGCTGTATCCGAGCCTGTCTCGCATTCGTGAGGTCTCGCATGCGATTGCGGTGGCGGTGGCGCAAATCGCATTTGCGCGCGGCCTCGCGCGCTGCGCGATCCCGCCAGACCTGGACGCGGCCGTCACGGCGGCCATGTTCTCGCCAGAGTATGTGTCAATGATCTGACCCGCGCACACCGGCGTCGACGATGGTCACGCCGGCCTGCTGCAGGGCCGTTCAGCTGCCGCTGGCGGGAGTGTCGGTCAGTACCGCCTGCAGCACCAGCCGGTCGAGTGCGACAAGCTCCGTCCCCAACCGGCCCGTTGCGATCGCATGCAGCTCGTGGCGCATCGCGGGATCCCAGAACTTCGCGAGGTGGTCGCGGATGCCGTCAATGGCATCGGGTTCGGGGTACGGCGCGAAGAATTGTGCGATCTGGTTCGCCATCCGGATGAGAGCTTCAGCGCGCATCGGCGGTGCCCGTTTCGAAGTGGGCGACGCGCCCGTCTCCCATGCCGCCGACCCGGCAGACGACCGGCAACGAGAGCGCTCGCGACCACTCCAGCGCCATGCTGGTGGGCGCCGAGATGGTCGCCAGCAGCATCGCATTGGTGGCGGCGGCCTTGTAGACCAGTTCATAGCTGCACCGGCTGCTCATCACGATGAAGCCCGGTGCAGTCAGCAGTCCACGCTGCGCCATCGCACCTATCAGTTTGTCGAGCGCGTTGTGTCGCCCAACGTCCTCGCGCGCCAGCACGATGGTGCCATCTGGCTCACACCACGCCGCGGCGTGGACGGAATGGGTGTCGCGATTGATCGGCTGATGTGACGGCAGTGCGGTAAACGCACGCAGGACTGCGGTGTCCGTGATGGTGCCAGTGGCGGTGGCATCCGCACCCGGCGAACCACTCGGCGTCCGCGGCCGGCTCTCCGCGACGCGATGCAGTTCAGCGAGCGATTCGAGGCCACACAATCCACAGGCTGAGTTGCCGGCAAGCGATCGCGAGCGGATCGCGCCGGTCGCCAGGTGCTCGGCTGCGATTGTCATGTCGATCGAGACATCATGGAGATACGACGCAACGCTGATCCGCCGCACCGCCGTCACATCCGCCACGACCCGTTCCGTCAACGCGAGCCCAAGGGCCAGGTCCTCAACGTCGTCCGGTGTGGCCAAAAGCACCGTCCAGGGCGTTCCATTGATCGTGATCGCAATCGGCCACTCGCTGGCAATGCTCCACGCCGCCTCCACTCGTACGGAGTCAGGCAGGCCATGGGCAGCGCCAATACGCACTGTCGCGCGCTCCACGCTTTCACCCACGGGCGACTCAGCGGCATCCGTCACCGTCATGTCAATCAACAGGTCGGACTTCGACCGCCGTCACCTTGTACTCCGGGCAGTTCGTGGCCCAATCGGAGAACTCGGTGGTGACCACGTTTGCGGCCGAGTCGGGGTGATGAAAGGTCGTGTAGCACACGCCGGCCGGGACTCGCTCGGTCACGAGGGCATGCAGTGTGATGGCCCCTTTCCGGCTCGAAAGCAGTACGCCATCCCCGGTCCCGATCCCGCGCACCTCGGCATCATGTGGATGGATTTCGAGAACGTCTTCGCCGTGCCACGTCGAGTTCTTCGTGCGCCGCGTCTGCGTACCAACGTTGTACTGCGTCAGTATTCGTCCCGTCGTCAGCAGCAATGGGAACCGTCGGTTGGATTTCTCCTCGGTGGGTACATACTGCGTCAGCATGAAGCGCCCCTTGCCGCGAACGAAGGCGTCTTCATGCATGATGCGTGTACCGACAGGCATCGTGGCGGTGCACGGCCACTGCACACTGCCAACCCGATCGAGATGCGCGAACGAGACGCCAGCGAAGGTTGGGGTCAGCGCGGCGATCTCATCCATGATCTCAGCCGCGTTCGTGTACACCATCGGATACCCCATCGCCGTTGCAAGGCGACAGACAGCGTCCCATTCGAATAGGCCAGTGCGCGGCGGCATCACGGGACGCACCCGATTGATGCGTCGCTCGGCATTCGTGAACGTGCCATCCTTCTCGAGGAATGCGGTCCCTGGCAGAAAGACATGCGCGAACTTCGCCGTCTCGTTCAGGAACAGATCCTGGACGACCACGCACTCCATCGCCCGGAGGGCATCGGCAACGTGCTTCGTGTTGGGATCGGACTGCGCCAGATCCTCGCCCTGGATGAAGATGCCGCGAAACTGACCGGCGAGGGCCGAAGCCAGCATGTTCGGAATGCGCAGGCCGGGCTCGACGTCGAGCGACACCCGCCATGCATGCTCGAACGCGCCACGCGTGGTGGAGTCAGAGATATGCCGATACCCAGGCAGCTCGTGCGGAAACGATCCCATGTCACACGCGCCCTGCACGTTGTTCTGCCCGCGCAGCGGACTCACGCCAACGCCGTCGCGCCCGAGCTGGCCCGCCGCCATCGCCAGATTGGCGATGCCCATCACCATCGTACTCCCCTGACTGTGTTCCGTGACACCGAGGCCATAGTAGATCGCAGCGTTGCGAGCACCGGCATAGAGTCGGGCCGCGCGCCGCAGTTCGGCAGCCGGCACGCCGGAGAATTGCTCTGTCGCCTCGGGGGACTGCTCCGGCTGCGAAATGAAGTTGCGCCACTGTTCAGAGGACGCGACATCGCAGCGCTCTCCCACGAACGCCTCGTTTGCCAGCCCCTCGGTCACAACCACGTGTGCCAATGCGTTGATGACAGCGACGTTGGTGCCGGGCCTGAGCGCGAGATGATGTGCCGCCTGAATATGCGGGCTGCGCACGAGGTCAATGCGCCTCGGGTCGATGACGATCAGCTGTGCGCCTTGCCGCAGCCGCCGCTTCATTCGCGCCGCAAACACCGGATGTGCGTCGGTCGGGTTGGCACCGATCACCACAATCACGTCGGCATGCGCCACCGACCGGAAGTCCTGCGTTCCGGCGGATGTGCCGAACGTCTGCTTCAGGCCATATCCGGTGGGCGAGTGACAGACGCGGGCACAGGTGTCGATGTTGTTGTTCTGAAACGCCGCGCGGACGAGCTTCTGAACGACGTAGACCTCTTCGTTCGTGCAGCGAGACGACGAAATGCCGCCGATGGCGCCGCGCCCGTACTGTGCCTGAATGGAACGGAATCGGTTCGCAGCGTGAGCGATCGCCTCGTCCCAGCTCGCGGTGCGCCACTCGTCCGCGATACTGTCACGGATCAATGGGGCGAGCACGCGGTCGCGATGGCTGGCGTAGCCCCATGCGAACCGCCCCTTCACGCACGAGTGCCCTTCGTTGGCACCACCATCCATGTCGGGCACCATGCGCACCACGTCGTTGCCCTTCATCTCCGCCCGAAATGAACAGCCGACGCCGCAGTACGCGCAGGTCGTCTTCACCACCCGGTCGGGTTGACCAGCGTCGATGATCGTCTTCTCGGTAAGCGTTGCCGTTGGGCAGGCCTGGACACAGGCGCCGCACGATACGCACTCGGACTCGAGGAACGACTCGTTCATGCCTGCACTCACCTTCGCCGCGAATCCGCGTTCGGTGATGCTGAGGGCAAACGTGCCTTGGATCTCCTCGCAGGCCCGCACGCACCGCGAACAGACGATGCACTTCGCGGGATCGAAGGTGAAGTAGGGATTGGACTCGTCCTTCACCGCCGCGAGGTGATTCGCGCCGTCTATTCCGTAGCGCACTTCGCGCAGGCCAACGGCGCCAGCCATGTCCTGCAGCTCGCAGTCGCCGTTTGCCGCGCAGGTGAGGCAGTCCAGCGGGTGATCGGAGATGTAGAGCTCCATCACATTGCGCCGCACCCGCGCCACTTGTGCGGTCTGCGTGCGCACGACCATGCCCTCGTCCACCGGCGTCGTGCACGATGCCGGCAGCCCTTTGCGGCCGGCGATCTCGACGACGCACAACCGGCACGACCCGAAGGCGTGCAGCGAGTCCGTGGCACAGAGCTTGGCGATGTTGATGCCGGCGTCACGGGCCGCACGCATCACCGACGTCCCGGCAGGGACGTCGATCGGCGTGCCGTCAATCGTCAACCGGACACGCTGTGCCGATTCAACCGGCGGCGTGCCGAGATCCCTCCGACGGCGTGCCGCGTCCATGGGCGTGTCGATCATACCGATACCTCAATCGGCGCTTCCGAAGGCGCCGACGACAGGAGATCCCCTGCAAAGTGCGTCATGATGCTCCGGACGGGCATCGGCGTGAGCCCACCCAGTGCGCACAGCGAACCCAGTTCCATGGTTTCGCACAACTCGTCCAGCAGCTGCCAGTTCTTCTTCGACGATTCACCGCGTCGCAGCCGCCGGATGACTTCGACGCCGCGCGTTGAACCGATCCGGCAGGGCGTACACTTGCCACACGACTCGTGCGCACAGAACGCCATCGCGAACTCCGCCTGCTCGCCCATGTCGACCGTGTCGTCGAAGACGACCACGCCGCCATGGCCCAGCATTGCGCCGACCGCAGCAAACGCCTCGTAGGTCAGCGGCGTATGCCAATGCGCTGCTGGAAGGTATGCGCCGAGCGGGCCGCCGACCTGAATCGCCTTGACCGGCCGCGTGCTGGCAGTGCCGCCGCCGAAGCCGTCGACGAGCTCGGTGAGGGTGATGCCAAACGGGACCTCGACCAATCCGCCGCGGCGGATGTTGCCACTGAGCTGAAAGGGCATCGTCCCGGTGGACCGCTCGACGCCAAGGCTGGCGTAGTGGGCGCCGCCGCGGGCGAGAATCGCGGTCGTGGCGGCCAGCGTGAGCACGTTGTTCACCACCGTCGGCTTGCCGAACAGCCCGGCGAGGGCCGGGAGCGGCGGCTTGGCGCGCACGACGCCGCGTTTGCCTTCGAGGCTCTCGAGCAGCGCGGTCTCTTCACCGCAGATGTACGAGCCGCCGCCGATACGCAGGGTGATGTCGAATCGGTGGGCCGATCCCATCACGGACGCGCCGAGGATTCCGGCGTCGCGCGCCAATACCAACGCCCGCTCGATTATCTGAATCGTGTGCGGGTACTCGGACCGCAGGTAGATGTAGCCGCACGTCGCACCAACCGCGATCGCCGCGATGGCCATCCCTTCGATCAACTGAAAGGGGTCGGCGTCCATCAACAGGCGGTCGGCGAAGGTGCCAGAGTCGCCCTCGTCCGCGTTGCAGACGATGTACTTCTGGTCTGCCACCGCGTCACGCACGGTCTGCCACTTGATCCCGGCGGGGAACGCTGCACCTCCGCGTCCGCGCAGCCCTGACGTCTTGATCTCGCTGACAATCTCTTGCGGGGGTAGCGTCAGTGCCCGCTCCAGTCCCGTCAGGCCGCCGTGCGTCCGGTAGTCCGCCAGTGAGAGTGGATCGATGATGCCAGCGCGCCGGAACATCAGGCGCTCTTGATCACGCAGCCAGGGTAACGAGTCGAGCAGTCCGATCGACAGCGGGTGTGATGCGGTGGGCATCAATCCGCCCTCGACGAGCGACAATGCCTGTTCCGGTGAGATATTCGCAAACCCCACACGCCCGTCGGCGGTGTCGATCTCAACCAGCGGCTCGAGCCAGTATGCCCCACGGGATCCGTTGCGCACCACCGTCACATCCGGTGCATGGATTCGTAGCTGTGCCTCGATCGCGTGCGCAACTTCGTCTGCGCCCACGGAGCGTGCGCCCGTGTCGTTGGGCACGTAGATGCGCACTGTCATGTGCGGCTCGGCAGTGCGGCAATCAGCGCGTCGAATCGCGACGTGCTCACCGCACCGTGGATCCGGTCGCCAATCCGGATTGTGGGGCCGAGTGCACAGTTGCCGAAGCAGAAGGCCGCTTCGAGGTGCACACGTCCGTCCGGAGTGGAGGCGCCGAGTGCCACGCCGAGTGCTGCCTCCGCATGGCGCGCCAGCGTCCGGCAGCCCATGGCCTGGCAGGCTTCGGCCATGCAGAGCTGGACGACGTGTTCGCCGACGGGCGCCTCGCGGAGATCGCCGTAAAAGGAAACCACGCCATATACCTCGGCGCGGGACAGGTTGAACGCCGAAGCGACCTGGCGGATCGCCATCGGCGACACGAAACCAAAGCGCTGCTGCACACGCTGCAGTATCGGCAGCAGATGTTCCGCTGTTGTCGGCGAATCCGCCAGCAGTTCCGCCAGTGCGGCAGCGTCTTCGGCGTCAGTCATCCCGGATGGCCCGCTACCGATACCGTTGCATGAGTTTGTCGAGCGCCGCCTTGCCAGGACAGAGCTTTTCGTACGGCACATCGATCAGCGGTGTCGGGACCGTGCGCATCATCGCATGCATGTCCTTGCCGCTCTCGTCGACGAACAAGAGGCCGGTCGCAATCTCGTGCCGCGACTGACAGTCACGGACGTGCGCATATGCGGACTCGCGGTTGGTCGGGTCGTAGTCACCGGATGTCGACCGGAGTCTGACGGTGGCGCCGTCGTGCATCGTGACGACCCGCACGGCGGCGTCCGATTCGGGCACGGTAATCTCACGCTGGAGCGGGACGAAGTCGGCGTGGACCGCCTCGACTTCATGCTCGCGCGTGAAGGCGTAGCTCTTGGTGGAGCCTTCGTGGTCATTGAAGGATACACACGGAGAGATCACGTCGACCAGCGCCAGGCCATTGTGTGCCATGCCGGCCTTGAGAATCGGCACCAGCTGCTTCTTGTCGCCCGAGAATGAGCGCGCCACGAAGGTTGCGCCGAGTGTCAGAGCCAGGAGCACCGGGTCGATCGGGGCCTGCTCGTTCGACTCGCCCTTCTTCGATGTGGAACCGATGTCGGCGGACGCGGAGAACTGTCCCTTGGTGAGTCCGTAGACGCCGTTGTTCTCGATCACGTACAGCATGTTCACGTTGCGCCGAATGGCGTGCGAGAGCTGGCCGAGTCCGATCGAGAGCGAATCGCCATCGCCGGAAATGCCGATGTAGGTGAGGTCGCGGTTCGCCGCGCTGGCGCCCGAGGTCACCGATGGCATGCGGCCGTGCACGGAGTTGAATCCGTGTGACTGTTTCATGAAGTACGCCGTGGTCTTCGATGAACAGCCGATGCCGCTCATCTTCGCGGCCCGATGTGGTTCGAGCTCCAGTTCCCACGCCGTCTGGACGAGGGCGGCGGTGACGGAGTCGTGGCCGCACCCCGCACAGAGCGTCGACATGGCACCTTCATAGTCGCGCAGCGTGAGACCGCGCCCGTTGGTGCGCGAGCTGGGGTGTCGTACCGGCGGCTTGGCGATGGATGTCATGCGGGCACCTTGGCCTGATGGGCCGTCACGGCATCCACCACCACCTGCGCGGTGAGTGGCATGCCGCCGTAGTCGAGGATGGAAGTCAGGGTCGCAGGGGCGACACCGAGCTCGATGGTCAGGAGCGACTTGAGCTGCGCGTCCCGGTTCTGCTCGATCACGAACGTCCGTTCGTGCCGGCCAAGGAACTCACGGACCTCGGCGCCGAATGGGAACGCACGGATGCGCATCACGTCGACGACGATGCCCTGTGCGCGCAGGATGTCGGCCGCCTCGCGCACCGCGGCATCACAGCCGCCGATGGTGACGAGGCCGATGTCCGCGCCGGCGTGCGTGTGGATCTCGGGGCGGGGCATCACGGTCGCGGCGTGTGCGAACTTTCGTGTGAGCCGATCGACGACTTCCTGATAGGCGTCCGAATCCTCGGTGTACGCCGCGTGCTTGTCATGGCCGGAGCCGCGAACGAAGTAGGCGCCCTTGCCGCCAACGCCAGGGAGTGTGCGCGCGGCGATACCGTCGCCATCGACATCGAGGTAGCGCGAGAATTTCTGCACGCCCTCCAGCGCGGCCGCATCCAGCACCTTGCCACGATCGGGGCGATAGTTGTCGTCCCAGTCCAGCCGCTTGACCATCCAGTCGTTCATGCCGATGTCGAGATCCGACGCCACGAACACGGGCGTCTGGAACCGTTCCGCCAGATCGAAGGACGTGACCGCCATCTCGAATGCCTCATTCGGATTGGCGGGGAAGAGCACCAGATGCTTGGTGTCACCGTGTGAGGCGTACGCGAGTGACATCAGGTCGGCCTGTTGCGTCCGCGTCGGCATGCCGGTGGCGGGGCCGCAACGCTGCACATCGAAGAACACTGCCGGGATATCGGTATAGTAGGCGAGCCCGATGAACTCCTGCATCAGCGAGATGCCGGGGCCGGAGGTGTTCGTGAATGCTCGTGCTCCTGCCCACCCCGCACCGATCACGATGCCAGCCGCCGCGATTTCATCCTCGGCTTGCAGGATGGCGTAGTTGTGCAGCCCCGTCTCGGGGTCGACGCGGAACTTCTCGCAGAACGCCTTGAACGCCTCCATCAGCGCGGTAGCCGGTGTGATCGGATACCACGCGCCGACGGTTGCGCCCGCATAGAGCGCTCCCAGCGCACAGGCGGTGTTGCCATCCATCAGGATCGAGTCGCCAGTCGCGTCCATCGTTTCGAGATGGAAGGGCAACGGACAGGTGTAGTGCGTGTGGGCATAGTCGAAGCCCAGGCGGATTGCCTTGTGGTTCGACTCCAGCAGCTTCGGCTTCTTTCCATACTTCTCGGTCAGCATCGTGCCGACGATGTCCATGTCGATGCCGAGCAGTGCGGCCAGCGCGCCGGCGTACGCGATGTTGCGCAGCAGGGTGCGATCCCGGTCACCGTCGAACGCATCGACGCAGAGCTGTCCGAACGGAATGCCAAGGATGGTGATCCCCTCACGCACGAGATCGGGATCGAGCGGCCACGTGGAGTCGTAGAGCAGGTAGCCGCCGGGCCGTACGGTGGCGACGTCCTTGGCATAGGTCGACGGATTCAGCGCCACCACCAGATCGACCGCCGCCGGTCGGGCCGTGTAGCCGTCCTTGCTGACGCGGATTTCGTACCAGGTGGGCAGCCCCTGGATGTTGGACGGGAAGATGTTCTTGCCCGTGACTGGAATGCCCATGCGGAAGATCGCCTGCATCAGCAAGCCGTTGGCGCTGGCGGAGCCAGTGCCGTTGTCGGTGCCGATCTTGAATGCGAAGTCGTTGACACCACTCATCGCGTCGTCACCTGGCCGGCGTATGAAAGCTTGAGGTCGAAGGTGCGCATGTCCCATGCCGCGGTCGGACAGCGCTCGGCGCACAGCCCGCAGTGCACGCAAACGTCTTCATCCTTGACCATCACGCGTTTCGTCTGTGGCAGCGCCGGTGAGACGAACACATCCTGCGCCAGGTTGAGCGACGGAGCAGACAGGCGCGTGCGCAGCTCATCGATCGGGCCGCCATTGGTGGTGATGGTCAGGCAGCTCGTCGGGCAGACATCGATACAGGCGTCACACTCGATGCAGAGCGGTGCCGTGAAATGTGTCTGGATGTCACAATTCAGGCAGCGAGCCACTTCGTGCGCGGTTTGTTCGGGCGTGAAGCCGAGCTCCACTTCGACATCGATGTCGCTGAAGCGCTTCACGAGCTCCTCGTGCTGCATCTTGGCGCGCTTCGACGTGTCGTAGTCGTTGGCATAGGCCCAGCTGTGCATGCCGACCTTGGCGCTGACGAGCGTCATGCCGGCGGGCGGCCGCTCGTCGACCGATCGGGCGTGGCAGTGGGCGTCGATCGAGATCGCCGCCTGATGTCCATGCGCCACGGCCCAGATGATGTTCTCCGGCCCCCACGCCGCGTCGCCACCGAAGAACACGCGGGGATTGGAACTCTGGTGCGTGACCTTGTTCACCACCGGCATGCCCTTCGCGTCGAAGTCGACGCCGGCATCGGGTTCGATCCACGGGAAGGCGTTGTCCTGGCCGATGGCCAGGATCACGGCGTCGCATGGGATGATGACCGTGTCGACGACGGCGCTCGACTGGCGACCGTTGGCGTCTTCGGACCACTGCAAACGCTCGAACTCCATGCCAACCAGCGTGCCGTTCTCGACGATCAGGCGCTTGGGGGCGTGGTTCTCGACGATCTCGATCTGCTCTTCTTCGGCGTCTTCCAGCTCCCACGGCGAGGCCTTGAAGTGCTTGCGGCCGCGGCGGGCGATGACCTTCACATCCGTCGCGCCAACCCGCTTCGCCGTCCGGCAGCAATCCATCGCGGTGTTGCCGACGCCGATGATCAGGACGCGCGGTTCGATCTTGTCGAGATGGCCAAAATGGACATTGGCGAGCCACTCGATGCCGATGTGCACCTGTGATGGTGCGTCCCAGCGTCCCGGCAGATCGAGTTCCTTCCCTTTCGGTGCGCCGCTGCCGACGAACACAGCGTCATACCCTTCCGCCAGCAGGGCCTTCAGGCTGCTCACCTCGGTGCCGTACTTCATCGTGGCACCCATGTCGATGATGTAGCCGCACTCGTCGTCGAGCACCGACGCGGGCAGGCGGAACGACGGAATGTTCACACGCATCAGCCCACCGGGCTGCGCATTCTTTTCGTAGATCGTGACGTCGTAGCCAAGCGGGAGCAGATCGTTGGCCACCGTCAGGGCCGATGGGCCTGCGCCGACGAGGGCGACGCGTTTGCCATTCTTCGTCTCAGGTGCTTTCGGCAGCCGATCGCGGATGTCGCCGCGCAGGTCAGCCGCCACGCGTTTCAGTCGACAGATCGCCACCGGCTTCTCTTCGACACGAGTCCGGCGGCAGGCCGGTTCACAGGGCCGGTCGCAGGTGCGACCGAGGATGCCGGGGAAGACGTTCGATTCGCGATTCAGGAGGTACGAATCGTCGTAGCGCCCCTGTGCGATCAGCCGGAGATATCCGGGAACGTTGGTATGGGCCGGACAGGCCCACTGGCAATCCACAACTTTGTGGTAGTAGCGCGGATCGGAGACATCGGTCGCGGCCATGGGGCGGGAATTCTCCTGGTTGGTTACCGCTAGCATGGCGTGATGCGCAGCGAGCGGCAAGTCGCGAAACGGTCGTCCGCCGGGAACACCATCGCTCTCGCGGCCACTGGTACCCGGATCCCCATGCCTCCGGTCCAGCGAAATCGGTTGCGCTCAGTCGTCGGGTTGCGGCAACCGCCCGCCCCAAGCCGCTGCCTCCACCCCATCGCGCGTTTCCCGCAGCCGCGCCGGTGGGATATGCTTCACCAAGACGCCGACGGGCCACGGCTCCGCCAGCCGAGCCTCGTTTTCTCCTTTTCGCCGGCCGAAGGGTACTGAAGCCATGCCTTTCCATCCCGAACGCTCCGAGACAGACCTGGCACCGCGCCGCCGCCGCATCCTGCGGGCGATGCCGATCGTTGCCTGCGTCCTGCTGCTGGGTTGCGATTCCAATCCGTTCGACGAGGCGCAGGTCCCTCAGATCACCGTGACGCCGGTCGTGGCGATTCCGGTTGTTCGGTTCTCCTGGCAGCCGGCCGGCGCACAGCTGCTGCGCGTCTATCGGGGCCCGTCAGCCGGCGACGGGTACTCCGATGCACTGGTCTGGTCGATCGCCGCGACGGGCAACAACACCCTGGTGTCAGGGATTGAGTACGGCGACAAGGTGCTGCAGGGCGGTACCACAGATGTTGCCTCGAAGCCGATGATTCCCGGTCAGACGTATACGGTCGAGATCACACGCC
Source organism: Gemmatimonadaceae bacterium (assembly GCA_031414435.1). GTDB lineage: Bacteria > Gemmatimonadota > Gemmatimonadetes > Gemmatimonadales > Gemmatimonadaceae > JACMLX01. The sequence continues at coordinate 31,297 of JANNVN010000383.1, forward strand.
GGGACCCAAAGGGGAAGGGTGACGGGTTCACCAACACGAGCAATCGGTACGTGAACACGCGGAGCTTTGCCGTTCCCGCGAGTATTCCCGCGCAGTAGCGACGGCACCAAGAGGCCGGGTTTCCGTCGCGGGACCGTGCCAGTCACCTCACCGACGCCGAGGCGCCGCCACCGCCTGAGGCGTCGCCAGCGGCGCCAACTCCCGGCCGCCTGCGCGGCGTTGCTGAGGCGATTCTCCGTCGACGCCGACCGGCTGAGGCTCCGTCGCGGCAAGATAGCGGCCCCGACTGTTACGCCGCCATCCGTTCCCTCGTCTAGCGGAGGCAGACCCGGCCGCTCGGCCACCCAAGGCCCTCTTCCCTCGCCACGAGTCCCCGATGGAGCCTGTCGAGAAAGCGGCGCACCAGATTCTCGCCGTGATCGAGGCGACATACCAGCCGACGCATCACTACGTCACGGTGAAGGCGTCGGCCTTCCGTCATCTCGACATTGCCTACTACGAGAAGGCGACCCGGCTGCTGACCGCGCGCGGCTTCCGCGTTTTGGCCGATGTCGAGGATACGACGATCACCGCGACGCCGGGCGGCGTGCTGATGCCCGTCATGATCCGCGCGCTGCTGTCGAAGGACGGGACCGTGATGGCCGCGCTCTATCACCCTCGCATCAAGCCGCTGCTGCTGCGTTTGCTGCTCTGGGTGCTGCGGAAGAGCCCTGGCAAAGTCGTGGACATGGAGACCGAGTGCTCGGACGGCTCATTCCTCGTCACGAGCAACGCCGCGAGTGCTGCCGTGATGTCGCTTCCGGCACTGATTTCGGCGGAGTACCTGCCAATCACGGCCCGCGTGCACGATGTCCATCAGCGCCACACCGAGCGCCTTGCGGCGCATCTGCAACAGCGTTCCGGCACGACTGCGCGATCCTTCCGCACGCACGACGAGCTGATCGCATCGCAGAACCGGATGAATGCCATCAAGGCGGCATTCCGGGGCGAGATCGGCGCGATCACGAAGGAAGAACTGGATCAGCTGGCAATCTTCGGCGAGTCGCTGACTGGCAGCGTGCACGCTGCGGTGGTCCGGGAGCAACTCAAGCGCGCGGGCTGATCGTCCCTGCGCAGGCGTCAGGCGACCATCATCCGTGCGGCGGCACGCGGACTGTGGCCCGTCCATCGTTTGAAGGCGCGCGAGAATGCCGCCGGATCGGAGAAGCCGACGAGGTGCGATACTTCATGCACACTCGCCATCCGGTTCGACAAGTGGTGCAACGCCATGCGATGCCGAAGGGCGTCGAGCACCTCTTCGAAGGTCACCTGCTCCGCCTTCAGTTTGCGATAGAGCGTCGGCCGGCTCATTGCAAGATCGCGTGCGACACGATCCATGCTCACGTCACCCGTCTGGAGCAGTGGCATCAGTAACGTTTCGACGCGCCCACGCGTCGACCGCGAATTCTCAAGCGCCTGCAGCAGTTCGTCGGCCCGCGCGGTGAGCACTCCGAGGACATAGCGCGGCGCGGTCGCCATGCGGGCGGAGACCACGGCGGGGTCGAGCAGGACGGCATTCTGCCGGCAGCGGTACGTCACCGGTACGCCGAACACGCCCTCGCATTCCGCTCGATACGCTGGTGCCGGTGCCTTGAGATGGACGGCGCGCAGCGCAGTCCGGCCGAAGGCCTTCGGAATGTTCGTCGCAAAACGAGCGAACGTGGTCTCGGTTAATTCCGGGAAGAGGCCATGGTGCTGGCGATTGTCGATCAGCAAGGCACCCGCTCGTGTGTGCCGGATCGGGAAATGATCGGGGCCATCGATCCCGTCCACATCGAGTGAGAGTCGCGCATATCGGTTCATCAGGTCGAATGCCATCTGCACCGACGCGCACGAACCTGCGATCATCGCGACCAGCGTGAGGTCCGAGCAGTTGCTCGATGCGCCGAAATGCAGGGCAATCGCCGGGTCGTTGCAGAGCACCTCGGCGCGCCGCATCAGCGCGATGTATCGCGCGAGTGGGATCCGATTGAAATGATCGTCCAGCTCGACGTCCCCGATCCCGGACGCCGCAAGCAAGTTCTCTCGCGTGGCCCCGTTTGCGACAGCATACTCCAGCAGCCCGTGCGCAAAGCCAGCGGCGATCGTCGGTTCATGCATCGCGCGATTCCGTCAGGTCGTCTGCAGTCAAGATTCTGATCCTTGCGGTCATGGTCAGGGCCCTTCGCGCGTCATACCATTGTGTCGTCGCCGTCTCGTGTCGCAGGTGTGTCCTGCCAGACGTACGGGCCTGCCTCTCGCCGGTTTCACGAGTATGCGTGGCAGGGGGCCGGCGTTGCCCAGGCCGGGGGCAGGCATCAGCCAACTGAGGAAACGAATGGATTCCGCCAATACGCACATGATCGGACGCGAGTCGGCTCTGCAAGCGCCGCCGCTGCGCGGATCGGACGCGGCGCTACCCGTTCGTGCGCGGGATGACAAATGGCTGAACGCCGCAGCCCGGTTCTGGTTCGTAGTGACCGTCGTGGGTCAGTTGCTGTTCGCTCTCTACATCACTGTGCTTTACGGCGGCGGGGCGATGCGTGCCGACATCACGGTGCTCGACGCGGTGATGCCGAAGGGATATGAGCCTGGCGACCACGTGGGGAACACCACCATCATCGTCCACCTTGCTCTCGCGCTCTTCATCATGCTGGCGGGCGCAATGCAGCTCGTCCCGCAGATTCGGCGCCATGCGCCATGGCTTCATCGGTTGACCGGGCGATCGTACATCACCGCTGCACTCTTGGCATCGTTCGGCGGGCTGTATCTGGTCTGGGTCCGCGGCACCGTGGGCGACAATGCACAGCACATCGGCTCGACGCTCAACGCCGCGCTGATCGTGCTCTTCGGGGTCCTGGCGTGGCGGGCGGCACGGGCGCGGAACTTCAGCGCGCACCGCAAGTGGGCCCTCCGACTCTTTCTCGTTGCCAGTGGCGTCTGGTTCTTCCGCGTCGGCCTGATGCTCACGCTGCTCGTCTTTCAGCGGCCGGTGGGGTTCGATCCGGATTCGTTCACGGGGCCCTTCCTGACCTTTCTGACCTTCGCCGAATCCCTGCTGCCGCTGCTGGTACTGGAAGGGTATCTGTGGGGGCAGGAGCGGGCGACTGGGCGCGGACCGATCGTGGTCGCCGTGACCCTTGGCCTGCTGACGTGCGCAATGGCTGTCGGTGTCTTCGGGGCAATGATGGGCATGTGGTTGCCTCGGATGCGGTGACGCGGGTGTCGAAAGCGCGCCAGCGTCTCGCACCGCGCCCTCGTGATCGTACGACGGCCGACTGAAATGGCGTGCGCGTGTCACATCATGCGCGGCCGTCTGGCAGCTCGGCGCCCCGACGCGGATCATTCGACGAATGAGCCGACTCCACCTCTCCCGCGGTCTGCTGATCGCCGCCGCAACGACGTTCGGTGTCGTCGATTCGATGGCCATCGCACAACCACTGCCCATCAGCCGACTGCAGATCGTCACACCGCCGTCAAGCTGGCGGCTCACCGCCACCGGTGAATTTCTGCCTGCCACCGATGTGAGTGACGCGAACGCGCGTGGGAACAGCTCGCGCCGGGCGTCGACGTCGCGACAGGCACTGCGCCTCGGTGTGCCGGTCTGGAAGCGCGGGCTGTACCGGACCGTCGTCGCGAACGAGTTCGCATTCGAGAACACGACGCTCGATCTCGCTGGTCCGGCCCTCCGCGTCAGCCCGCTGATACCGCAGCCGGCCTCGGTTGGCTTGCGCACCTTGCAGCATGACCTGCTGGTGTCGCAGGGGCTCGGCCCCCGCTGGCGGATCTCCGGGGTGCTGCAGCACGGATTCTTCCACAGCGGCTCCGTGTCACCGGCGGCCAGAAACTACCGCGCTGCCGGCGGTGCCTTCCTGTCTCGCACCTATCGACCGTCACTGCAGGTTGGCGCCGGCGTTCTGGCGCTGAACGTTTCGCCGTGGGTCATTCCGACGATTCGCGTACTGCATGTCAGCAAGCGGACGAGCACCGTCAGGCTGCGCTTTGCTACTTCCGCTTTACCAGCGCCACCGTGAGGCTGCAGGTCGCTGCTTCAGCATTTCGTCGCCAGCGACGCGCTGTAGGTCACTACGGCAGCCATTCCCTCGCCACCAGCACGGCGCGTGTCGCTACTTCAGCTTTTCCAGCGCGGCTTTTGCTGCGCGTGACTGCGGGTACTTGGCGAGCAGCTCGACCAGCAGCAACCGCGCCGAGTCGCGCTGGTCCAGCGCGACATACGCGTCGGCCATCAGTGTGCCGCGGCGGGTGGCGAACATCGCCTGATCGGCGGGGCCCTGCACAGTGCGCGCTGCGGCCAACGCGCCGGCCGCATCCTTCGTGTCCTTCAGTTGTGATTCGATCGCGAGCAGCGACACCATCGGGTCGTTCGGGCGCTGGCGCTTGAGCTCCGCCGTCAGACGTGCGGCTTCCTCGAAGCGGCCGGAGTCACGCGCGATGCGCGCCTCGTGATACAGTCCGGCAACCAGCAGGCGCTGCACGTCCTCGGCCTTGCCGCTGCGCGTACCAACGCCACCGGCGTATTCGTAAACGAGCTCGCCGCCATGCTCAGCGGTCTCGTAGATCTGATACGCGGCAACGAGGCCAACCACGGCTGATGCGGCCATGAGCCCCTTGACGAACGACGGCTTCTTCCGCAGGAGGAGCGCGCCGACTTCGAGCAACGCCACCACGCCAAGGATGTTGCGCGCACGTTCGCCGTCATGCTCGTGTTTCTGAACGGCCTCGCGCGCGCCCGGAATACGCTCGGCCGGGCCGTGTGCCTCATCGCCCGACTTGACCGCCATCACGCTGGCCGCCGCAGCGATCAGGAGGAGCGCAGTGGCACCATGTTTCGCCCACTGCCCGAACGGGAAGAGGCTCACGATGCGCAGTGCGACGCCGACGACACCAAGCGCGATGACGAAATGAACAACGACGGGATGCAGTTCAGCGAGCGGCGGCATTGCGATGTGGTGCTTGGAGGGGCGCTTCGTCCGGGACGGCGAAGCA
>JANNVN010000384.1:0-6915 GCA_031414435.1 Gemmatimonadaceae bacterium
GCCCCTCACGCACTGCAACGGAAGCTCGATGAACCTGGCCATTCCCGAAGCCCGCCGGTGGCCGATCATCATCGTCGCCGTGCTCGTCTCCCAGATGGCGTTCGGTGTCTGGATGGCGCGCGTTGCGGGAAGCGACCCCCATCACGCCATCGAGCCGGACTACTATGCACGCGCCGTGAACTGGGACTCGACGATGGCCCAGGCGCGGCGTGATCGCGCGCTGGGATGGGATGCCGCGACAACTCTTACGCGCGCCAGCGGCCGCGGTGCCACACTGCAGATCGCACTGGTCGACTCACTCGGGACAGCGCTCGAGGTCGACTCTGTACTGGTGGAGGCACTCGCGGTGGCGCACGCTGGCACCATCACCCGGCGTACCCTCACGTCGACCGGGCAGGCGTACAGCACGTTGATCCCCGAGGCCGCCGCGGGACTGTGGGAGATTCGGGTCCGAGCTGTCCGTGGTGCGGATGTCTTCACCGCCAAGCTGCGGACCGAATTGCAGTGAGCCTGCTGGCCGGCGTCCTCGTTGCGAGCCTGCTTGGCTCAGTGCATTGCGGCGCAATGTGCAGCGCCTTCGCCTGCATGGCGAATGGCACCGCGAAGCGAGGCGCGTGGTATCACGGTGGTCGACTGCTGGCATACGTTACGCTTGGTGCCGCGGCTGGTGCGCTCGGCGCCGGTCTGAACACCGCCGGACTGATCGCGAACGTGCAACGCACCGCAGCACTCGCAACCAGTGCGGCGCTGATCGTCTGGGGCGTCGTCCAGCTGCGTGCGGCGATGCACACGCGGGCGTTCGGCAGCGCCGCGCGGTGGGGTGGCATACTCGGACGGCAACTCGCCCACACCGCCGATTGGGATCCGCGCCTGCGCGCAGGCGCGATCGGCCTCACGACTGGGCTCCTGCCCTGCGGCTGGCTGTGGGCGTTCATCGCGACCGCGATGGGTACCGGTGCACTGCTGCAAGGAGTCGCCGTGATGGCGGTCTTCTGGGCTGGGACGGTGCCAATGCTTGCAGCGGTGACCGCCGGCGTGCGTCGGTTTGGCCCGCTCGCATCCGTTCGCTGGCCGCTGGCCAGCGCGTCGCTCGTCCTGGTGCTTGGCCTCAGCCAGCTGGCGTCACACTTGCTGATGCCCTCGATGCGACTGGACGCCAACGCGACGCACGTTCACGAGGCCTCGCACTGATGGCGACCCTGGTCGGTCCGGAGAGTGTCGCGAGTGCGACGGCGGCCGGCTGTACGCACTGTGGCCTGCCAACCGGCGGGCATGACGATGCCAACGGGCCGGTCTTCTGTTGCAGTGCCTGCGCGACCGCCTTCGCGCTCATCAACGCACACGGGCTCGGCGCGTACCATCGCTTCTCCGAACGACGCGGCACAGCGGTGCAACCGTCTGGCCGTGGCTTCAGCGATTTTGATCACGAAGCATTTCAACAGCGTTACGTGACGATCGATGGCGACGGACAGGCGCACGTCGAGCTGGCCCTCGAAGGTGTGCACTGCGCGTCGTGTGTCTGGCTGATCGAGCGGGTTCCATTGCTCGTCACCGGCGTGGCACGCGCGGAACTCGACGTGCGACAGAATCGTGCGTCGGTGACGTGGGACCCCTCCGCGGCTGCCTTGTCGGAGATCGCGCGTACGCTCGACGCGCTCGGCTACACCCCGCACCCGTACCGCGGTGGCGAGCGGGCGGCGATGCGACGCCGCGACGACCGCGCCATGCTGATTCGCATTGGTGTCGCCGGTGCGATCGCCACCAACGCCATGCTGGCCGCGCTGGCGATCTACGCTGGCGAGTTGAATACGATGGACGCCGGCTCCCTCACGCTGTTCCGCTGGCTCAGTTTCGGGCTCACTATTCCGACACTGGTCTGGCCCGGCCGCGTGTTCTTCACCAGTGCCTGGGCGGCGCTGCGCGCGCGCACCGTGCACATGGATGTGCCGATTGCGTTCGCGCTGGGCGCGGCCACCACGCGCGGCGCCATCAACACGATCACAGGCACCGGTCCGATTTACTTCGGCGGCGTCTGCCTGCTGGTGTTCCTGCTGCTGGTTGGTCGCTTTCTGCAGGCACGCGGTCAGCGGGCCGCCACCGACGCCACGGAGCAGCTGTTTGCACTGACGCCGGCCACCGCCCGCGTGGTTGCGACGGATGGTGCACAGCGCGATGTGCCCGCCGATTCTCTCGCGATCGGCGCCACCATCGCAGTGCATGCCGGCGAGACGATCCCTGCGGATGGCGAGGTGACTGGAGGCGAGAGTCGCATCAACCGTGCGGTCCTCACCGGCGAGTCAGACGACGTCCGCGTGGTGACTGGTGACGCCGTCTATGCCGGCACACTCAATCGCTCCGGCGCCCTACAGATCCGCGTCACGGCGTCTGGCGAGGACAGCCGGCTGGCGCGGATCCTCGCGCAGGTCGATGAAGGGGCCCGGCGCCGCGCGCCGGTGGTGCTGCTCGCCGATCGTCTGGCATCCCGACTGGTACTGGTGGTGTTGTCGCTGGCGGCGGCGACGTTCTTCCTCTGGTTGCGTCGCGATGTGGCGGCCGCGTGGGACAATACCATTGCGCTGCTGATCGCCACCTGCCCATGCGCCCTCGCGCTGGCCACTCCGCTTGCGATGAGTGCGGCCGTCGGACGGGCAGCGCGCGCCGGCATCTTCGTCAAGGGCGGCGACGCACTCGAGTCGCTGAGCCGACCTGGGTGGCTCGTGCTCGACAAGACCGGGACGCTCACGGTCGGGGAAACGACGCTCGTCAGGTGGAGCGGTGATGACGCGATCCGCCCGTTGATTCTGGCGCTCGAAGAGACGTCGACACATCCGATTGCCGCAGGCTTCCGGCGGGCGTGGGCCGGTGTTCCGAGTGCGACAGCGACGCGTGTCTCACATACGATCGGCGGTGGCGTCACTGGCGTCGTGGATGGCCGGAATATCTCACTGGGGTCCCCCCGCTTCCTCGCGCTGCAGCTGCCGCAGGCGATGACCCAGGAGAGCACGACAGACGACGCGTATACGCCCGTGCTGATCGCGATCGATGGCAATGTTGTTGGCCGCGCGGCGTTCGGTGACGCGGTGCGACCTGATGCCGCGGCGTCGCTTGCCACACTCCGCGCACGCGGCTGGAAGACCATCCTCCTCTCCGGAGATGCCGACGCGGTCTGCCGGCGCGTTGGCGCCTCGCTCGGCTTTGCGCCGGATGAAATCATCGGCGAGGCGAGCCCTGAAGAAAAGGCAGAGAAGGTCCGCGAGCTCGTCACGCTCGCCGGTGGCGGCAAGGCACCGCCCTGCGTCGCGATGGTCGGCGATGGCGTCAATGACGCCGCAGCCATCGCCGCCGCGACGGTTGGCATCGGGGTTCATGGTGGCGCCGAAGCGTCTCTTGCCACCGCCGATGTCGCGATGACCCGCGACGGGCTCGGCGCACTGGTGGCACTCGACCAGGGCGCACGTCGGTCGATGGCGGTGATTCGTCGCAACATCATCTGGGCATTTGCATACAACACCGTCGGCGTCGGTCTGGCGGTGACCGGCCACGTCACACCGCTGGTTGCCGCAATCCTGATGCCCGCCAGCTCGTTGACCGTCGTCCTCGCCAGCTGGTTCGGCAAAACCTTCACTGCGGAGCCACGATGAGTGTGCTGTACATTGTCGTCCCGATGGCCCTCGTGATCGTCGGTGTGGCGCTTGCCGGCTACCTGTGGGCCGTGCGCACCGGGCAGATGGACGATCTCGAGACCCCGGGGCTGCGGGTCATCCGGGACGACGAGTAGCGTCGCTGGACGATGTCACGCTTCGACCCGCCGGATCGTCCTGCGGGTATGCGTCCGAGCGCCGAAACCAGTCCGCCAGCCTCCGCGATCTCGATCGGTGCATTCGACGCCGGCACCTGGCGAAAGGATGAATTGATCGCGATCGCCAAGTCGCTCAGCATTACAACCAACGGCACCAAAGCCGACATCGCGGACCGCATCCGCATCACGCTGATCCAGCGCTCGATCACGCCGGCAGTCGAAGTCCACACTGGAGTGTCGACGCCCGCAGTGGGCGGGTCGCGCAACGGACGCCCCGACGGATTCGGTGGCGGCCCCCAGGACGGCGCGCAGAACGGATCCCAGCACGCGTCTCACGGCGGCCCCCAGGACAGAGCGCAGGACAACTCACAGGGCGCATCGTCCCCCCGAGGCGTGATTGCACCAGCGCTCCGGCGCGAGCGCGAGGCGGCAAAGGCTGGTCCGTCCGTCGACTTCTTTCGTGAGACACCGGGTGAATCACGCGCCAAGGGGCTGGCGGCGTGGTTTGCGCGCCGAACCGGGAGCCAGCTGCAGCGCTGACGATCGCCTGACAGCGCTACCAGATCACACGCACAGTGTCTGCCGTCGGCGCTGACTCGACACGCATCCGCGGCGCATCAGGCTCGGGCACTGTCGTGAACTTTCCTGCCTCGGGCAGAGCCGCGTACGTGAATCCCGTATGCTGACGGTCGGCAGGATTGCGCCAGCACGATCCATCACGCACTGACGGTCTGGCCGCAGCACGCAACCGTGCAGGCGGCATCAAGCGATTCGACACGATCAACGCCGGGCACACCACCACCTGCACGACGCTGTCGCCACGACTGAAGAACCGGAACGCCATGCGCGTGTACGCCTCGTCAAACCGCACCGCATCACCGAGGCAGACCAGAAGACTGTCTCGACCGCTCCCCTCTGCATCGCGACAATAGACCTGCGCAGCAGCCATGGACGCACGCACACCGCGCAAGGTTGGCGTGTTGCCGATTTCCTCCGCCAGAAAACGCTCGGCCACGCGCTGATCCCGCGTTGCTGCGAACACCGTCGTGCCACGCGGGCGCGTGGTCGGCAATTGCGCCAGCAGTGCCGCGGCGGCCAGCAGTACTGCCGCCACGCCTGCGGGGGCGCGCCACCGGCCGCCAGCAGCCGGACGGGAGACGACGCGATCTGGTACCGCGTCCGGCACAAACCACCGGTTGGTGAGTCGCGGCGGCTCGGCGAAGTCGATCATGCGGAGGAATGTGCCATCTGCATCGAGCGTCCGACACTCCTCCCAATGCGCCACATCGCGCCCTTCACTTGCCTCATGCTCGCGCTCGCCACAGCCACCCGTGCCACGGCGCAGGATCGAGCCCCCCTTGTAGCAGGCCGGCCCGAAGCCGACTGGCGAGATGACCTGCGCAATCCCCAGCCGATCGTGCGCCAGGCTGCGCTGGAGGCATTGGTCCAGTTCGCCGACGTCACCAGCGCCACGATTCTCTACCTGACCCCCCTCATCGGAGATCCCGATGTCGCCGTGAGGCGCACGGCGATCCGTGCGATCGGGCACGGAGGCAAGGCGGCGAAAAAGGCCGCTCCTGCCTTGTGGCGCGCCTGGCGGGATGACGACCCACTTGTCTCGGCCGACGCCGGCATCGCGCTGGTCCAGATTGGCGACGAAAACATCCGCAGATTTCAGGAGCGCCTAGGCGTTGGCGAAGCACGCGACCGGGCGCGCGCAGCGGCCGCGCTTGCCAACGCGGGCGTTGCTGCACGCCGGGCGATCCACGCCCTTCGCTCGCACCTGGGCGATGAGGATGCGCGTGTCCGAGGCGCCACACTGGCGGCGCTGATCGCACTCGACGAAACACCGGGCAGCCGCACCGCCACACTCGTCGGTCGCAGCCTGGCGCGTGAGCTGAGCGACGCGCCCCAACTCGATGGCGCTGCGGCGATCCTGAGGGCACAAGCCGCCCTGACCCTTCTGGCGAGGGCCGGAAAGGGAGCCAAGGGTGCACAGCAGCCATTGCAACTCATCCTGTGGGACGGCCCCGCGCCACTGCGCGCCAGCGCCGCGCAGGTCCTGGGCAGGATCCCTGGCGATGGCGACAAGGCGCTGTCACTGGCCCTTGCGGCCGGCGACGCGCGAATTCGCGAGGCAGCACTCGCGGGGCTTCTCATCGAGCGCAGTCGGCGGCGCGCGCTGCCCGCCGTGCTCGACTCGCTGCGGCAGATCGATCCCGTGGCCGATACCGCACGAACACGCTCGCTGATTGATGCCCTCGGGTATGTCGGGCTGAAGCATCGCGACACGGATCGCGCGCTGACTCGCGCGCAACAACGCGTGCCATCACTCGCACCTGCGGTGGCACTGGCGCGTCGGCGTCTCTCGATCGGATTCTGACGAAATCGCGCGCAGCGGTTGCCGCATCGGGGCCGGCGGGGTAGCATCGCCCCATGGTGACTGACCACACGAACGACCCCCTCGCACGCTTTCGAGGGCAGGACCTCGAGGCGGCACTTGCAGACGCGTCACGCAAGCAGGACGTCGTCACGCCGATGTTCGATGTCATCGCCCCGCGCTACGATGCCTTCACACGGCTCTTTTCGTTCGGGATGGATTCGACCTGGAAGGCGGAGCTCATCAGCGCCGTGATGGATCGATGCGCGGGTTCGCGCCGCGCACTGGACGTTGCCTGCGGCACCGGCGATCTCGGCTTCTCGCTGGCTGCAGTGCTGCCCGAACTTCACGTCATCGGTATCGATCCCTCATCGGAAATGCTCGCCATCGCTGCCGCACGCGCAAAGGCGCAGGCGGCCGACCGTGTCACGTTTCAGCTAGGCGAACTGTCGGCACTGCCCGTCGAGACATCGAGCCTCGACGTCGTTACGGCGGGGTACGGCTTCCGGAACGTCCCCGATCTGGACGCGGCCGTGCGTGAATGTTCGCGTGTGCTGCGCCCGGGCGGGACGCTTGGATCGCTCGATTTTTTCCTGCCGCGCAATCGCATCTGGCGTGCGCTGTTTCTCGGTTATCTGCGACTCTCCGGCAATCTGGTCGGCTGGTGGTGGCACCGTACGCCTGCGATCTACGGATACATCGCACGGTCGATCGCTGCCTTTGTGACAGCCGATGA
>JANNVN010000385.1:0-2500 GCA_031414435.1 Gemmatimonadaceae bacterium
CGCTGCAGACGGTCGCGAAGTTCGACTCCGAGTTCCGCGCCGGGCTTGGCTACCACCAGCCCGCCCGCGCGCTGGCGTCGGTGGGCCACATGGGATCGGGCACCGGTGCCACGCAATCCAAGTACGTCGCCCGCCGCGAGACGCCGGTCTACATCGCCGAGAATTGCACGCAGTGCATGGAGTGCATCGCGGCCTGCCCCGACACGGCGCTGCCGAACACTGCACAGGAAGTCGGGACGGTGTTGCGCACGGCGGTGATCAACTACGTGGTCGATGCCACCGACCGCCGCCTGCTGTTCGAAGCGCTCGGCGGTGTCGAGGAGCGGGCCCGCATCCGGATGAACGAGTCCGTGAAGGGGAAGACCAACCTGCCCTTCAAGGACATCATCCGCGACGAGGTGAGCGCACTGGCGACGGTCTCTGCGGCAGGGCTCTCGCAGTTCACCGGCATCATCGACAAGCTGCCGCTGTCGTACAGCAATGTCCCAGCGATCTTCCGCACGATCGAGACGAAGTCGCCCGGCTCCGGCGGGCTGTTCTCGATCTTCGTGTCCGATCTCTGCAAGGGGTGCGGCGAGTGCGTGCAGGTGTGCGGCGACCACGATGCGCTCCGCATGACGCGTGAGACCGAGGGACTGAATGCCGACCTGACCACCGCACAGGTGTTCTCGCGGCTGCTGCCCGATACACCGCAGAAGTACCTCGGTCTGCACAACGACGACGACATCACAACGTCGCGTGACGCCACGCTGCGCAACCATCTGATGGTCCGGCGCAACTACGAGGCGCTGGTCTCTGGCGACGGGGCCTGCGCCGGCTGTGGCGAGAAGAGCATTCTACGGTCGGTCGCGAGCGTGACCGAGGCCTACATGCGGCCGCTCTATCACCGGAAGGCTGACCGACTGACCGCCAAGGCGGGCCGACTCGATGCCGACGGCGCCACCAGGCTCGCGGACCTCAAGGCGCGCAGCACGGCGGAGTACGAGCTGCTCCGCAAAGCGTTCGCGCACGTCATCATGGGTCTTGGTGGCGAAAACGATGCGGACACCGCAGTGCGCATTGCCCAGTACGAGGCGGTGCACGGCGCACTGACGGATGACCAGATCGCCGGCGGGCTGGCCGCGGTGCTGCGGCAGGATGCGTTCAATCACAAGGAGCTGCAGTCCATCGACGGGCGACGGGCAAACGGCATGTCGGTGATGATGATGGGTGCGAGCACAGGCTGCAATACGGTGTATGGATCGACACCGCCGGCCAATCCGCATCCGTATCCGTGGATGAACTCGCTCTTCCAGGATGGTGCCACGATCTCGTGGCTGATGGCCGAATCGGTGATCGTCGAGCACGCACACCGCTCCGTGGCGCCGGAGCGTATGGCCGATGCCCTGCTCGACCGGAGCGAGCAGGTGCTGACCGAGGCTGACTACTTCACACTCACGCATCTCGATGATGCGTTGATGACCGAGCAGGAGATTCGTGAACTGCCGAAGGTCTGGGTAGTGGGCGGCGATGGCGCATTGGGCGACATCGGCTTCCAGAACGTGTCGAAGGTGATTCTTCAGAATCGCCCGAACGTGAAGATGATCATGCTCGACACGCAGGTGTACTCCAACACCGGCGGGCAGAACTCCGACTCGTCCACGATGCTCGGTGGCTACGACATGAACCAGTTCGGCGTGGCGTCGCAGGGCAAGCTGATCGAGAAGAAGAACGTGGCCGAAGCGTTCACCAGTGGGCACGGCTCACCGTTCGTTGCGCAAGTGTCGATGGCGAACGCCGCAAAGCTGTACAAGGCGCTGATCGATGGCCTGGAGTATCGCGGGACGGCTTTCTTCCAGAGCTATACCACCTGCCAGCCGGAGCATGGCGTTGGCGACAACATGAGTGCTGACCAGGCGAAGATGGTGCGGGACGCCCGCGGGATGCCGGAATTCGTGTTCAATCCGCGGCGCGGAGAAACAGCGCAGGAGGCGTTCGACCTGAAAGGCAATCCGAGTGTGGATCGCGACTGGTGGCACACGAAGTATGCCAGCACCGGCGAAGCGTACACCTTTGGCGTGGGCCACTGGGCGCTGACGGAAGGCCGCTTCCGCAAGCACCTCAAGGCCATCACCGCGGAAGCAGCGGCAGCACTCGTTCCGCTTGACGACATGCTGTACTTCGTCACGCAGGATGATGTGATCCACCGGCGCGTCTTCGACGAAACACATCGAAGCTATGTTCCGAACTTCGGGTGTTACATCAAGGTCGAGACCGAAGGCACGTTCAAGTACTATGCAGTCACACGCCAGATGGTGCTCTTCGCCGTGGAACGCCGGAAGGCGTGGCGCATGCTGCAGAGCAAGGCGGGCGTGGTGAACAAGGACTACGTGGCGCAGCGATCGTTCCTTGCGAAGGTCGACAAGGGCGAACTGGCGCTGTCGGATGCGAAGGTCGGCGTTCGGGAGCTGACTGCCGGCGAGTTGGCGGCGGCACCCTAGCGGACGTCACCCAACCGCAT
>JANNVN010000386.1:0-4240 GCA_031414435.1 Gemmatimonadaceae bacterium
CAGCAGCGGAGCGGCGGCAGCGGCGGCGATCGTGAGACCATCCAGCGTCTCGATCCCCTTCCCACGCGCTATGCGGCAGAGTTCCCACGCCGCGATCCCGGAGACAACGCTCAGCAGCGTTGCCAGTGCCGCATCGCCGAACCAGGCAGCAGCGATCGCAATGGGGGCAATGATCAGCGCGACGACGACACGCTTGGCGAGCTCCGACATGCCTGCGGTCAGACGGAAACCTTTCCGTATCGCCGCTCGCGCCGCTTGTAGTCGAGAATCGCTGCAAACAGATCGCGGCGGCCAAAATCCGGCCAGAGCACGCCGGAGATGTAGAACTCGGTGTACGCCAGCTGCCAGAGCAGGAAGTTCGACACACGCTGTTCGCCTGACGTCCGGATGAGCAGATCAGGATCCGGCATTCCGGCCGTCATCAAGCGACCACTGATGGCGTCCTCATCGATGTCCGAGGGGGCGATCAGGCCTTGCGCCACATCGCGCGCCAGCGACTGGGCCGCCTGCACGAGCTCCGTGCGGCTGCCGTAGGAGATGAAGATGTTCAGATGCAGCGTATCGTTGTGTGCGGTGGTACGCTCCACCAGATCCACCGCATGGCGCGCGCCGTCGGTGAGCCGTTCGCGCTCGCCGAGAATGCGGACCCGGACACCGCGCTCCGACAGCTCCGCCACCTCTTTCGCGATGTAGTCCTCGAGCAGGGACATCAGCGCCGAAACTTCGGTGGTCGGGCGTTGCCAGTTCTCCTGCGAGAACGCAAACAGCGACAAGTGTTCGACACCGGCTTCGATCGACCCGTGCACCACCTCACGCACCGCTTTCATGCCTTCGCGGTGTCCGAGGGGGCGCGGCATGAAATGCTTCCGCGCCCAGCGACCGTTGCCATCCATGATGATGGCAACGTGTCGCGGTGGCGTTCCCGCCAGCCGCACCTGCTCAAGCAGGTCGGGAGTGGAGACTGTCGACGTCGAGGCCACTGCGGCGTCTCAGACTTCCATGATCTCGGCTTCCTTCGCCTTGACCGACGATTCGATCCTGGCGATGAAGTCGTCGTGAAGCTTCTGCAGCTCCTTCTCGGCGTGCTTGACTTCGTCCTCGGAGACGCTCTTCAGCTTCTTCAGCTTGTCGCGAGCGTCCGTGCGCGCGTGCCGAATCACCACGCGGCCGTCTTCTGCCAGCGTGTACAGAATCTTCACCAGCTCCTTGCGTCGCTGCTCGTTCATCGAGGGCAACGGCACGCGAATCACGTTCCCCTGATGCGCAGGATCGAGACCGAGATCCGATTCGCGGATGGCCTTCTCGATGGCCTTGGCCTGGCCCTTGTCAAACGGCGTCACGAGCAGTGTGCGGGCTTCCGGCGCCGAGATCGACGCGACCTGGTTGAGGGGCACCCACGAACCGTATGCCTCCACCTGGATGGTATCCAGCATGTTCGGCGATGCCTTGCCCGTCCGCACGGTCGAGAATTCGCGCTTGGCGTTCTCGATGCCCTTCTCCATGCCAGCCTTGGCGGCCTTCAGAATATCAGGGATCATGAGACGAAGGTTCCGATGCGCTCACCACGCACTGCGCGGGCGATGGCACCAGGAGTGTGAGTGTTGAGAACGATCAGCGGCAGCGAATTCTCCTTGCACAGCGTGATGGCTGTCTGATCCATCACCCCGAGTTCGCCGAGCATCACGTCGCGGAAACTGACAGTGTCGTACTTGACAGCATTCGGATCCTTTTTCGGGTCCGCGGAATACACGCCATCGACGCTGGTCGCCTTGATGATCACGTCTGCCTTCATCTGGATGCCGCGCAGCACGGCTGCCGTGTCCGTCGAGAAGTACGGATTCCCCGTGCCGGCGGCGAAGAGGACCAGGCGCCCCTGCTCGAGGTGTCGCATCGCCCGGCGTCGAATGTACGGCTCCGCCAGTTCCTCCATCCGGATCGCCGTCATGACGCGCGTGTCGACCCCGCGCTTCTCCAACTGGTCCTGCAACGCCAGCGCGTTGATCACCGTGCCCAACATACCCATGTAGTCGGCGCCGACGCGGTCCATGCCCATCTTGGCGAGCTGTGCGCCGCGCACGATGTTGCCGCCGCCAATCACCAGTCCGACGCGGGCCCCCAGATCGACGACTTCCTTGATCTGTTCGCAGAAGAACGACAGCCGGTCGAAGTCGAATCCAAATCCCTTGTCGCCGGCCAGCGCCTCGCCCGACAGCTTGAGCAGCACACGCGGGTACCGCAGGCCGCCATCGCTGGCTTGCGCTGCGATCGCCGGCCCGTCGTTCCGGCCGACGGCAGCCGTTGGACTCACGCTATCGCTCACGCGTCGCCAAGCGCGTAGCGCAGGAATCGCGTCACGGCGATCTGCGTACCCGAGGTCTTGGCCGTTTCCGCGATCAGGTCGTTGATTGTCTTCTTCGGGTCACGCACCCATGGCTGCGACACCAGCGACATGTCCTTGAAGAACGCCTCGAGCTTGCCTGCCGCGATCTTGTCGATCATCGCTTCCGGCTTGCCACTCTGCCGCGCCTGATCCTCGGCGATACGCCGCTCCTTCTCAACCAGTTCCGGCGCAATTCCGGTGCGGTCCAACGCGAGCGGATTCATCGCGGCGGCGTGCTCCGCAATCGCGCGCAGCATCGCCTGAACCGGCTCCGTGGCCGCCACGCTGGTGTTGCCGAGCGACGCTTCGACCAGCACACCCACCTTGGCGTTGTGATGCGCGTACATGCCGACCGCGCCGGCCGTCGTGGCGTACCGCACCACGCGTCGCACGTTGACCACTTCGCCGAGCTTCGCTGATCGCTCTTTCACCACCACGTCGAGCGACTTGCCACCTTCAGCGGCCACTGGCGCCGCGAGCAGCGTCTCGACGTCGGCTGTCGGCGTGAGCATTGCATGCGCAAGCACCACGTCCACGAGCGCCTTGAAGTCATCGGTGCGGGCCACGAAGTCCGTCTCGCAATTGACTTCCGCGATCACGCCGATGGTTGCATCGGCCGACACCGCGCTGCCGATCATCCCTTCGCTGGTCGTGCGGCCCGAACGCGACTCGGCCTTCGCGATGCCCTTGGTCCGGAGATACTCGATCGCCGCATTGAGGTCGCCATTCGACTCGGTCAACGCCTTCTTGCAGTCCATCATGCCGGCGCCAGTGCGCTGCCGCAGCTCCTGAACGTCCTTGGCCGTAAAGTTCATCGTCGTCATGGTCGAAAGACCGGAGAAATCGGGATTGTGGAAACGCCGCCGGCTGGAAGCCGGCGGCGTTGGGAAGCATACTCCTAACGCAGGAGCGCGGGTAGCCGCGCTCGTCGCACATGCCAGCCGGTCAGGACGCGTCGTCGGTGGATTCGACAGCGGCGGCCGCATCCGGGCCACGCAGCCGTGCCTGAATCGCTTCCGGCTTCGCCCGACGCCTGCGGCGCTGACCCGCCTGGGCACCAGCGCCACCGGCGCCCTGCCCTCCAGCCGCCCCGCCACCCTGACCACCGCCACGACGCCCGCGATCATCCCCACGACCGGCGGACTCCATACCACGGTCCGAGCTGTACGTGCTCTCTTCCGACTCTTCCTCGGCCACGCGGGTCGGTGCTTCCCGCCGCGCTTCGAGAATGACGTCGGCAATGGCGCCGGCGATCAGCTCGACGGAGCGAATGGCGTCATCGTTGCCAGCCACCGGGACCGTGAGCAGATCCGGGTCGGCATTGGTGTCGGCAATCGCAATGATCGGAATACCCAACTTGTTGGCTTCGCTGACAGCGATGTTTTCCTTCTTGGCATCGACGACGAACATCAGGCCCGGCAGCCGCGTCATGCTCGCGATGCCCGACAGGTTCTTCGAGAGCTTGTCGCGCTGACGACGCATCATCAGCTGTTCTTTCTTCGTGTAGTTCGAGAACCCGCCGCCTTCTTCGCTGCCGGCCTCGAGTTCCTTCAGCTTCTTGAGCTGCTTCTTGACCGTACCGAAGTTGGTCAGCAAGCCGCCCAGCCACCGCTCCGTGATGAACATGGCGCCACAGCGCTCTGCTTCCTGACCGACGATCGCCTGGAGCTGCTGCTTGGTACAGACGAACAGCACCTGCTCACCACGAAGCACGACTTCGCGGGCCAGCTTCTGCGCGAGTTCGAGCTGCTTGAGCGTCTTCTGCAGGTCGATGATGTGAATGCCATTGCGTTCGGCGAAGATGAACTTGCGCATCTTCGGGTTCCAGCGGCGCGTCTGGTGGCCGAAGTGTACACCGGC
>JANNVN010000387.1:0-5002 GCA_031414435.1 Gemmatimonadaceae bacterium
CGGGTGACCAAGGTCGGTCGCATCTTGCGTCTCTCCAGCCTCGACGAGGTGCCGCAACTGTTCAACGTGTTGAGCGGAAAGATGAGCATCGTCGGCCTGGACGGAGTTCGTGAGCTCATGGGGACGGAGTTCTTGAGCTCGTGGGGACGGAGTTCGTGAGACCATGGGGACGGACACCTGAGACCATGGGGACGGACACCCACCGCTCTGCGATCTACTTCGCCCCCATCAGCCGCTGCACCCACGCCGCCACCCGCGCCCGCACCACCGTCATCGGCAGACTCCCACTCCCGATCAGCATGTCGTGATACGCCGGCAACTCGAACCGCGCACCGAGTACCCGCTCGGCCCCGGCTCGAAGCTGCAAGAACTCCCGACTGCCCATCTTGTACGCCAGCGCCTGGCCCGGCAGGTCGGTGCTGTAGCGCAGCGACTCGCTGCGGATCTGCGTCTCCGATTCGAGCACATGCTCCCGCATGTACGCCATCGCCCGCTCACGTGACCACCCGAGCCCATTCATGCCGGTGTCGACAACCAACCGGCACGCAATGAACATGTCCATCGCGAGGCGCCCGTAGCGATCGTACGGATCGTCATAGAGGCCGAGTTCACCGGCGACGATGCTGGCATAGTCGCCCCACCCTTCGCCGAACGCGGTGTAGTAGCGATCGCGCCGGAACGGCGGCAGCGCGGGATTCTCGCGGCTGAGGTTCACCTGGAAATGATGGCCCGGCCACAGCTCATGCGCGATCAGCGGCGCGACGGTGAGCAGCGAGCGTTCCTCGAGTTGCGTGCCATTGTAGAAATAGTGTCCGACCGAATCGCGTGCGGTGGGCACCTGGTAGTAGCCGAAGGTCATCGCCGGCTCGAGCTCTGGTGGCAGGCGTCGCACGTCACCTCCCGCCCTCGGCAACGTGCCGAATGCACGCGGGATCAGTGGCCAGAGCCGAGTGGCGTAACTCATCAGCCGCTCGCCGAACTCCTCGGGCGTCTTCGCGATGAATCGTGGATCCTTCGCGAGTTGTGCGTGGAACGCCGACCGAGAACAGGTTCACCCGGCGGCAGAACGAATGGCCGCCATCTCGCCCTCGATCTGCGCCACCTCGGCCACGCGGGCCGGCAACGCCTGCTTCGACAATCGAATGCCGCGCGCTGCGCGCAGCTCCAGCCCCGTCCGGATCGAGTCGATCATCGGTGCGACTTCGCGCAGCAGTTGCAGATAGACCGTCGTATCGGACGAAAGGCGAAGTGGGCGGGCGCTGAATCCCCGGGCGATGCCACCGAGCGGCGACGAATACGGCGTGATCGTCGAGAAGTCGACCCACCAGAACGGCGCTTTCTGGCGGTTCGCCCGCGCTTCCCAGGCGAGCAGCTGCACCGTCAATCGTTCTTCCGTCGAGAGCGCCGCCGTCGGGATGGAGCGAACCTGCTGCGCGACCCACGCCCATCGACTGGCGTCGCTCTCCCACGCGCGCCGGGACGGATCCGGAAGGTGTCGGCGTGCGGTGTCGGAGAAGTCGAAATCGAAACTGGGCGCGCGCATGCCGTGTGTCACGGTATCGAGCAGCGCCGTGATCCGCTGCGATGCTGATGGCCCGCGTTGTGCTGCGGCCGGCGACAAGGCACACATCATCACAGCAGCGGCGATCACTGCGGCACTTCTGCCTTTCAGCGGCGAGGTAGTGGCCATGGGTTACGGCACCGCGGTGTAGTGTCCGTGAATGCACAGCCAGCGATTCCCTTCCTTCACGAAGATCCGTGTTGACTTGCCGCGACTGGTGAATCGTTTGCCGTCGCTGAACCCTTCATCGGTCCAGTAGTACGTCACCCACGCGACGGTGCCACGCACCGTGACGTCGGGTTGGTGCATCACCGTGTGCACCTGCTTCGCGCGGAGCAGGTAACTCGCGATGCCACGAACTTCTTCGGCCTTCCCCTCCGCCAGATACGTATCGTTTTCGCCGAACTGAGTGAACGTTGGGTGTACGTAGGTCGCATACGACGCGGCATCGCCCGCCTCGATTGCCGCCCACATGGCCACCACGGTGGCTTTCACTGCTTCGACTTCGCGCGGATCGGAGCCCTCGCGCTTCTGCGCCGCGAGAGGTAGTGCAAGCATCGCCAGCAGCAGCGTGGCGAACGAGAGTGTGCATGCGGCCGCGCGCATGCTGGTCAGCCGGCGAAACAACCCGGCGCGGAGCCCAACGGCGATCACACGAGGAGGCGTCATGCCGTCGAAGATGCCAGTGTGTACCGGGAGAGGAAAGTCCCGGCGATCCACGGAACCGACAAGCGGCGGAAGGCACGGAGTACTCGTGACGGGCCTGCGGCGGAACGCCGACAGGAACGAGCGGATTGAAGGCCGACTATCTTGTATGGCGGCGATTCTGCTCTCCCCTCCACTACCTGCATGACTACCGCTGCCGATCGGCTGTACCACGGAACCGACGGCCTCAACTCCGGCGCGCGGGGCGCGGGGCTGGCAGATGGTGAGGTGACCCCTGTCGAGCGCTTCTTCACGCGCAGCCATGCCACGCCGCCGACCATTGACGTGGCCGATTGGCGGCTGATTGTCGACGGGATGGTCGCGCGCCCCCAGTCACTGTCGTTCGCCCAGCTCCAACAGCTTCCGCGGCGAGAGGTCGTCTCGACGCTGCTCTGCGCCGGGCTGCGGCGCGATGAGTTGCTCGCGGTCGCGCCACTGCCAAGAGAGCTGCCATGGGGGCCGGAGCCGGCGAGCACGGGACGTTGGTCAGGCGTCTCGCTGCGCGATGTGCTGCTGGCGAGCGGTCTGTCGCCGGATGCGCACCACATCGAGTTCAGCGGAATGGATGCCGTGGAGCGACGCGGTCGGCGCTCTGGCTTCGGCGGATCCATCACGCGCGAGAAAGCACTGGAGCCCGATGTGCTGCTGGCCTTCGAACTCAACGGACAGCCATTGTCACCGACGCATGGGTTTCCCGTGCGAAGTCTGGTGCCCGGATGGATTGGCGCCCGCAGTGTGAAGTGGCTTGGTCGCATCACGGCGGCGGCCGAGCCATCGTCGAACTATTTCCAGACCCACGCCTATCGTGTGCAGCGTGAGCCGGTTGTCGCACAACCCGGCGATGTGACTGACGGTGTTGCCCTGAGCGCGATCACCCTGAACTCGGTGATACTCGACCCGTCACCGGAACAGAGTGTCGCGGCCGGACCGGTGCTGCTCCGCGGCTGGGCAATCGGAACCGAGGCGTGCGCCATCACGACCGTAGAATGCTCGGCAGATGGTGGCGCGCACTGGCAGCCGGCGACGCTTGACGCAGTGCGCGATCGCTGGACATGGACGCGGTGGCAGGCGACCGTCGTGCTGCCCGAGGGACGCCACACACTGATGGTTCGTGCGTTCGACGAACGTGGAGCAACGCAACCGGGGGAGTTGCGCGACGTGTGGAATGTGAAGGGGTATCTCAACAACGCGTGGCACCGCGTGAGCGTCGTGGCGAAATAGTGCTGCTTGCGATCTGGCGGACGTCGGTCTCGTCACGATCGCGTCATGACAGCCTCCCATCTGGCGACAGTCTGCTGCGCGCCAACGGTGTTGTCAGGCCATCGCGCCTGCCGGCATCAGTCCGAGACGCCGTCAGCGCTTCGTGATCTTCGAGATGGTCTTTCCAACGGACCGTGAAGGCACATCCATGTCTGCTGTCGCGAACTGGATGGCGGCCTTCACCAGCGCCTTCACCTTCGGGTTCCGGTAGTCGGACGGTTTGGTGACCGGGACATGTCGCATCAGATTGCCCGTTCCCTGCAGCAGATGATGCGGGTCGGGCAAGCGCGTGCCCTTGTTGAATCCGAGATTGACGTGATTGGTGTAGATCGGGAGCATGCAGTAGGCGTCCCCCAGTTTCTCTGACAGCGTGAAGATGGCCGTCAGCGCGTGTGTGTGATAGAGCAGTTCATTCGCGGCCGGGTGCAACTCGAGCATGAAGGATCGCAGGTCGCAGAACAGCTCAATCAGTTCTGGTTCCTTGCGATCGAGCAGCGCACGAAAATCCGGGTGAATGGCTCGCGCAGATGCCATGGCGAAGTCTGAATCGGTTCGGGAGAGGAATAGTCTGCGGCTCGGACGTCTGGTGCGCAGCGACTTGCTGAGCAGGGCATCCGGCCGAAGAACGTGATCGGAAGACACAGGGCGCAGCAAGCGACCTCGACATTTCACGTGCTCGCCCGCGGCCGCGAAATGCGGAACTCCGGCCCCAGCGGGCCGCGCCAAGCGAGCCGGCCCCAGCGAGCCCCGCCGTTTACGGGCACCACGTTGTATCGTGCGGCATTCACGGGCAGACGCAATTCGGCGCCAACCCAGGGGTCACTCAGAGTGAGTCTCATCATCACGCCATCCACACACTCGCGCGTCCGCGATGTCGAGGAACTCGTCGCGTTCCTGCACACGATCGTCGGCGACCGCCTCACGCGCGTGGCCTCGGAGCTGGAGCAGCATGGCCGCGGCGAAACGCACCTGCCGCCGGCCCCTCCGGATGTGGTGGTCTATCCTCTGACCACCGACGAAGTCAGCGCGATCGTGCGGGGCTGTGCCACCCGCGACGTGCCGGTCATCGCGTACGGCGCCGGCAGTTCGCTCGAAGGCCATGTCAGCGCGGTCGAAGGTGGCGTGTCGCTCGACCTCTCGCGAATGGACCGGGTTCTGCGCGTGAGTGTCGAGGATCTCGACGTCAGCGTCCAGGCAGGCGTGACGCGCACCCAGCTCGTTCGCGCACTCGCGCCGACTGGTGCCACCTTCTTCGTCGACCCCGGTGCCGATGCCACGATCGGCGGCATGATCGCGACCGGCGCGTCAGGCACCACGTCGGTGCGCTACGGCACCATGCGCGAGAACACACTGTCGCTCACGGTGGTGATGGCAGACGGCACGGTGATCCGCACCGGCAGTCGAGCGCGCAAGTCATCCGCTGGCTACGACCTCACGCGGCTCTTCCTCGGCTCCGAGGGAACACTCGGCATCGTG
>JANNVN010000388.1:0-21775 GCA_031414435.1 Gemmatimonadaceae bacterium
CTGGCCGCCTGCGGCAAGGCCGAACGCGGTGCCGTTGCCGCGACAGGGGCGGGGTCGTTCTCCACTGAGGACATCGCGTTCCTTGATGAGGTGGCCGACACGATTCTGCCGGACACGGCCAAGTCTCCAGGCGCCAAGGCAGCAAAGACCGGCGCGTTCATCGCCCTCATGGTCACCGACACGTATTCGCCGGAAGACCAGAAGATCTTTCGCGATGGCATGACGGCGCTGGATGCGGCGAGCAAGACGGCGAACGGTGGTGCCGGATTCATGGCCGCCACGCCGGCCCAGCGCACTGCCCTGCTCACCACGCTCGACAAGGCGCAGTTCGACTTCCAGAAGGTGCGGAAGGAGCAGCCGCAGCACTACTTCCGCATGATGAAGGAGCTGACGATGCTCGGCTTCTTCACGTCGGAGATCGGATACACCAAGGCGATGCGCTATGTCGAATCGCCGGGACCGTTCCAGCCGTGCGTGCCGGCAGTGCCCGGTGAGCTGATCTGGGCGTCGCACGCATAGCAGCTGCGCGCTATGCTGACATGCAAGCGGGGCCGCCACGACAATCGTGGCGGCCCCGCTCTGCATTCGGCACATGAACAGTTGCTATTCCATCGAATGCAATCCCACTCGGTTTCCCTCGGAGTCGCGGAAGGTCGCGAAGTACCCAATCTCCGGCGCGATCGGAGTCTTCGGCACCAGGATTTCGCCCCCCGCCGGTTCGATGCGTGAGAGAACCGTGGACAGGTCCCGTCCCGCCGCGAGATAGACTAGCGTGCCATTCGTTGCCGGGAGCGTGCCGTCACCGACGACGATCGCGCCCCCGATACCCTTCTCCCGGTCGTGCAGAAAGAAGCCCATCGTCGTCGGGCCCATCGGCATCTCCGGCATCTCGAAGTCGAAGATGGCGCTGTAGAACGCTTTGGCGCGGGCAAAGTTGACGGCGGGTATCTCGAACCAGCTGAGCGAATTCGTGGTCATTTCCATGTCAGTCCCCTTGATGAATCGGCAGAAGGCCCGCGCGCGGTGCGCCAACGCTATAGCCATGCACTTGTGCCGGCCAGCGCCAGCGGCAGCCACATGTGTGAGAAAACGGTGACCCTGACGAAGCGAACGCGCTCTGCCAGCGTACCCACAAAGATGGGCGCCGCGCTACTCGCGGCGCTGCAGTGTGCTGAGCCCGCCCACGGCCAGGCCGTGGGGAATGCGGCCGACTCGGCCGCGGCCGCGCGTCGACTCTTCCGCGAGGCGAGCATCGCCCTGCGGGGGGGAGACACGACCGGTGCGCACAAGCGACTTGTCGGCGCAACGCTGGCGTGGCCTACGCAGCCGGCGTACCTCTGGCAGCGCGCGCGACTGGCAACGGCGATCGGTGATTCGTCGGACGCCATCGCCGCCCTTGAGCAATTCGGCGCGCTCGGCATGACCCAATCGGTGTCAGGAGATCCGGCGCTGTCGCGGCTCGCCGGCCAGCCGCGATTCTCCGCAGTGTTCGCGACGATTCTCGCCAACGCAGCGCCGATCGTCAACAGCGGCGTGCGCGCCACGTTGCCTGACTCCACACTGTGGCCCGAGGGAATCGCGTACCAGCCGCGGACCCGGCAGTTTTTCGTGAGCAGCGTACGGCATCGCACCATCTACGCCTCCGGGCCAACCGGTACACGTGCGCTGTGGACCGACAGACGCGCCGACGTCGGTGCAATTCTGGGGGTCTTCGCCGACCCCGATGGCGCGCATCTGTGGGCGACCACCGCTGGCCTGCCACAAATGCGAGAGTACACGCCCGCCGACTCCGCAATCGCGGCCTTGTTGAAGGTCCGGATTGCCGATGGCGCGATCGTCGCGCGCTACGACCTCCCGGCGTCGAGCGCGGGACACACCCTTGGCGATGTCACAATGGGCCCAAGCGGTGATGTCTTTGTCACCGACTCGCGTGAACCGGTGCTTTACCGGCTTGTCACAGGCGCTCGTGAGCTCGAGCGATTCACGGATCCACTCTTCCGGTCATTGCAGGGCATCACGCCGTCGCCGGATGGCGTCCACGTGTATGTCGCCGACTATTCACACGGTCTCCTGCGCGTCAATCTGCGCACACGGGCCGTCATTCGTCTGGCCGACGCGCCATCGTCGACCTCACTCGGAGTCGACGGCCTGGTCTGGTACAACGGCTCGCTGGTCGGAATCCAGAACGGGGCACTACCGGCGCGAGTCGTGCGCTTCCGACTGGATGCGTCAGGCACACGTATCATGCGACAGGACGTGATCGATCGCAACACGGGAGTCGCCGATGAGCCGACCACCGGCACGATCGTCGGGAACAGCTTCGTCTATGTGGCGAACAGTCAGTGGGAGAAACACGACGACAACGGAGTGCGAGTGCCAGGAACCAGGCTCGCCCGCACCGTTCTGCTGGAGTTACCGCTCCGCCCCTGATGCGACGTCGCCGCCCTCGCGCTGCACGTAGCGAAAGTCACAATGCCCCGCCCCGCTCATCAACGTCTGCGTCCGCTGGAACGTGACTTCCGGATTGAATCCCTCTATCAGCGCCCCGTCCCGATTGCACGACAGGATGGCACCAAGCTCCGGAATCCCCATCTCCCGGTACATCTCGGCATAGCGACACCGCGTCACGTCGAACGACAGCGCTGTCTCGCTCACCTCATGCACGTCGAGCCTGAGCGCATCGTTGGCGGTCCAGCGATCAAGCGTTCCATGCAACACCGGCAGCGATCGGCCACCACTGTGCGCAGCCAGTTCATTGCCCTGCTGCCGTGCGATCGCGACAATCACCTCGCGCGCAATCTGGTGCACGCGCTCGGCACCGAACTCCGCTGCCATCGCACTGAGCAGTGGAGCGACGATACGCGCTTCGATCAAGCGACGATTGAGAACCCCGATCTGATTCAGTTCGGCATCGGTGGGAAGGCTCATGACGGACCAGATTCCCGGGTCGAGGATGGCGTGAATACCCTACCGGTGTTACGTAAAGGGACTTGCGTGTTCGCGCAAGCCGTCTCAATTGCCACCGCTGCGCCATGAGTCCTCGCCCGGCGACACTCA
Source organism: Gemmatimonadaceae bacterium (assembly GCA_031414435.1). Classification (GTDB taxonomy): domain Bacteria; phylum Gemmatimonadota; class Gemmatimonadetes; order Gemmatimonadales; family Gemmatimonadaceae; genus JACMLX01. The sequence goes on from JANNVN010000388.1 coordinate 3,058, forward strand.
CCGATACCGAGATTCTGATGCGTGGCACGCGTGCGGTGCGTGCGGTTAGTACGAACGGCCCGCGCATGTCGCTGGCTCAGATCGCGGAGGAAATGGGGTTGACTGCGGCGCGGCGAAGTCAGGCGCACGGAAGTTGCAACGCACCGTCAGCACGCCGCGGCGCCGGGCCGCCGCCCGCCGCTGAACGCACCTTCGCCACCTGAGGCTCAACGCCATGCCACTCGACCCGACAACGTGCAGCTCACGACAACGCGTGGGCGCAACGGTGCTACGCGCACTGCTCGGCGCTGCGGTGCTGACCGTCGCCGGCGAGCTATTGGTGGCGCAAGCCGCGACGGGTTCGATCATCATTCGCGGTACATCGATCATTGACCCGATAACGGGCACCATCACGCCGAACCGTACGATCGTCGTCGTGCAGGGCCGCATCGCCACGGTCGGCGGCCCGACCACCATGGCGCCGGCCGGAGCGCGCGCGATCGACGGTCGCGGCGCCTTTGCGATTCCGGGGCTGTGGGACATGCACGCGCATGCGGTCATTCCCGGACTGGCTGAAACCATCTTCCCGACCAACATCGCCAACGGCATCACCGGCATCCGCGAGATGTTTGGTGTCACCACCGATGCGCTGCGGTACCGAAGTGAAGTGCGGGCGGGCCGAATGGTCGGCCCCCGGTTCGTCTTTGCCGGCAACATCGTGGATGGCTGGCCGCCGACGCGCCCGGGTGAGGTGGCGGTGCGCACCCCCGCGGAAGCGCGCCGCGCGGTCGACTCGCTGGTCGAGGCGAGGGCCGAGTTCATCAAGGTGTACTCGCTGCTCGATTCGGCCAGCTTCGATGCCATCGCCATGGAGGCCAGAGCGCGGAAGATTCCGATGGCAGGACACGTGCCGCTCTCGGTGTCGGCCGTGCATGCTGCGACCATGGGGCAGAAGAGCACCGAGCATCTGGAAGGCGTCACCGCTGGTTGCGCGACGGGCGAGAACACGATCGTCGACGCCGCCGTGTCATGGCTGTGTTCGCGGGTGCTCGATCGCGCCAACGCCGCTCCGTTGATGTCGGAGATGAACCGGCGAGTCGAACCCATGACGGCGACATATGATGTCGCGAAGTGCGACGCCCTGTTGCGGCAGCTTGCCTCGCTCGGCATGTGGCAGGTACCGACGCTTGGCGTGCTTCGCGCCGTCTCGCGCCTGAGTGATCCGGCGCTCGTCCGGGCTGAGAGAACGCAGTACCTGCCGCCCATGCTGCACCAGATGTGGAGCGGGATGAGCGCGCGCATGGGCACGGGTGCCGACACATCGCGCCGCAACTTCTATCGCGACATCGAGCGGGGGATCGTGCGGCGCATGGGCGTGCTCGATCTCGCCGTGCTGGCCGGCACCGACTCGCCGAACCCGTTCACCTATCCCGGCTTCGGGCTGCACGATGAGCTCGAACACCTCGTCGACGCCGGCCTGACACCGCTGCAGGCGCTCCGCGCCGCGACCTGGAATCCCGCGGCGTATTTCGCTGCCACCGACTCGATGGGAACCATTGCACGGGGCAAGGTGGCCGACATCGTGTTGCTGAACGCCAATCCGCTGCTGGAGATCGGCAACACGCGCCAGATTCGCGCGGTGATTGCCGACGGCCGGGTCTTCGATCGTGCCGCGCTTGACGCGCTGCTGGTGGAAGTCGCCCGTGTGAAAGCTGCGCCCTCGCCGGCCCCGCCCCCGCCCCGCTGACCCGACACCGTGATCGCGCTCCTCCGGGCTGCACGCGAACGGGTGGCCGCCTTCGCCTTCAGGGCAATCGCACCACCGTCACTTGCGCATTCTGTGCGGAAGGAAACACCCCGTTCGCCGGCGCAAACGACACGCCCTCACCCTGCACCGCGGACGTGAACTGAAACAGATCGAACGTGCCCGGCTTCATCTGGCGTGTGCTGATCGCTGAAGTACCGGTCAGCCGATTCTCAGGCGGAGCGTTCGTCAGGTCGAGCAGATACGGCGTGGGATACACAGTTGGCGACACTTCGTGCAGGCGCCCGTAGATCTGTCGCAGATTCCGGCTCGGAAACTGCAGGCGGGACGTAATCTGTCCCGCGGTGGCCGATGGGTAGTCGTCGAGCAGCGTGGCGGTCAGAAAGTCTGCGAACAGCACCGTGAATCGTTCGCCCGTCACGGCCTCGATGTTGCCGGTACCGGTGTTCACCGTCTGCACGAACTGCGGCAGGATCGATTCACCCTTCTGATCAGCAATCCACCGCAGAAACAGCCAGGCGGCACCGCGTTCCTCGATCGACGCGAAACCGGTGGGCGAGGTGAGCGACAGGTTCGTCCGCGTGGCGAAGAACTCGAATGCGTTACGGAAGTTCCCTGTGAAGCCTTGGGTCGAATCGGGGAAGAGTTGCGACGGAGTGGAGCGACCGGCGGATGGACAGGTGGGGTAGTTGGGACACGGATAGCGGGCCTCGTACACCTTGCCGCCAAGTTCCTCCGAGAGATGGCTGAGCCCTTCGTTGAGCCACACCTCCTCGGTTGATCGACCGCGCACCAGCACGTGCTGATTGTACGAAATCAGATGCTGCAGCTCGTGAATGAAAGTCGACGGAGCGGTGCGTCGCACGGACTCGATCGAGAGTGGCGTGCAGGTTGGGCCGCCAGCCGGCTCACCCGGCACCGACGCGTAAAACACCTCGGCCCGGTTGCCCGGGCTGCTGCCGGAGAGGTCGGTGCCGTTGAAGTAGCCCGCGACATAGGCCCCACAGATTCCCGTGGCGAGCGTGAGGCGGTTCACGACCGGAGTGAAGAGCACCAGCGTCTTTCCATTCGCGTCGATGTCGGACGTCGGTCCGAACGCCGAGACGGCCACGGGAAACATGTCGGCGTCGAACTGGCGACCGAGCGCAGCATAGTCCGCATCGCTGAACGTCGCGGCAGCCACCGGTTGCACATCGACGTAGAGCGCGATGTTCGTCCCGTCGTACACAAGGCGCGACGGCACGCTGATGTACGGGCTGCCCGCCAGCGAAGCCAACACCGAGAAGGTGCGCGTGGCAGGCTCTGACAGCGATCGTACGCGCGGACCAGTACTGGCCTTCGAGCGCAGTTGCTGCATGTACGCCGCGGCGCGTGGCGCTTCCGCCCGCTCGATCGCGCGAAGGCGCATGTGAAACTCGTCGACCACGCTGGCGCTCACCCGCTGGCTCGACGCTGCGCTTACGGTCGCAGGTGCGGCCCCTGCGGAGACCGCCGCCGTGCCACCGATGGTGTACGGGAACAGCGGCACCACGCTGCGCTGACTGCCGCTCGCGAAATCCTGTGTCGCGGCAAACTGCGGCAACACCGCATACCGTCCCGGCGCAGTCACCGTCACGCCACGGCTCCCGGACAGCGTGACCGCGCCGAATGTGGTGAGCGCGACCGACGTGGCGCCGCAGATCAGCATCGCGTCTGCGAGCGTCATCGCGGTGCCGAACGCCACGGCGCGCACGATCGGCGGCGCTTCGCACTCAGTGGGCAAGCCACTGACGATGCTGATTTCCACGGGGCCTGCCGGAACGCCGCTGATCGTGAAGTTGCCCAGCGCATCCGACACCGCCGATCCTCCCGCCGGCAGCACCTGCACTCCAACTCCAGCGATGCCATTGCGCCCCGGCGCACTGACTCTCCCCATCAACGTGACGACGGGTGTCGGGGCCAGCTGTTCACCGATCGTCCAGCCCGCGTACCACGGAATACTCGCCACGTTCGGTGTACGCGAGACCGCTCCAAGGTAGCTCACACTTTCGAGTATCCCCGATGCAGGCGGTGCCACTCCCGTGGCGAGCGAAATCGCTGATCCGGTGACGGGGCGAAAATCCGGCAGGACGACGTCCAGCGCGCTGACAAGCTGCGTGGTGGCGGCGACACCTGTGATGGTGGTTGCTCCGCTCAGCAGCGCCGATTCGCCCTGACCGGCGCAGTTCGGCGGATCGGAATCCGGGTCGGCGCTAGCGACGGGCGCAAGTATCCCCAGTCCACGCATCACCAGCGCAAATGACAATACCTGCGCGCAGGTTGACGTCTCATCGACATCGATGCCGATGGCCGGCTGCACGAGCAGCACGTTGAACAGGCGGCCCGCTGCTCCACGTTCGAACCGCAACGCGGCCGGTGACGCGGCAGCGAACGGATTGCCCGGTGCACTCGGCGGAGCCACGATGGTCAGGTTCGCCAGGATCGGGGCCGAACGTGGGATCGCGTCCTGATCGCCGCTGGCGCCCAGTGCGTTGCGGCCGAGCACACCGCCCGCGTATCCCGTGGCATCCTGTTGAATGACCACGAACTGCGCCTGTCCAGTCCAACCGCCGCTGTAGACGAGGCCATACTGGGCATTCGTCGTGAGCGCTACGCGTCGAAACTGTGCCGCGCCGCCGACCACTTCGAGTCCGTGCCCGGCGCTGCAATGCACCTGAATGTCCTGCAGCACGGTGCGACTTCCGACGCCGAACACACGAAGCCCATGCGTCGCGTACTGGATCCGCACATACCGAAGCGCACCGCTCGAGTCATTCGCGGCACAACCACCGTAGGCGGCCGAATCGACGGCAGCTTCACGACACCCGCCTTGGCCGCCCCGCGGCGTGGCGGGACTCGTACGCGCCCCGTGATTGATCGGTGCGTTGCCCAGGATCACCAGCCCGTCCCAGCATCCCGGCCGGCTCGTCGCGGTCTGACACGTCAGGACCACCGGTTGATTCACCGTCCCGTTCACATCGATCCGGCCATCCCGGGTCACGGTGATCGAGGTCCCAGGTGCTGCCGTGACCTCGACGCCCGCATCAATTTCGAGGAGCGCATCGCGTCCGACAACCACCGATCCTGCGAGCGAGATGCTGGCGCCGCTCGGCCAGTGGGTCGCACCGCTCAGGATCGTGATCCGATGAGGGGTGCCGACACGCAGGACCAGTTGCGGCGACGACCGCGTGACCGTGGTGACATGCGTGGATAGCAGAACGGTCGCCACCAGGGCGACCAGTGGACCTGGGGCCTGCATCTGGTGCACCCGCTCCGCCGAAGGGACGAACCGCGGCGAGTCTCGCCATCGGCAAGAGCGAATGAATGAGCGCCCCGGATTGCATCGGAAGTGCGCGACCGTCACCTTCGAGTCACGCTCACGCAACACGGCCGACGCCTCGCACGACTGTGCGCAGGCGGCGGCGTGACTGCCGGACGATTCGTCTGCGAAGACCCTCCGCTTTCCCGAGGCCACCAGATGTCAGCACCGGATGCGCCATCGGGTCCTCTAGACCGCCTGCTCCACCGCCTTCGCTCCGCCAGCCCGCGCCGGGTTGCAAACGCGATTCTCCTGTTCTTCGCTTCGCTCGCCGCCGGCAAGGCCTGCGAACTGGCCTTCTCCGCCGAGACGCTGTCTGCGGCCCTGCGTGCGCAGGCCGGCGGAATCGAAGCAGTCCGGAGTCTGACGCCACTCAGCCTCGCCACCGGCTATGTGAGCGATCTCGGTGCTGCCAGCGTCGGGGACCTCGTCTACCGCCCTCCGCCGGACACGGTGAAGCCTGCGCTGCGACATCCGAATCGCCAGGAAGCGGAGCGTTACGGAGCGTGCCGACTGGCGCTCGCCCTCGCGCCAGCTGGCACCCTTCCGCCAGAGTGCGTGGCGATCGGCGTGACGGATCCAGCGGCGCTTATCGCGCAGGAGCGGCAGTCGCCGTCACCCGACGACGCTCGCGTTCCAACCGCCACTCCGGTGACGCAGAAGCGCTGGCGTGTTCCGGGTGTGCTCATCCCACTGGCGGCCATCGTGCGCACTGCGACCCGGGTCGCGTCGAATGGCGTCTTCGCTTCGATCCTCGCCGTGCTCCAGCTGGCGGCAGGCCTGCTCTGCGTTCTCGTGATCACGAAGGCGCGCTCAAACACACACGCTGTCGGCCAGGGCGGAGCAGCGTACTATCTCGCGCTGTTGCCGATCGCTGCGGTGGTCGTTGGCAGCGGCTTGGCGTGGGTGACGCAGGCGGTGATGCTTGGAGCACTGCAGGTCTTCCAGTGGGCGACTGGACTTGCCGCAGCAGCAGCCGGTGCGAGCGGACTCGCGGGATTCTGCTGGTACTGCGTGGCGAAGCTCAGCGAGAAGAGCGTTGAGGGCGTGGTGACCGGCAAGGAGTGAAGGCACGCGGCCTCACATGCGCCGAGCCTGCGGTACCCAAACACCGTGGTGAACTCAGCGCTCTGGAACGGTTGTCGAGGATGCGGCAAAGCGCAGCACGAGGTGCGAATGCTCACCGATGAAGAGCCGCGCATCCTGCCCCGTCCACGCACTCGTCCCTCGCATCGCAGGATCACCCAGCGCCTGCACGTACCACGCCGCCTTCGGCCCGTTGGGCAACGAGTCGAGACGGATGGGCGCTACAGGATTGGCGACCGGCGACTCCATGGTCGGCACGAAGGTCAGGTAGTTGCCGTCAGCATCGAACTCTCGCGCCCCCGACACCTTGTTGAGCAGCAGCATGAACGCTCCGACGTGGGTATTCCACGAGAGCGACGGCCCCCAGTAGCCACCACCATCGGCTCGCTGCCACGAACGGGCTGGCGGCAGCAGTGAGGTAGCCCGGCCGAGAGGTGTTGACGTCCATGCTTGCCCAACCCGCGGTCCCGGAGTGCCCTGAAGCCCAGGGCCCGACCATGTGCCGTTGTGCCAGCGGGTGGCCTTGCTCGTGCCATCCGCACGCAGCGGCGCGTCGAGATCCGTCAGCGCGATCCGCGCCAGCTGGATGCCCTGCGTGCGCGCGTCATCGCCCGAGTAGTCCGTGAACGCGATGTACGCGTGCGCGCTGTCCGGGCCCACGGCCATGCTCGGATCGCCCACGCCGCCTGCAAAGAACCGCACGGGCAGGTCGCAGCTGATGGTGAAGCTGCCGTCGCTGATGATGATCCCGAGGTTCTCCCAGGTCTGCCCGTTATCGCGTGAGCGTCCGAGCCCGATATGGGGGACGGAGAGATAGGGGCGCTCGTACGGCGCCGGGCAGCGAACGTATGGCCCCTCCTCCAGATGATAGAGGCCATACAACGTGCCGCTGCGAGGCTCGCGATACACCGACTCCATCCAGCGCATCTTCGTGGAGGTTGGACCATTGGCATTGTTGATATCGTGCACGTACCACTTTCGCGTCGCATCCCAGGCGAAGCGGGGATCATCGTCGGTGAAACGCATCGGTTCGAACGGCTGGGCGCTGGCCGCGTCGCGTCCGCCGCGGCTCCGCCACGGGTGCTGGTTGGACACCATCTGAAAGAGCGTGTCGGCCACCCACCATGACGGTCGGTTGCAGTCGCTGCCGACGGGGCTCGTCACACGCACAGTATCGACGATGACGAGCGAAACGCTCGGCGGAACAAACGGCACGCGCGCCAACGCGGTGTCACCATGCGGGGTTGGCACATCGCGTGCGCACGCGACGCAGACCAGCACCGACACGAGTCCGCTCAGCGCAGCAGATCGTCGGTGTACCTTCTCGGAAGCTGTCTCCATGACGTGAATGCTGCACCCCGCCGGGGCCAAAAGGAACTCCTTGCAGCCGGCATCAGAACGCCGGTTGACCCGGTGGCATCCGGGCGGGGCTTTCCCTGTGCCGTCATGTAGTATTTCTGGCTGCGAGATCGATGCAAGCACCCCTCGTTCCCCGCCGCATGCTCATCGTGCCCTGCACTCCCGACGACCTGCCGGTCGCACGCGCCGCCTACGCGACAGGCCGCGAAACCCAGCGCGTGCAGCAATCAGCGGTGTGGCCCCTGTTCACAGACACAGCGATCATGCATGAGATCGAGACCGGCGCGCTCTTCAAGGTTGTGAACGGCCCGACCGCAGCAGGCGTCTTCTCGATGATCTCCGAGGATCCGCTGATCTGGGGCGCTGATGAGGGCGGTGCGCATTTCTATCTGCACCGGATCGCGCGCGCGTCGACCTCGGGACCAGGTGGACTGCTGGACGTGATTCTCAGCTGGGCGCGTCAGCGCTGCCGCGACGAGGGCCGCGACGGGCTGCGAATGGATACCTGGGCCGACGGCTCGGCCCTGATCGCGTACTACACGACGAAGGGCTTCCAGTTCGTCGGCACTCGGCAGCTTCCCGCCGATCCGCGACTCGCGCCACACTATCACGGCATCGAGCTCGCGCTGCTCGAGTCACGATTGACGTCACGGACCACTCACGACCCGTGTCGCAGACGGCCACGCTGAGGAATGGATGTTCTCGTGCAGTCTGTGTGAGCCATGCGCGCCACAACCAGTCCGCCAGCTCCTGATGGTCATGCTCGCGCGCGGGGTGCATCAACTGGTGGCGTGAAATCGAAGTTCGGAAAGCACAAAGCCGGATGGGGCGCCCGGATGGCAAGGCGAAAACCACAGCAATACCAGCGGTATTGCGAGGATGTTCAACGCAGTCAGCCGGGATGCTCCGACCGGCGACTGCTTCCCGAACTTCGGTTCCAGGCCACTAGGCGCGCGACAACCAGTCTGCCACATCCTGATGACCATGTTCGCGCGCCAGGTCGGCTGAAACTTTCCCGTCGGCCGTGCGCGCATCGCGCCCAGCGCCGCAGGAAACCAATAGCTCCACAAGTGCCTGATCACCGCGCGACGCCGCCAGATGCAACGGCTGGTAGCCTTGGGCGTCGACGGCAGTGGCGTCGCTGCCCGCGGCGAGGAGTGCGGTGATCGCCGCCATCTCGCGGCGCCCAGCGATCGCCGCATGCAGTGCCGTATTGCCTTGCGCGTTGGTCGAGCGCGCCGAGTGACTCGCGCCCGCGCGCAACAATCGCACGACGGCAGCCGCGTAACCGAAGTAGGCAGCGAGGTGTAGCGCCGTCCATCCATCCGGGCTGTACACCTGCAGGTCGGCGGGATGGTGATTGAGGTGTTCGGTGAGCGGAGCGAGATCGCCGAACGCCGCGACCTCGGGCAGCGAAAGTGTCAGGCCGGCCGCCACCGAGCGCGCGCGATCACGGTCGTTCATATAGAGCGCCATCAACACATCTGACGGGGCGCCCGCAGCGGGGACTGTCGGCCGGCTGGAATCAGGCATGATCACCTCGTACGTGGTGGAAGCGTCGCACGCCCGGTCGGCGACCTCAGTCGACTGGCCAGCTCACCGCCGACAGGTCGTCGCTCGTTTCAGGCGCGGCCACAGTCTTGCCTGCTGCACGCTCCTCGGCAACCACCGACCGCCACCACGGGCTGATGCCATCGATCCGTGAGGGTTCGACGGGCTGCCCGAGCACCGGGGTGAGCAGGTCAATCCGACGGACCGGCGCGCGCGCGGCGAGTGTCTCGATCGGTTCATCCCAGGCGTGCACGGCGAGGTTGAACGTACCCCAGTGAATTGGCAGCAGCCGGCCGCTGCGCCGCATCGCGTGAGCCTCGAGTGCGTATTCCGGCCCAAGGTGAATGTCGCCCCAGGACGGATGCCAGGCGCCGATTTCGAGCGGTACCAGATCGAACATACCAAAGCGGGCGCGGATGTCGTGATACTCCGGCGTGAGCCCGGTATCGGCACCATGAAATGCCGAGTGCCATGGCCCCTGCAGGAGAAATGACGACCACGGCGCGCGTCAAACGTTCGCGCATTGCCGGGGTGTTGGTAGCAGGCCGAATGCGTGCCGCTGCGATCACCTCGCCCGGTCTACCTGAAACGAGAGCGTCCTCCGGTGCCGAAACGTCTGTTCGAAAAGCTTCACGACTCGACTGCAGCCGCGCTCGGCCATCCCTTCTACTCCCGTTTCGTCCAGAACAGAATCGTTCCGCAGCCGTCCTGTTCCGAAAACTCCACCGGCGCATTGGCGGCTCGGTACACTTCGATGCCGAACAGTTCGTCCGGACGCACCAGGCCATCGATATCCGCTGTGGTGAGTCGACGCATGCTCATTCCATCGAGGAAGATCGCCGGCAGGCAACGGTTGCTTCGAAACGTGTTGCTCCGCAGGGTGATGAACTTGTTGCCGAGGGTATCACGTTCGATGGTGATGCCACCCTGCACGCTCGCAAAGAGATCGCTGGTCAGCACCGCGCGCCGTGACGTAATGTCCTCTTCCGTCAGAAACGTGCCACTTCCCCGTGTTCGCTTGCGCTCGAGAAAGTTGGCCAGATTGCGATCCGCCGCTGCGTCGGCCACAACGTTTACGGTGTCGAGTGGCCCCTGCATACGCTCCATCGCAAGCTGCAACGGCGACATCTGCGGCGTGACGGCGATCGTCATACTGAGCGGTGCGTAGCCGACGGCGCGGACCAACAGCGTCTGCGCTCCCGCTGCGACAGTGCCGAGCCTCCACGCACCGAGCACGTCGCTCCGTGTCGCAGCACCGTCACGAATTCCGACGATCGCTCCGGCAATCGGCTGCCGACCGTCCGCAGCGATGATGACGCCGCTGACGGCGATCGCTCCCCCAGCCTGGGGCCCGCGCGCGTTTGAATCACGGGCGACTGCGGCCGCCGCACCCGGCAACTCGGGCGCGTCATTCAACAGCGGATCGTGGCTGAGCAAACCTGCCGCCGGAATCACAAGTGATTCACTGCTGGCGAGCGCACCCTTGCGCGCCGCGCCAAGTTGAATCGTATCGCCTGGCTGCGCGCCACAGACCACGAAGAAGCCAGTCCCGGAGGCTGCAACCCTGCGTTGCAACGCACCCTGTGGCACTGGTCCCCCGCTTCGCGCTCGAGGCCGCCATTGGACGGTGACGATCGTGGAGTCGAGCGGTGCGCGATCCCGCGCGCGCCTCGCGTAGCCGATGACCAGTGCTATCGAATCGCGCACGGATGTGTCGCCACACAACGCAGTGCGCAGTGTTCGTGCCGAGGGAATCGCGAGATCGACGCGCTGGGTGATTGCCTCGAGCACGACGACGTTTCGCGGCGCCGGGTCAACGCCAAGTGCATCGAGCACAGGATGAAGGAAGCCGAGCAGATATCGTCCGGGCCGAACATTGGTGAAGCGGAACCGGCCGAGTGCGTCGGACTCGACGGTCTGCACGCCGCCCTCCGCGCCGCCTTCCCGGATGAGTTGCACTGTCGCACCGCCGAGTACTCGCGCACTGACACTGTCCACCACAGTGCCTGTCACCGAGCCGACCTGCCGCGTGACAGGGCGAGGCTGGGCCTCGATTCCGGCGGCAAACCCGATTGCGGCGAGCAGTTGGAGGAGTCCAATCTTCACCGCTTCTCCTCGCTTGCGGATCCTGGCGACGTTGCCGTGCGACGTGCCCGCATCGCTCCTCGTGTTGAATGTGATCATCGCGGACCGTCGGTCGAGTCAGCAGACATGTAGGCATCGAGGAGTGATGACGAAAGCTGTGCTCCGCTCGCTCCTTGCGCGAGGGCTGGTCAGCCGGCGGCGCTGGGTCGAGCGGCCGCGGCGCGCGCTGTGGCCCGCTGGCCCGCCCCCGTCCGGCATTACTTGGCGACTTTGGCACGCCGGCTGAACATCACCGTTACGACCGTCGCTTCTCACCAGCGTCCAGCGCGGATCGCGATCTCTCAGCGTTTCGCCGCAGGCTCCGACGCCATCGTACATTCCCGAACGACCACGCGACCACAACGGAGAACCCACGTGACCACACTCGCACGAACACGCGCCTTCACCGCCCTTCACGTGCGCGGTCAACCACTGGTGCTCTACAACATCTGGGATGCGGGCTCTGCTCGCGCGGTCGCGGCCGCAGGCGCCACGGCACTCGCCACCGGCAGCTGGTCGGTGGCGGCCGCGCAGGGCTATGCCGACGGTCAGGTGATGCCGCTGGACGCGCTCGACTTCGTCGTCGGGCGGATCACGGCGTCGGTCGACCTGCCACTCACAGTGGACTTCGAGGGCGCGTGGTCCGACGACGCGACGCAGGGCGCGGACAACCTGAATCGCCTGCTCGTGCATGGCATCGTTGGAATCAACTTCGAGGACGGCATCGTTGGCGGCAGCGGGTTGCACTCGATTGAGCGTCAGGTCGAGCGGATCGCGGCGCTGCGAGCGGTGGCGGGGCCGGACTTCTTCCTCAATCTGCGCACGGATCTGTTCCTGACCGAGACTGACCCATCCAGTCGCGCCGCATTGATCGGACCAGCCCTCGAGCGTGCGTCGGCGTATGCCGCTGCGGGCGGGTCAGGATTCTTCGTGCCGTGGCTGCAGGAGCCGGCGCTGATTGGACGTCTGGTCCGCGCGTGTCCATTGCCGGTCAACATCATGTGGCGTCGCGGCATGGATCTCGCCGAACTGGCATCACTCGGCGTCGCGCGCATCAGTCATGGCCCCGGTCCGTATCGTACCGCCATGGCTGGCGTGACCGACGCCGCGCGAGGTGCGATGTCGTCGTCGCAGTTCTGATATTAAGGTGTTGTTTCGACCACAACTGTGCTCGCTGCCCCAAGAGAGCATCGACTCGCTCCGGACAACGAAGAGGGACCCTTGCGCGTTTATCCGCGTGCGGCTCCCCAGACGACTTGTCTTGCCCGCTGCTGACCGCGGCTACTTCGGTTACAATGTGGCGGGCCGGTGTACGGCTTCCCCACAGCCTGACCAGCGCTACCGAGGGTGGTTCAGATCTTGACACATGACCCGCGCCCGTTGCGGCTCGCGAATCCGGATACGCGTCGGTGGGTGATGGTCGGTGCGGGAATCTCGGCGACCGGCTATGCCATCCTGTACGGTGTCACGGTCGTCGCGGCAGGGTGGACGGACTGGCTGTCCCGACTTCCGCTGCTGGCCGCGTCGATCGCCTGCCTGATCGGCTTCGCGCTGGCGGCCGGATATCGCGTGCAGGCAGGCGGGATCGTGGCGCTGTCGGCGGCCTGGCTCCAGGTCCACTACTCGCTCTTCACGTTGAGCGAGTTCCCATCGCCATCACTGCTGGCGTCCCCCGCGCTGCTCGTTGCGGCCACGCTGCTCCTGTCGCCACGTGCCGCACAACCGTTCGCGGTGACGACGATTGTCATGCCATGGCTCGCCGCGAGTTTCGGTGAGATCGGGCGAGCCGAGGGGATCACGGCTCCCGTATTCTTCTGGCTGGTCACGCACACGGTGGCGATTCTCGTCATCTGGTCGATCGTGACCCTTGGCTTCTCGGTGCTCGATCGCGCATTCGTGAAAGTGGTTGAGAAGGAGCGGGCGTTGTCGGAGACAATCAACAAGTCTCCCGACGGCATCGTTGTGATCGACGCCAACTCGACCGTCGAGGTGACGAACCCCGCGGCGGACCAGTTGCTCGGCGGCCCCGGCACGGAGTGGATCGGACAACCACTCGCTCGTGTCCTCAGCGGCGCACGCGCGCGAGGAGATCTGCACACAACGCCGTCGGTCATCTTCACTGACGGCGACGGACCGCAGCCGTGGACACTCGAGCGGCGCGACGGAAGTCGGTCGGACGTCGACGTCAGCAGTCGCGCGATGGATGGTGGCCGCCGCCAGCTCGTCCTGCGCGACGTCTCCGAACGCATGAAGGCCGAACACGCACGCCGCGAGATGGAGGTACAGCTGTCGCACGCGCAACGCCTCGAGGCCGTTGGCGGGCTGGCGGGAGGAATCGCGCACGACTTCAACAATATCCTCACCATCGTCGGCGCCTCGGCAGAAGTGTTGCGCGCAGAAATCGCTGACGAGCGGTTCACACCACTTCTCGATGATATCCTAGCGGCACAGGAGCGGGGGGCGACGCTCACCCGACAGTTGCTGGCCTTTGCGCGACGCGAGGTGGTACAGCCGCGCGTCTTCGATCTCTCGACGCATGTCGCGTCGCTGCGCCCACTCCTTCAGCGCGTGGTCGGCGAGCAAACTCGTCTCACCAATGATCTCGAGCCCGACTGCCGAATCCGCGCCGATGTCGGGCAGCTGGAGCAGGCGCTGGTCAATCTCGTGAACAACGCGTCCGACGCGATGCCCGAGGGCGGGAACTGCACCGTGTCCGTAACGCGCGCGGTGTCGGACACAGGCACATGCCTGGTCCGCCTGCGCGTGATCGATACAGGGTCCGGTATGGATGACGTCACGCGCTCCCGGGCATTTGAGCCATTCTTCACCACCAAGCCGCGCGGACGTGGCACTGGCCTCGGGCTCGCCTCGGTCCATGGTATCGCCATCCAGAGTGGCGGTCGTGTCTTCATCGAGTCGGAACGCGGGCAGGGGACGACGGTTGTGATGGAGTTCCCGTTTGCGGACGAGGTGATCGTCGCGCAGGCCGAGCGTCCGCTGTCCGCCGGTGACAGCGGGCGAGCGACGATCCTCGTCGCCGAGGACGACGATGGTACGCGCGCGGTCGTCAAGCGAATACTGCAGCGACTCGGCTATACCGTATTGCTCGCACCGGACGGTCTGCAGGCATTGCGACTGACCGAGTCACATGCGGGGGAGATCGATCTCCTGCTCACGGATGTCATGATGCCGGGCCTGAGCGGGCCAAAGCTGGTGGCCCGACTCCACGCGCTTCACCCTGACATTCCGGTGTTGTACATGTCGGGCTATCCCGAGGATGCGCTGAGCGAAGTGACTGGACTGCGGATCGAGACGGACTTCCTCGCCAAGCCCTTCACCAACGCGACGCTTGCGACCCGGGTGGCGGCGAAGCTGGGCCGTCCCGCTGAACGCGTTCCTGCCTTGGCACTCGACGAGCCGCAGACGTGATCCGCCTCCGGCAGGCACGGGCGGCGGGCACCCCAGACGACCAGCACAACACAAGAGTACGCGCCGCGGCTGAGTAGTCGAGACAGAGCGTCGAATCAGGGGAGACGGAGTCTCGGAGTCTCGGAGTCTCGGAGTCTCGGAGTCTCGGAGTCTCGGAGTCTCGGAGTCTCGGAGTCTCGGAGTCTCGGAGTCTGTGAGTCTCTGAGTCTCGGAGTCTGTGAGTCTGGCAGTCTGTGAGCCTGTGAGGCTGTGAGTCTGGCAGTCTGAGCGCCCGTGAGTCTGGGAGTCTGGCAGTCTGGCAGTCTGGGAGTCAGGGAGTCTGGGAGTCTGGGAGTCTGGAGAGTTTGCCAGCCTGCGGAGATCATTGCCCGCATACATTTTTCGGCATCGCTCACCGAACACGTACCGTGGAGCCACTCATGCAAAGCAAAGCGACGACCGTCGACGCGTACCTGAAGGAGCTGCCGGAGGATCGGCGGGCCGCCTTGCAGGCGGTCCGTGACGTGATCCGTGCCAACATCGACAGTCAGTTTGAAGAAGGCATGCAATACGGAATGATTGGCTACTATGTGCCGCACCGCATTCACCCGGCAGGCTACCACTGCGATCCGAAGCAGCCGCTCCCCTATGCCGGTCTGGCGTCGCAGAAGCAGTACATGTCCCTGTATCTGATGTCGATCTACATGGGACCGGAAGCCGACTGGTTCGCGGCGGCCTGGAAGAAGACCGGGAAGAAGCTGGACATGGGGAAGTCCTGCATCCGTTTCCGGAAGGCCGAGGACCTCGCGATGGATGTGATTGCCGAAGCCTTTCGACGGTCACCGGCGCAGGCCTATATCGAGCGATACAAGGCCAGCCTGGCGAGTCGCTCGAACGCGAAAGGCAAGGACGGCGCGAAGGCCGAGCCGCGATCGGGAACAGCGGCCCCAACGGCGAAGCAGGCAACCCGCGGACGGACTCCAGTGTCGAAGTCCGCCGTGAAGGGAGCATCGGTCACGAAGAAAGTGTGAACGGCGGAAGTATGGCGGTGTGCCACGCGAGTGGCGTCATCCCGGCAATGGCATGAGGCCGACCGTTGTGTCCCGACAACACAATGCGAGCTGAGCCTATACGCCACGGACATCAGAGCAGCGACAACACTGCCGGTCCAGCATCCGAATCGCCGAGATGCTCCGAGGAGCGCCACCTTCCCAATCAGCGGCGTGTCGACGCTGGCTACACCTGCCCGACGCGCGGTTCAAGACCACACGGTATCCGCCCGCACACCACGTCGGTCACTCGTTCATTCGCGCTGGTCGCACTCCTGACGCTGGTCGGCCATCACGCGCAAGCGCAGACAACGGCACGCGTTTCGGCAACAGGGCGCCCCTGTGTCGGGCAAACGGCACAGATCCTGATAATCGGCACCTACCACGTGGAGAACCCCGGGTTCGACGCCGTGAATCTCGACGCCGATGACGTACTGCTGCCGCGTCGTTAACGTGAAATTGCGGACCTGACAGCTAGACTCGCCCGCTACAATCCGACGAAGATCGCGATTGAAGCGCCTTACCGGAACTCAACCTGGCCCGACCGCTACAAGCAGTGTCTCGCGGGAGCACATCAACTCGGCCGGAACAAAATCGAGTAAATCGGATTTCAGCTGGCGAAGCGAATGAATCTGCCAACACTGTATCCGGTGGATTTCTCCATGATGATGAGCGGCTGGACGCCGGCCGAGGTGGAGTATCCCGCGCCAAAGCCAACCACTGCCGGCAGTACAACGCCCGCCGCTGCGGTGCCGCTTTCGGAGGAAGACCTGCGGCTGCGACGGTCACCGGTGACGGAGTTCCTGCAGTACCTGAACCGTGACGAAACCATCAACGCCGACCATGCACAGTGCATGGAGATGTTGTTGCCGAGTGACGACGCCGCCATCTATGGCAGCACCGATCTCGTCACGAACTGGTACAAGCGCAACTTCCGGATCTTCACGAACATCAACCGCATCACGACCTTTCCGGGCGACCGCGTACGGCTGCTCATAGGTGCCGGGCACCTCAGGCTTTTGCGCGTACTGGCGGCTGATGCTCTGTTCTTCTGTCTGGTCGACGCAGAAGGATATCTGCAGTAGGGCGCAGCGTAGACGTGTCACCGTGAGCACGCGGTCGTCGATCCCCAGCGCGAGTCTGACGACGCGAGCACAACGGCGGTCATAGCCCTCCGCAATGCGTGCCACCGACCGGAGCGATTGATCGCTCACGTCCCTCCGTCCGGAGCACGGGAGCGACACCCGTGCCCGCGGATTCCGCCCTCGCACTTCCCGTGGCGCCGAGCACGCCACACGAGATGCCGATCACGATCGTGTCACACCACTGCGGGCAGTAACGCGCGCTTGCGACCTTGACGACAACAAATGGCTCAGTGTGCCAACACGCATCCAAGGTGCGCGTTCTGCATGAGCTTGACGATCGCTCACGCGTGATCTGATGACCTCGATACACGCTTGCGTGTTCTGCACTCGATGCATACTTTAGCGCCGGGCGGATACCAAACGCGATCCGCGGTTCGAGATGTTGTCGCTTGTGAATCTCGCCATCGAATCTGTCGCTTCAGTACGGTACGAGGACGCTCCGGCGATCAGCTCGGGCTCGCAACGCTGAGTACGGTGCGTCTGCGGTATTGCAACGCTCGATGCGCGTCAGCATTGAGAAGGGTGCGGCGGCCACAGGAGTCGCCACCCGGTCAGCCTCAGCGCGCAGCCGAGACGTCGCAGCCTGTGCTACGCACTGGATCTGACGCAGCGCGCGTCCGTCACGGCAATCCGCCAGTACGCGCCACCCTATTCCCAGCGAGGAGTGCAATGGCTGATCGAGGAAAGACAGGCGGTGCTGCCGCGGCAGCGCCAGGCGGTCCGGATGCGGAACGCGGCCCATCAGTCGCAAGCGAATCCATCGGTGAGTTCCGCTTTGCGGACGACACGGGCACCGCACTCATCGATGGCATCACATTCATTTCGCGACCGGTGCAATACGCGATCATCGATGGCATGGCGATCGTCGAAGGCGACATCAACCTGGGTCCGGTTGAGCGCGTTCGAGAACAGACCGAGATGCGTCGAGGGCAAATACGCGGCGAGCCGGTCGCCGCCAGCGTCGTGATTTCGGGGTCACAGTTCAGATGGCCGAACGGGTCGATTCCATATCAGATCGCGGCCGACTTGCCCAACCCCGCACGCGTCACAGACGCCATCACGCACTGGGAGTCGAAGACGGCGTTTCGCTTCGTCGTCCGCGACCCCGCCAACGCTACGCACGGCGACTGGGTCGAGTTTGTACCGGGCAGCGGGTGTTCGTCTTTTGTCGGACGACAGGGCGGACGTCAGACGGTCACACTCGGGGACGGGTGCCAGACTGGAAATTGTATTCACGAGATCGGCCATGTCATCGGGCTCTGGCACGAGCAGAGCCGCGAGGATCGAGACGCGTTCATCAGCATTCAGTGGGCGAACATCGTTCCTGCGGCGATCAATAATTTCGCACAGCACGTCACCGACGGCGACGACGTCGGATCTTACGATTACGGCTCGATCATGCACTACCCACGAATCGCGTTTTCGAGGAACGGTCAGGACACCATCGTGCCAACCGACCCGGGCGCGCAGATCGGTCAGCGCATCGCACTCAGTGACAGTGACGTCGCGGCTGCGAACTCGATTGCCGGAACTCCCACACCAACCCCTCAAACCATGCCTCCCACGTTCCCGCCGTTCACGCTCCCGCCGTTTACGCGCCCGCCGTTCACGCGCCCGCCGTTTACGCGCCCACCGTTCACGCGCCCGCCGTTCACACTCCCGCCGTTCACGCGGCAGACCTTCCCGACGATCACGCGCCCGACCTTGCCAACATTGACGCGGCCAACGTTCCCCACGCTCACGCGGCCGACGTTCCCCACGCTCACGCGTCCGACGTTCCCCACGCTGACGCGGCCGACGTTCCCCACCGTGACACGGCCAACGTTCCCCACGCTGACGCGGCCGACGTTCCCCACCGTGACACGGCCAACGTTCCCCACGCTGACGCGGCCGACGTTCCCCACCGTGACGCGGC
>JANNVN010000389.1:0-9491 GCA_031414435.1 Gemmatimonadaceae bacterium
ACGGCGATGCGTGGTGTCAGCGTCACGATCGACCGAGAGGCGCCACCACTCAGCCCTGCCATCCCGGGCAGGGCATCGCCGCGGGTGAGCGTGAGCCGCAGCACGGCATCGGCGACATTCATTCTGAGCGCGGCCGCGGCAGCGTCGGTGATGTGGTCAGCCAACGTCGCAGGCAGCAGCAAGCCAAGTCGCTCGGCGCCGCTGGACAGGCGCGTCAGATGAACGGTGGCCATCGGCGCCACACCATTCAGCACACGCATGGTCTCAAAGACGCCGTCGGCCAAGGTCAGCCCGCGGTCGAATGCCGACACCGCGTGGCTGGCGTCGGGCACCACCTCGCCATCGACCCAGACCCGGATTGGAGACGGCGTCATGTCCCAGCTCGACACACCAGCGCGCAGTCCGCGCACCGGCCGGGGCATCTGGGGGAAATCGGCACCAGCCTGCTCTGCTGCGGCAACGCGGTCTCCGGGCGAAGCGCGGTTTCGTCACCCGGGTAAACCCTGCGACGTCCATGGACGTCCGAGTGATGCTCCCCGGTGGCTCAAGTACAGCAACCGAACACGTTGTCGCGTCCAGTCTCGGGAATGGTACTGCCTCGCTCTCTGGGGACAAGGAACTGTGGAGCCCTTCCTGGGGCGGAGCACCGATGACGCGTCTGTACCGTGCGTGCCCGGGCGAGGATGTGGAGGGAGTGGCGGCGGGCGACGTCTGATTCGATGGACCCGATCTGCTGCACCGCCGCTACGACGGTCGGGCGGCCGAAGCGCTTTCCTCTATTCTGAACGGCGCCGAAGTGTACTCACCAACAGGCCACTGAAGCGGCAACAACACGTCACTGGCTTATTGGTGTCTGTTGTAGAGTTGCTTTCGCGGTTGAATATCGCCAATCTCTTGGGGCTGGGTGCAGCGGAGGAAGCTGCGTGTCAGCATCGCCATCATCTTCGTCAGCGCAGGCGTTCCATCACTTGATCATCAGGAGCACACACGCATGAAAAAGCTTCTTGTTGGCGCGGCAGTTCTCGCGGCCATCGCTGCAGCCGTTCCGACGGCGCAGGCACAGGGGAAGGGTCCGGCCACCTTCGGTATTTCCGGCGGGCTGACACTTCCGATCGGCAGCCTCGGCGACACGCAGGGCGCCGGATTCAACCTGCAGGGCCATGCGACGCTGAAGCCCAGCTCCGTTCCGTTCGCGTTGCGCGGAGACCTCGGCCTCTGGACGACCCCCGGCAAGACCGTCAGCCGGATTGGCGGTGGCACCGGCAGCATTTCGTATCCCGGGATCACCTGGTTCACCGCCAATGTGAACGGCGTGTACAACTTTGAGGGCGCAAAGGATGCGACCTTCGTTCCGTACGTGCTCGGCGGCGTTGGCATCTACAACGGCAGCGAAGGGCTGGGCACGAAGTTCGGCGTCAACGCCGGCGGCGGCATCACGTTCAAGCTCTCCGGGTTCGACGCATTCACCGAGGCCCGCTTCCACAACGTGTTCACGGACGGCAACTCGGCGCGCATCATTCCGTTCTCGTTCGGCATCAATTTCAAGCCGTAGCGCGTCAGTTCGGCTGGTGGGGCGCCCGATCCGTACCGCGGGTCGGGCGCTTCGTCGTCTGTTACGTCCGATGGACCGTGGCGCAGCTCGCAGATCAGCGCTCGCTCGTCACACGCATGCCGTCACTGGCCCGAACGCCCCCGTTTCGCTTTCATTCGCCCTCGCACGCCAGTCCGTACTTCGACGGAGCGCGCCACCTCCGCAGGTTTCCGAGTCAGGAGCCCCACCGCATGGCCGAGTCACCGCAGGCGTCGTTGCCAGGTCAGCCGGGTCCGGGTGTTCCGGGAATCACGAGCACGGTGTTCGACGACTCGGCCCTCGGCTTTCTGCCACTGGAGCAACCCGCGTCGGATGGCGAACTTGCGACCGCCGATGCACTGTGGGCGGTTGTCTTCGCCGGAGGCATCGGGTCGCGATTCTGGCCATTGAGCACGCCTGAGCACCCGAAGCCGCTGCTGCGACTGGTTGGTGACCGGCCGCTGATTGCGGATACGCTGCGGCGATTGCACCCGCTGATCCCGGCGGAGCGCACGCTGGTGCTGACCAGTGCCGACATTTCCGATGCGATTCGCGCAGCGATTCCCGAGCTCCCTGAAAAGAACATGCTGGTGGAGCCGCGCCCCTTGGGCACGGCGGCGGCGCTCGCATGGGGCGCGCAGGAAATCATCAACCGGGTTGGGCGCAAGACGGTGTTCTGCGCGCTGCATGCCGATCTATCGGCGCAGTATGAAGACGAATTCCGGCGCTCGATCGTACGCGCCGCATCGTACGCCGCGGGTGAGGATGGCTCGCTGGTTGCCATCGGTGCTCGCCCGACCCGACCCGACACCGGTTTCGGCTACATGCTCGGCGGTGCGGAGATGGAACCGGGGTTTTCGCTGGCAGCGGGCGGCGCCTGCGTGGTGTCGCGATTTGACGAGAAACCCGGCCCGCTGCAGGCCGAAGAGTTCATTGCCGAGGGTGCGCAGTGGAATGCGGGCATCTACTGCTGGCAGGCCGGAGCGGTGCTCGATGCACTGGAAGCGCACACCACGGAGTTGCAGGACGGCATGGCGTATCTCGCGAACGGCAAGGTGGATCGCTTCTTCGGGATGGTGCAGTCCATCTCGATCGAACGCGGCTTGCTGGAGCGGATCGATTCGCTGGTGTGTGTGCCATCCTCCTTTGGCTGGGATGACGTTGGCACCTGGGCGTGTCTGCGCCGTGTGCGCGAGCTCGATGATACCGGCAACGGTGTGATCGGCGATGCGCTGCTGGTGGATGCCGAGTCGAACATCGTGCACGCGGAGTCGGGTCGCGTGGTGGTGTATGGTGTGAATTCCCTGCTGGTCGTGAGTCTGCCGGGGGTGACCTTCGTCACGAGTCTGGAGCGTGCGGCGGAGCTCAGTCCTCTGTTCGACGGTCTGCCGAAGGAGCTACGGCGGAATCCGACGGCGGAGTTGTAGCGCGGGACCGACCATGGCGCAGTGCTGGCGCTGGTGCTAGCGGCGCGGGTGTCTCGGACGGCCAGCGCCAGGCTGGTGCTCGCGCCGCGCCGCTGTCGCGTCGGGTGCCGGGTAGAGCGCGACGGCCGAGTGGCCGATTTGCGTCCCCGAGTGCCCACGAGATGACACGCCGCTGTCACCGGGGGTGGACACCCGTGATCGCGCGGTATTCTCAAGTCTATTCAGCGCAATCACTTAGCAGAATCGAACCGGCGGCACCGGCCGTGCTTTGGTAGTGGAACACGCAGCGAGGGTCGCGCCTCAGCTGGTGAACTCAACCGGAGCCATCCATGTCTATCCGCCGTTTTGCATTGCTCTCCGCCTCCCTCCTTGCCTCTGCCGCGCCGGTGATGGCGCAGCACCGCCAGGCCCCGATGTTCACCGTCGAGGGTGGCGCCAACTATCAGGCGCTGCGAGGCGGCCTGGTCGGCGATCTGAGCGACGGGCGCGGCGCGGAAGCGCAATTCACCGTGGGCATCAGCAATCTCGCGCTGTCGGTCGGCTATCAGCGCTCATGGCACGATGTCGTCGGTGTGACCAATGGTCGGCAGGCCACACTCAGCGGCTTCTACGTCGAGCCGCGGCTCGCGCTGCCCTTCGCCGCCTCGAACTTCACGCCGTACATGTACGGCCGCGGTGGTCTGCTGCAGCGCGCAGAGACGATATCCAACGCTGAAGTCACATCGAACATCACGCAGCTTGGCGGCGGACTCGGTTCGCAGATCTATCTCGCCAAGGGTGTGCATCTGAACATCGCCGGCGGCTACCAGTTCCTGCGTGCCGGCAAGAAGATCGCTGATGACACCCGTGCCAACGGCGGTGCCTACGTGATGCGGGCAGGCCTGACACTTGGTGGTGGTTCTTCGGGGTGGGCGCGCGACCCAGGCTTCTGACCGAGCCTGGCCTCCCCGGCCCCGCATGCACAAGGGCATGCGGGTGCTCATTCGATACCGCCCCGCGGCACTTCGGTGCCCCGGGGCGGTATCTTTCCATCCATATGCAGATACCAATTGATACCGAAACACTCGCCAACGGCTTGCGCGTCACGTATTCCGAGGATCACGTCGCCCCGCTGGTGGCGGTGAATCTCTGGTACCACGTGGGCAGCGCCAACGAACGCGAGGGCCGCACCGGCTTTGCGCATCTCTTCGAGCACATGCTCTTCCAGGGCTCGGCCAACGTCGAGGCGAACGAACACTTCGAGCTGGTGCAACGCGCCGGCGGCACACTGAACGGGTCGACCTGGCTCGATCGCACCAATTACTTCGAGACCGTGCCGAGCAATCAGCTGGCGATTGCACTCTGGCTGGAGGCGGATCGGATGGGGAGCCTGCTGCCGGCGATGACGCAGCAGAAGCTGGACACGCAGCGCGACGTGGTGAAGAACGAACGGCGCTGGAGCGTGGACAACCAGCCGTATGGCACGTGGTGGGAAAAGCTGCCCGCGCTGACCTATCCGTCCACGCACCCGTATCATCACTCGCTGATCGGATCGATGGAGCACCTGAGCGAGGCATCACTCGAGGATGTGGCGGAGTTCTTCGCCACCTGGTACACGCCCGACAACGCGGTGCTGACCATCGCCGGCGACTTCGATCCGGCGGAAGCGCGCGCTCTGGTGCAGCAGTACTTCGGCGGGATTCCGCGCAATCCGTCGCCGCCATCGCGCCCTGACTTCAGCGTGCCGCCACGATTCGAGCGGGCGTTGCGCGAAGTGGTGGAAGACGACGTACAGCTGCCGCGCGCGATCGTGGCGATGCGTATTCCGCCCAGTGGCAGCGATGCGTGGTACGCCGCCAGCGTCGCCGGCGCGATCCTTGGGATGCGTAAGGGCAGCCGACTCTTTCGCCGGCTGGTGCGCGAGCTGCAGGTAGCGGCTGACGCTGGCTCGTACACCTTCGACCTCACGAAGGGCGCCGATCTGCTCCTCGTGGATGCCACGGCGAATGGTGATGTCACCGCTGATCGGCTGGAGCAGGCGGTGCACGACGCGCTGGATGCCTTTGCGTTGGACGGTGTGACCGACGCGGAGCTGGCGCGCGCGCTGGCGTTGATCGAGACGGACTTCGTGTCGTCGCTGCAGAGCGCACAGGATCGTGCGGATACGCTGTCCAAGTTTGCGACGTACTTCGGTGATCCGGCGCTCGTGAACGAACAGCCGGCGCGCTACCGCGCCGTGACGGCAGCACAGGTGACGGCGTTCGCAAAGGAGTGGTGCATGTCCAGCAATCGGGCGACGCTGTTGTACGTGCCAAGGGTCGTGGCAGAGGAGGTTTCCGAATGACGCTCGTCGACATGTCGATCCGGCCGACGCCTGGCGTTCCGCGCGACTATCACTTTCCGGCGTTCGAGTCGGTCACACTTTTGAATGGCCTACGCGTAGTGGTGGCACCGGTGCACAAGCTGCCGCTGGTAACGGTGCTGGCGTTGGTGGATGCGGGATCAGTCGCTGATCCGGTGGGGCAGGAGGGAGTTGCACAGCTGACGGCAAGCCTGCTCACGGAAGGCACCGGTGATCTGACGGGTGCGCAGCTGGCGGAGCTGGTGGAAGTGATGGGCAGCTCGCTGGATGCCGGTGCGGACTGGGACTCGAGTGTGGTGAAGCTCACCACGCTGTCATCGCGATTGCCGGAGGCCATTGCACTGCTGGCACGTGTGCTCACGGAACCATCGCTGCCTGATGACGAATTCCAGCGGCTGCGCACCGAACGGCTGGCCGACCTGCTGCAGCAGCGCAGTGAGCCGCGGTCGCTCGCGGACGAGGCATTCGCACAGGCGATCTACGCGCCGGGCGCGCGATACGCGATTCCCGATGGTGGCACCGAGCGATCGGTGCGTGCGCTGACACTCGATCAGCTGCGGGCGTTCTATGATGATCGCTACTCACCGCGTTCGACGACGGTGGTGCTGGTGGGTGACGTGTCGCTGGATGCCGGCGTGTCGCTGGTGTCGCTGGTGCTGGGGTCGTGGAGTGGAAAGCTGCCCGCGGCCTGTGCGACGCCGGATGCGAAGGCGGCGTCGCCGCGCGGCGTGCGCATCGTGCGCAAGGCGGACGCACCGCAGAGCGAGTTGCGGGTGGGGCATGTCGGGCCGCCCCGACTCACGGCAGACTACTTCCCGCTGGTGCTCTGCAACGCGATCCTCGGCGGGCTCTTCTCGAGTCGCCTGAATCTGAATCTGCGTGAGGAGCATGCGTACACGTACGGCGCGCACAGCGGCGTGGATTGGCGTCGCTGGGCCGGTCCATTCTCGATGGATGCTGCAGTGCAGAGTGATGTGTCGGCCAAGGCGGTACGCGAAATCCTGAACGAGTTCGACCGGATCCGTGCCGAGCCGGTGACGGCGAGTGAACTGTCGCTGGCGATCAGTTATCTGGATGGCGTGTTCCCGATCCGCTTCGAGACGACGCGGGCGATTGCGTCGGCGCTGGCGTCGCAGGCGATCTACGGGTTGCCCGCGGACTACTACGACACTTATCGCGCAAACATTCGCGCCGTCACGGCAGACGACATCCTGCGCGTGGCCCGCACACATCTCGATCCCGCACAGCTGCAGGTGGTGGCGGTGGGTGATCCGGATGCGATCGCCGAGCCGCTGACGGAACTGGGTGTTGGCGCGGTGACGATCATCGATCCGGTGGACACTCTTGGAAGCTGAGCCGATGAAGATCGAACCAGGGCAGGTGTCCACCCGGCGCGCGTACAGCGGTCGGGTGATCAGTCTCGATCTGGATACGGTGCGATTTCCAGATGGCTCGCAGGGTGAGCTGGAGATGGTGCGGCATCCGGGAGCGAGCGCGATCGTGCCGTTTCTCAGCGATCCCGCGGGACCTGATCCGCAGCTGCTGCTGATCAGGCAGTACCGGTATGCGGCGCTGGACTATCTGTACGAAATCCCGGCGGGGCGACTCGAGCCTGGTGAGGCGCCAGAAGTGTGTGCGCGTCGCGAGCTGCAGGAAGAGACCGGGTGCACGGCGGGGACGATGGAGCACATGCACACGATGTATACGACGCCTGGATTCACGGACGAGAAGATCCATCTCTTTCTGGCCTTCGATCTGACGCGCGGTGAGGCGGCGCGCGAGGCGGACGAGTTCATTTCGGTCGAGGTGGTGCCGCTGACGCAGGCCTTGGAGATGGTGCGGGATGGGCGGATCAAGGATGCGAAGACGGCGCTGGGGATTTTGTATGCGGCGGGGTTCAGGGTATAACGGGGGCAGTGTCGCTCAGGCCGCCTCGACGTCCCTTGCGCTACCGCAACTTCATTTCCAGTGCAC
The DNA here is from genome assembly GCA_031414435.1 of Gemmatimonadaceae bacterium. GTDB lineage: Bacteria > Gemmatimonadota > Gemmatimonadetes > Gemmatimonadales > Gemmatimonadaceae > JACMLX01. Next base: position 7,313 of record JANNVN010000389.1, read on the forward strand.
TGGTCGCGACGCGGCCATATTCCCCGGCGAGTATTGTGTCCGCCGCGATCCAAGTCGCGGTAGCGGTTCCAGAGAAGCCAGCGCCCACGGGAGTGTTGACCATGCGCGTCGAGTCCACGGTCGCCCCGGTACTGCGTCGAACGTGGTTCCGTGCCGCCGCAACGAAGTCTGTGATTCGCTGCCTCTCGCTCGCGCTGCTGCTCTCCGGTGGGTCGCTCGGCGCGCAGGCGTTGGACTCACTCGCCGTCGGTGCGCGGATTCGGGTGCTCGCGCGTGACTCGACGAAGAGCACGGGCGGGGAGCGACAGTTTGTTGCCCGCTTCGATGGTGCTGAGAGGGACTCGTTGATGTATCGCTTGTATCCAGTGTCGGATCGTTTTCTGTTTCCGCTCTCGGCCATCAAGTCCATCGACGTCAGCGTGTCTCACAGATCCGCCGGCCGCGGCGCATGGTTAGGCGCGGGCTGGGGAGCCTTGCTTGGTACCAGCGTGATGGCGGTGTACCTGGCGCGGGTCTCAGGCCGTTCGTGCGACGGGTGCTTGTTTTCATCCGAGGCTGGCGTGCTGATCACGGGCGTCCCGTTGACGGTCGTGGCGTCCGGGCTTGGCGCGATCATCTTCAGTCGACGTCAGGACAAATGGCGCAGCGTGCCACTGGAGTCATTGCGGACACGTCGGTGAGCTCGATCAGCTGACCACCCACCGAGAAATGTGGGCGGCTTGAGGACGGGGAACTCGTCCGTCAGACAGTTGTCCTGCCACCTGCGCACTCGGTGGACGACCCATAAAACTACCGAAGTCCAACGGACGCGAGTCCCGATATCACCTCGCAGGCAGCTGATTCGGCACAGGGAAGTCAGCGGCCCTAACAAAAGCTGAGGCCGGTTACCCTGTCCTCTTGGCAGGTCACCATGACACACCCGCCGTCCTGAATTAAGGACGCAAAAAAATCTGCCCCGCGATGAGGGGGTCGTAAACCCTTCGAGTGTCTACGGTTACGAAGGAATGCCGATGGAACGAATCCACGGCATGCCACGTGCCGTACTACTCAGGGAACACCGAACGATTCAGTCAGGATGACTACACGTTTCGGTGACGCACTTCAGCCGGGAGATCCAGATGGCCGACCTCGCACGCAACACCAGAATCCTGTCGCTGCAGCCCCAACCGCAGCCGACCGCGCCCGTCGCTCCGACGCGCCGCGAGCGGATGCGGGCCGCGGATGACGCCGATGTGGTGGCAGCCTTCCTGGCCGGTGAGGAACTGGCGTTCGAGTTGCTGGTGGAACGCTACCAGACGCGCCTGCTGAACTTCATCTACCGCACGATCGGCGATCGCGAAAAGGCGGAAGACCTGGTCCAGGAAGTCTTCATCCGCGTCTACCGCCATCTGCACCGCTTCGACGCGACGAAGAAGTTCAGCACCTGGATCTACACCATCGCGTCGAATCTGGCCAAGAACGAACTGCGCAACCGCTCGCGCAATCCGCTGGTGCTCTTCCAGTCGGTGCGCGACAAGTTCGCCGACGAAGACGAACGCCCGCTGGAGTTCGAGGATTCGGCCGCCCGCCCGGACGATGCGTACCACAAGCGCTACCTGCAGGAAGCGGTCGAAGATGTCGTGGGCACGCTGCCGGCGCATCACCGCGAGGTGTTCGTGCTGCGGGAACTGGAAGGCAAGAGCTACGAGGAGATCGCCGAAATCACCGGCGTGAACCTTGGCACGGTGAAGTCCCGCCTGAACAGGGCGCGGGCGAGCTTCGCGGAGCGGATCGCTCCGGCACTGCGCTAGTGGCCTGTCGACGGCGTTCGTGGTGCAGTCGCCTGCCGTTGCATCCCGCCTGACGGCGTTGGAAATCCTCGCAATACCTGCGGGTATTGCTCCGGTTTCCGCCTTGTCAGTCGGGCGCCCCGACAGGCTTGGTGCAGCCCCAACGCCGCCGACCGGCCACTAAAGCCTCGCGCTGGGCCGCCATCGGCGGCCCGCGAACCTCCGTTCGCCCCCGGAAGCCCGCCTTCCGGGGGCGAACGTGTTTCAGCGATTCCGCGCCCCCCTCTGGAACTGCAGGGGGACGCGTGGGTAAAGTCGTGACATATGGATTGTCATGCATTCAGAGAGTCGCACGGAGACTGGGTCGACGAGATGGTCGACCCGCGCGAGGGAGACCGGCTCGCCGGCCA
>JANNVN010000390.1:0-2890 GCA_031414435.1 Gemmatimonadaceae bacterium
CCATCTCCAGCTTGAACTCTGCGGTGAACACGCGCCGCCGTTCCGGCGCCGCCACTGTCTTCTTCTTCGTCATGCTGACACCTCCGCCCCGAAGCTATGTCGAGGCAAGCTTGGTGTCCGCTATTTGGGGTCAGCTCCAAAATGCTCAAACTTACCCGCGATGTAGAGTCGAGCCCCAGTGCTCCTGACGACGTCGCTAGTCCTCCACATCCGGCATTGAGTGACGCATTGGCGCGATTGCGATCAACGCCCTGTGCGTCTTGTGACGGGTCTGTGACGCCTGTTTCGGCGCATGCTGCAACTAGACAGATGCTCAGCGTCGAAAGGGCGTAACGAAAAGGGCGTTCGAGTCTCCATGTTGACCTCGGTAGCTTGTAGAAATAGGAGCGGGAAGAGACACAATCGAACTCGCCGACACGCTACAATGCACTGAGAAGGTTGTCAAGCAAGAAGATTCCGCCCGCTTAACACGGGCGGTTCACACCACTCACACAAATAGTCCTTGACAAGTGTGGTCGGCCCGGCTGAGTTCGTCTGCTCAGGTCACAAGAGAGTGCTCGTCGACCGGAGAACTGGTCGTGAGATCAAACACTGCGGCTTGATCGGAAATAGAGCCTTGCTGCGGTCAATGTGTCGCCAGTCTTGCCGGAGTAGCTTTTCAGCGACGGCTCCGACGGAATCACCGAGTAGCCCGGCTCGGCTCGCGTGGTACTGGCGGCAGTGGCCACCGACTCAACGACGGAGGGATTGGCCTCGCGATTCGATCTGCACGCTTCAGAGATCGCGCAGTTTCAGCGGCACCGCGTAGCGCAGCCGAACTGCGGAGCTTCGCTGCACGACACGCGAGGCGATTACGGCGGTGAGGATATGTCGGTGATACGACTGCTATCCTTCCGCAGGGACATGCCACCGCCGATGCGCGGCTTGCTTCGCCTGTCGAACCTCCCGTCAGTGCACGCCGAGCTTCGCGGCGTGGCTCATCGTCTTCGAGCGCTGCGTCGGTCAGCAGACCCAGCGCCAGATGTGACACTTGGTCGTCGAGAGTCTACACCTGATCTTCGGATTGCTCACGCAGTACATGGGTCGACACAACGAGCAGGCGCAAAGGTCCGCCTCGTCCGCCACCGTGCACTCGTGGCGTGGAATCGAAGCTCGGAGAGCGCCAAGCCAGATGGCGCGCCCGGATCGCAAGGCGGAAGCCGTAGGGATACCAGCGGTATTGCACGGATATTCAACGCGGCCAGCCGGGAGGCGATGACCGGCGACTGCATTTCGAACTTCGATTCCAGACCACGAAATTTTCAGCGGCCGTGCGCCAACGCTACGGAAGCGCCGACACAATCCCTCGAGATCAGGAGGCGCGGGCGGCACCCGTTCGTCCGCTCAGAAGCTGTGGAAAATCGCCAGGTACGTTGCGATCCCGCCGAGCAGAGGAACGAGCACGTAGATCGGCTTCGCCAGGGACGGAATCCGATACGGCAACACGGAAAGCACCGCCACGATCACCCAGATCCCGACCTTCGACCAGAGCCAGCCGGGAAACAGCGCCGTGTTGCTGAGACCGAGACGCGCGGCCTGTCCGAACCCGCCCGCCAGCGCCAGCAGCATGCCGAGTCCAAAGAGGCTCGCGGTCAGCGCCCGCGTTTTGCTGGTGGCCTTGGTGCCACCGTTCGCGGCATGAATGGCTATGCCGCCGAGCGATGTCATCGCCATGAACAGACCGAACACGTGCAGCGTCTTGTAGAAGAGCTGTGTGCGGAAGAACGGCAGCGCCGCTGGAGCTGATCCGGCCGCGTCCTGCAGCAGTGCGAACAGTGTCATGAGTGCCTCCCGATTACAGTGGTGTTGACCGACGAGCCATCAGACGTTGAAGCGAAACAGCAGCACGTCACCATCGTGCACGACGTACTCCTTGCCCTCTGATCGCACGGCTCCCGCTTCCTTGGCGCCCTTCCACCCCTTCAGGCGCACGAAGTCGTCGAACCCCGCGGTCTCCGCGCGAATGAATCCCTTCTCGAAGTCGGTGTGGATCACCGCTGCGGCCTTTGGCGCAGTGTCACCGCGATGAATGGTCCACGCGCGCACTTCCTGTTCGCCCGCGGTGAAGTACGTGTGCAGCCCGAGCAGGTGATAGCCGGCGTGAATCAATCGATCGAGTCCTGCGCTCTCGAGACCAAGGGAGCTGAGGAATTCCTTCTTTTCCTCGGCGGCCAGTTCGGCCAGCTCGGCTTCGATACGGGCGGAGAAGGGGACGATATCCGCCCTCTCGCCGGACTCGCCGACGGCGGCGCGCAACGCGTCGACGTACTTCCCGTGACCGGTGGCCAGTTCGTCGTCGGTCACGTTGGCCGCATACAGCACTGGCTTCACCGTCAGCAGCATCAGCGGCTCGAGCAGTGCGAGTTCCTCCTTGCTCAACCCGGCGCGTCGGACTGGATTGCCGTTCTGCAGCGACGCGAGCGCCTTCTGCAGCGCCGGGAGTTCTGCGATGGCTTCCTTGTCACCGCTCTTGGCGATCCGCGCCTGCTTGTCGAGCCGCTTCTCGACGCTGCTGATGTCGGCGAAGCAGAGTTCGAAATCGATCACATCACGATCGCGCACGGGGTCGACGCTGCCCATCACATGAGTGATGTCGTCGTCGTCGAAGCAGCGGATGACGTGCACGATGGCGTCGGTCTCGCGAATGTTCGCGAGGAACTTGTTGCCCAGCCCTTCACCCTGTGCTGCGCCCTTGACCAGGCCAGCGATGTCGACGAACTGCACGACGGCTGGCACGGTGCGCTTCGGCAGCACCACGGCGGCCAGCGCGTCGAGGCGCGGATCCGGCACTTCGACCATGCCGACATTCGGCTCGACCGTGCAGAACGGGTAGTTCGCCGCTTCGGCCTTG
>JANNVN010000391.1:0-7892 GCA_031414435.1 Gemmatimonadaceae bacterium
AAGAAGACGTTGGGAATCTCGTACTTGTGATCGGCGGCTCCCTCGTACGCGGACGAATCCTTGCCGTCCTTCGAGTCGAACATCGTGCCGAGCCCCATGTTCTGACCCACGACACGCTGCCACCAGGCCACCGGTGCGCCCGCCGCATCGAGGCCACCGCGCAACCGATGCAGCATCGCCGGACGGAAGTACCCGGCGGCCGTGTCATCCTCGCGCGTCCACACCAACTTCACGGGCGCCTTGCCGCTGATCGCCTTCGCGATCGTGGCGGCTTCCACCACGTAGTCAGACTGCGGATTCGCACGCCGCCCAAAGCTCCCGCCGGCAAACACCGTGTGCATCGTTACCTGCTCCTGCTTGAACCCGAACACTGCAGCGACGGCCTTCTGGTCGATGGTCGGAAACTGATTCCCGTTCCAGATGCTGGCGCGGTCTGCCTTCAGTTCGACGACGCAGTTGAGCGGCTCCATCGACGCGTGCGCGAGATACGGAAACTCATACGAGGCCTCGACAGTCTTCGCCGCCGACGTCATCGCCTTTTCCGCATCACCGTCCTTCCTGATTTCGATGCCGGGCTTCTGCGCGGCGTCCCGGAAGGTCTGCATGATTTCCGCGGTGCCGAGTGTGCTCGCCTTCGTCTCGTCCCACTGGACGGTGAGGGCATCGCGACCCAGCTTCGCGGCCCAGAAGGTCTGCGCCACGACCGCCACGCCGGTCGGGATCTGCACCACGTCCACCACACCGGCGACGGCCTTGGCCTGCGTGGCATCGAACGACTTCACCGTTGCCCCGTACAGCGGCGCGTGCGCGACGACCGCGGTCAGCATGCCGGGCAGCTTTACATCTTGCGTGAAGACGGCGGTACCATTGCTCTTCGCCTTTGCATCCACACGGGGCGTGACGTTCTCCTTCCCGATGTAGCGGAAGGCCTTCGGATCCTTGAGCGGGACGTCCTTCGGCACCGGGAGCGCGGCGGCCGCCGTCACCAGCGACCCGTATGCGGCGCGTCGGTTGCTCGCCGCATGCACCACTTCACCCGGTTCGGTGGTCAACTCAGTTGCTGGGACGTTCCACTGCTTCGCGGCGGCTGCAATCAACATCGCGCGAGCCGTAGCGCCGGCCTGCCGATGCTGCGTCCACGAGTTCGCGATCGCGCTCGAGCCGCCGGTGCCCTGCATGCCACCGATGGTCGAATTGCCGTACTTCTTGTCACTGGCACCTGCGCCTTCGACAGTCACCTTGCTCCACTCGGCATCCAGCTCATCAGCGATGATCGTCGCGAGGCCGGTGTAGGCCCCCTGCCCCATCTCGAGATGTTTCGACGTGATGCGCACGTTGCCGTTCACATCGATCGAGACGAAGGCGTTCGGTGCCAATGATCCATCGGTGGGGGCGTCATCCGGCTCTTCTCCCTTCGGCCCGCAGCCATACACCGAGACCAGCAATCCACCACCAACCACCAGACTCACCCGCACGAAGTCGCGGCGACTCACGGCCGACTCGGCCTGCATCAGGAAGCGCTTCATGTGGTGGCCCTCTTCATCGTCGCTGCGTTGTGGATCGCCGCACGGATCCGCTGATAGGTGCCGCACCGACAGATGTTGCCCTGCATCGCCGCATCGATCTCCGCGTCCGTCGGTGATGCGGTGGCGTTGAGCAACGCCACCGCTGACATGATCTGTCCACTCTGGCAGTAGCCGCACTGCGGCACTTGCGCCGCAACCCACGCAGCTTGGACAGGATGCGAGTTGTCGGCTGAGAGGCCTTCGATCGTCGTCACGGCCTTCGTGCCGACGGCCGAGAGCGGCGTCGAACAGGAGCGCACGGGCTTGCCGTCGAGGTGCACCGTGCAGGCGCCGCACTGGCCGATGCCGCAGCCGAACTTGGTGCCGGTGAGGCCGACGATGTCGCGCAACACCCAGAGCAGCGGTGTGGACGGATCAGCGGTCACGTCTCGCGTCTGTCCGTTGATACTGACGGAGGCCATCGGTGTGCTCCTGTTGAATGCCCGACCCGGTGAATGCCTGATAGACACTCGCCTGGCTGTGAACCAGATTGCCCGCGTCGACCGGACCGTGCCGGACGCAAGTACAATAATGTCATGCGTCGCCGGCGTCGGCAGCGCGACATCCATGCGGGCGGACTCTGGTGGGACGAGAGCACACTCCATATCTCGCCCCAGCGCCCACCCCACCCCAATTCCACCCGCCATTCCTGGCGTGAATCCAGGCGCCAACAAAAGCGCCAATCCAAGCGCCCGGAGCATCTCCGATCCCATCTCCAACACCATCGCGATACATGCGCCCCCACTCTGAACTGCACCGCACCGAGCACATTGGCTGGCTTCGCGCCGCCGTGCTCGGGGCGAACGATGGCCTGATCTCGACCAGCAGTCTCGTCGTCGGTGTCGCCGCCGCGCAAAGCGAACGTGCGCCAGTGCTGCTGGCTGCTCTCGCGGGCCTCGTCGCCGGCGCCCTCTCGATGGCGGCGGGCGAGTACGTCTCGGTCAGCTCGCAGTCGGACACGGAGCAGGCCGATCTCGCACGTGAGAAGCGAGAGTTGACGGACAACCCCGAATTCGAGCACGCGGAGCTGGCCGGCATCTATGAAGCGCGCGGCCTGACCCCCGCACTGGCGCAGCAGGTGGCTGATCAGCTCATGGCCAAGGACGCACTCGGCACGCACGCCCGGGATGAGCTCGGAATGTCGGACATGACCCGGGCCCGGCCGATCCAGGCCGCCCTCTCATCGGCGGCCGCCTTCGCGGCAGGTGCGATGCCGCCACTGCTGCTCGTCTGGCTTCTGCCACTGGCGAGCGTGGCGTGGTCGGTGACCGGTGTGACGATCCTGCTTCTGGTTGGGCTCGGCAGCCTCGCCGCGCGACTCGGTGGTGCTCCGCTGCTTCGTGGCGCACTGCGGGTGACGTTCTGGGGTACCGTGGCAATGGCCGCGACGGCACTGGTGGGGCGCTTGTTCGGGACAGTAGCCTAAGGGCACTTCTGCCAAGGCTGTTTTGCATGTCAACGACCCCGGTCGAAAACAGATCGCTCCGCCGGATCGACGCCGCCGATCGCGACCGAACCGTGGCACGACTCTCGGACGCGTACGCCCGCGACGCACTCACCATGCGCGAGCTGGAGCTGCGCATGGAGGCGGTCTATCGTGCGGTCGATCACTCCGACCTGACGCGACTGACGTCCGACCTGCCGAGCGACGGTTCGCCGGTCGGGAACACATCGACCGGGCTGATTCGTGGAGCGCGGCAGGGAGTGAATGCCACCTTCAGCACTGTCGACGGCGGCCGACTGACGGTGATGCCGACGCTGTTCGACATCCGCGCGCTCTTCGGCAGCGTCGAGCTCGACTTTCGTGACACCGAGTTTCAGCCGGGCGTGACTGAAATCAGTATCCATGGGACCCTCGGCAACATCGAGATCAAGTTGCCCGCGCACGTGGAAGTGGAACAGATGGGAGATCACACCTTCTGCAGCGTGAGCCTGAAGGACAAGCGCTTCAAGGACGGTCGCGGGTGGAACCCGACGGCGCACCGATCCATCGTTCGCTTCACGGGGCATTCGTTCATGAGCAACATCGAGATCAGGCGCGAGAAGCCGTAACGGCAGCGTGCTGAACACGTTGGCAACGTGCCCGTTGCCAGCCACCACGGCATCCTGCACACTGCGTCCTCGAGTCACCCTCATCGGAGCGACACCGATGCCGCGCGCGGGCCGTTTTCGTACGACGCTGTTTCGGTATGCCGGAAAGGGCGGGTGGACGTTTGCGCCGATTCCTGAGCGTTATGCCCCACCGGTCACGCACGGCTGGGGACGGACACCGGTTGAGGTGACCGTCGATGGTCACACCTGGACGACGAGCGTGTGGCGCGGGAAGGACGGGCGCACGCTCCTCGCGGTGCCGAAGCACGTGCGCGGAGCGAAAGGCGAAGGCGATGTCGTGACGGTGAAGCTCACCTTTGTGCGCGCTGATGACGCCTGGTGACGGTTCAGGGAAAGAGGTCGGCCGACAGCGCACGACACTGGCCGCGCAGGTCCTGCAGCTGACCCTGGATGATGGCGGGATCCACTGAAAACGTCGCGCTCGTGATCAACCGCGCGTCGGTGATGCGGTCCATTCGCATCGTGCGCGGCGCGCGCTTGTCGAGGTCGAACGCCAGGATGTACCACAGGGGCGCCTGCACCAGCAGCGCATGGGGCTCGATGCGACGCCGACTCCGCTCGCCGGCCCTGTCGGTATAGCTGAACTGTATCGCGCAGCGACGGGTGAACGCCTGCTCGATCACGGTCAGCAAGCTGCTGACCGTGGGGCGGAGTGAGGTGAGAGTGGCCTTTGACGGCGGCGGCCCGACAAAGACGCGATCGAGCACGCGCCGAAGTTCGATCGCGCGGCCGCGTGTCAGGCTCGCCAACAGCTTGCTCAATGCGGAGCGCGATGCCGTTGTCCATGGCAGCTGACTGGCAGACGCCGAAAGCCGTGCGCTCAACCAGAGTGATCCGATTTCAGCGATGGAGAGATGGACACCGGTGATGCCGCGATCGCCGAGCAGTCGAACGCCGCCACCGCGACCCGTCTCGCCCGCAATCGCCGCGCCGCGGTCACGCAGCGTTGCCAGATCGCGATGCACTGTGCGCGGTGTCACCTGCAGCGCGACCGCCAGATCCCCGACCGTCGTGACATCCGAGGCCCGCATCAGCGTCATCAGGGCTTCCAATCGATCAAGGCGAGACATACTGACAGAATCTGTCAGGGTTCGCCATAGGCTGGCAAGGTGCGCGGGATCGACTCGCTCACATCGCCCCGAACCGGAGTCACCATGAATCATGTGTGCCACGAAGTCGTTGTCTTCCGCGCCGCGTCAGGCATATCGCCGCAGCAGCTCGCCGACGCCCTCGCAAACGTCGACGCGCTCATCCGCGCGCAGCCCGGGTTCATCAGTCGTACGACGCTGCACGACCCCGACACACAGTACTGGATCGACAACATCGCATGGGACAGCCGATCCAACGCGATGCGGGCATTGGAGCAGCTGAACACTGCACCGCTGGCAGCAGCCCTGTTCACGCACCTCGACCAGGCGAGTGTCCTGATGCTGCACGGTCAGGATGTGCGCGTTGGGGCGCTTTCCGATGCGGTCTGACCGGCGGTCGGCACCGCGCACTGCGCGCGCTCCGGCGTCGTTTCGGCTGACACGTTCCGTCAGCTGGCGACCATGGTGCGTTCACTACACACCCACCACGAGCATCAGATGAAGATCATGCACGTCGATGCGAGCGCCCGTCAGGGTGGCTCGCTCTCTCGCAGCCTCTCGGCGCGATTCATCGACAAGCTGTCTGCCGGAGGGGTCGCGGTTGACGTCGACCGCGTCGATCTGGCCGTCACGCCGCCAGCCCACTTTGGTCAGCTTCAGGCGGCCGCAACGTATACGCCACGTGCGGACCATACGCCAGAACTCGCTGCCGCTATCGCGAGCTCGGATGACTATTGTTCGCGGCTGTTGACAGCCGATGCGTTGGTGATCGGCACGCCGATCTACAATTTCGGGATGCCGTCGACCCTGAAGGCATTCTTCGATCACATCTCTCGTGGCGGCATCACCTGGATCACGACGGAAACTGGCACGCACGGGCAACTCGGCCAGATACGCGTCGTGTGCCTGACGGCGTTCGGGGGCGACTACGCACCTGGCGCGCCCTTTGACGGGATGGACCACCTGACGCCGCAGCTCGAGACGCTGCTGCGCTTCCTCGGGGTCCAGGATCTGACGGTCATTGCAGCCAGGCCGACGTTGCTCGCGACAGCTGAACACACCGCGGCGGTCCGTGCGCAGGCGGTGGCGGCGGTGGATGCTCTTGCCTGGAAATGGAGCTCAGAAAGCGGAAACTGACATCGATCCAGAGGCGCCGCTGCCATCGAGCGGCGCCCGAGGTCGCCATTGGGCGCACGGTGAGGTACGGTTCAGGCTCACCCACCGTCATCCATCCCGGAGTGCCCTGGTGCGCCTTTGGAGTCGCGCAATGTGCCAACTGAGGCTCGTGTCGGCACTGATGCTCGTGTCTGCACTGCTTCCCGATACGACGATCGCGCAGGGTGCGAACCAGAGCCCAAGCTGGCGCGCGCTCTTCAACGGTTCCACGCTCGACGGCTGGTACCAGTGCAACGGGTCTGCGCCATACACGGTGGAGAACGGCACCATCGCCGGTCGCTCGGTGGTGGGCTCGCCGAACAGCTTTCTCTGTACCCGTGATCGATTCGCCGACTTCGTTCTCGAATACGACGTCTGGCTAGGCTCGGCGTTGAACAGCGGTGTGCAGATCAGGAGCACCGCCGATGCGAGCATCATGGGTGGCCGAGTACACGGCTATCAGGTCGAGATCGATCCGTCAGCACGACGCTGGACCGGTGGCATCTACGACGAAGCGCGCGCAGGCTGGCTGCATACACTCGACACGCAACCGGCTGCGCAGCAGGCATTCCGGCCCGGCGCATGGAATCACTTTCGCGTCGAAGCGATCGGCACGTCGATCCGGACGTGGGTGAACGGTGTACCGGCTGCCAACATTCTCGACGATCGCTCAGCGAGTGGCATCATCGCGTTGCAGGTCCACGACATCGGCAACGACTCGGCGAAGGCGGGCCAGCTGGTGCGGTTCCGCAACATCCGGATTCGCACCACGAATCTCGCCGCCGCCCGCACACCGGACCACGCTGATACGCCACAGTTCAATCATCTCGCCAACACTCTCACACCGCGCGAAGCGCGCGACGGCTGGACACTGCTCTGGGATGGTCGGACCACCGCCGGCTGGCGTGGCGCACGGCTCACGACGTTTCCGGCGCAGGGATGGGAGATTGGTGGCGGTGTGCTGTCGGTACTCGAGACGGAAGGCCGGGAAGCAGCGGCTGGCGGTGACATCGTGACAGAGCGGGAGTACGCAAACTTTGAACTCACACTCGAGTACCGACTCACGCGCGGCGCCAACAGCGGGATCAAGTATCTCGTCAATACGTCGATGAATGCGGGTGTTGGCAGCGCAATCGGCACCGAGTTTCAGCTGCTCGACAACGCCGTCCACCCGGACGCAACGCTCGGCGTGGCCGGCAATCGCACCAACGCGGGGTTGTACGACCTGATCGCGCCTCAGAACGTTCGCTTCAACGGGATCGGCGAGTGGAACCGGGCGCGTATCATCGTCCGCGGTCGCCATGTCGAGCACTGGCTGAATGGCTTCAGAACCGTGGAGTATGAGCGTGGCACGCAGCAATGGCGCGCACTGGTGAGCCAGAGCAAGTACGCGATCTGGCCTGCTTTCGGGGAAGCCGAACGTGGGCACATCTTGCTGCAGGATCATGGGAACGCCGTCTCGTTCCGTTCGATCAAGATACGCGAGCTGCCGTAGTTGATGTTGTGAACGTGAGGCAGGACCAGGAGCGCGACGGCGGACTGCTGCAGCCTGTGCTTCAACTCTTGCTGACGAACCATCCCGAACTGGAGTTGCAGTGGACGAACTCTCTCGACGGCATTACGTTAAGTCGTCCGCGGGGGCGCTCTTGTTGCCGACGATCATTCCGCGCACCTGGCTGTTCAGCACTGGGACACCGCCAATCCGGACGATCAAAGTTGCACAGATCGGGTGCGGACGCATGGGTATGGAGGATCTGCGCGGCACCATCGTACACGATCTCTGTCGGGTGGTGGCGGTGTGCGACCTGGACGCGCGTCGCCTCGAGGCAGCGCGCAGCGAAGTAGAGCAGTTCTATCGCAGAAGAGGGGAAAAGCGGGTCGATGTGAAGGGCTATCGTGACTATCGCGAGCTTCTTGCCCGACCGGACGTGGACGCCGTCCTGATCACGCCGCCGGATCACTGGCATGCGAT
>JANNVN010000392.1:0-2942 GCA_031414435.1 Gemmatimonadaceae bacterium
CGCGGCAAGGTGGCGACATCAAGATTGCCGTCCCGCTGACGCTCGCCGAGGTTGCGACCGGCATTGAGAAGGACATCGCACTCAAGGTGCTCGATACCTGCGAGACCTGCACTGGCAGTGGGGCCGAAGCCGGATCGACGCCCCAGCGCTGCGCCACATGTGGCGGAACGGGTGAAGTGCGTCGAGCGCAGCGCAGCTTCTTTGGGCAGTTTGTCAGCGTCGCGGCGTGCCCGACGTGCAATGGGGAAGGTACGGTCGTTGCTTCGCCGTGTCGCAAGTGCAAGGGCGACGGGCGAATTCGCCTCGACAAGACGATCCACGTGCGCATTCCGGCGGGTGTCGCGACTGGGCAGTACATGACGTTGCGCGGTGTCGGGAACGTTGGGTCGCGCGGTGGTGGCAAGGGTGATGTGCTGGTCGTATTTGAAGTGGAAGACAATCCCCGGTTCGAACGCGATGAAGAGGATCTCTACACCGAGGTGCTCGTCACGTATCCGCAGCTCGTCACGGGCGCGGAGTTGGTCGTGCAGGATGTGACCGGCAATGAATTCAAGGTCAAGGTTCCGGCCGGGACGCAAAGCGGACACCTCTTCTTCCTGCGCGGCAAGGGACTGCCACGGGTCAACGCGAGCGGCACCGGTGACCTGCACGTCCGCGTACAGGTCTGGACGCCTGCGACCGTTTCCGACGAGGAGAAGAAGCTTCTCAAGCGCCTCGCCGAATTGCAGGGCAATGCGCCGACAGAGCGAAACAAGAGTTTCTGGTCGCGAATGAAGGAAGTACTCGGCGCATGACGGCAATTGGCTGGCAGACGCTTCGCATCACTCCGTCGCATGATGGTGTGCGTGACGCCGTCGCCGCAGCACTCTTCAGCGGCGGCGCGGAAGGGTTGCTGGAGGACGGCGTGAGCTTCGTGACGCACGTGCCGGATGATCATGATCTGGTCTTCCTTCGCGCGGAACTGACGCGTGCCGATCCCGCGGCACAGATGCTGGTGACACCGCTCGATGCCGCGACGGCACTGCCCGAGTTGCACGGAACGGTGCAGGCCCACGATCTGGGAGCGTTCGTGATCGCGCCGCCGTGGCTCGCCGATCAGTATGATCCATCGCGAACGATCATCGTCGAGCCAGGCATGGCGTTCGGCACAGGCGAACACGCTACAACGCGCGGTGTGTTGCGCCTGCTGCCCGCTGTGCTGCGTCCCGGCGACGTGGTGGCCGATCTTGGCGCCGGGAGCGCCGTGCTCGCGATCGCCGCCGCGAAGGGTGGCGCGTCCCGGGTCATCGCGATCGAGCTTGATGACGACGCCATGTCGAATGCCGAAGAGAACGTCGCCCGCAACGGTGTCGCCGACCGCGTGCACCTGTTGTGTGGCGACGCCGCCGTGCTGCTCCCGTTCTTCGCGCCGGTGCGCGTCGTCCTCGCAAACATCATCTCCAGTGTGCACATCGAGATGCTGCCGGTGATCAAGCGCTGTCTCGCCGACGATGGCATCGTGATCATCAGTGGGATCCTGCAGAGCGAGAGCGTCGAGATGCTGCGGCATCTGGACGTCACGGGGTGGCGGTTGGTCGCTGACGACAGCGAGGGGGAGTGGTGGAGCGCGACCATCGTCCGGGCGTAGCACACTTTTTCTCCGCGGAAACGCTGCTCTCACCAGGCGCATTGGTGCTTGGCGAAGACTCGGCGCATCACGCGCGTGTCCGTCGAATGACCATTGGTGCACCGGTCACGGTGCGCGATGGTACCGGGACGACGGCCAGCGGCACGCTCGTTCGGATGGCGAAGCATCATATCGAACTCGAAATCGAGTCACCGCGCTGCCCGCCGCCATTGCCGCCCGTCCACTTGCTGGTACCCGTGGCGGACAAGGAACGGATGCTGCTGCTCGCGGAGAAGGCAACCGAGCTTGGCGTCACGACCTGGCGGCCCGTGCTCTGGCGTCGGTCGCGCAGTGTGGCGGGACGCGGCGAAGGGCCAATGTTCGCGCAGAAAGTCGAGGCTCGCATGATCGGCGCCCTGCTTCAGAGTGAGGGGGCCTGGCTGCCGCAGCGGTTTACGGAGTCAAACGCCGAGCGGGCGGTGGCCGCGCTGCCGACGGAGGGCACTCGTCTCCTGCTCGATCCTGACGGGGCGCCGATCGCGTCGCTCGCCCTGACGCTGCCTGTGGTTGTGGCGGTTGGTCCCGAGGGGGGCTTCGAGGTGGATGAGACCGAGAAGCTGGTGGACGCCGGTTTTCAGCGCGTTGCGATCGCCGGAGGTATTCTCAGGATGGAAACAGCCGCCATCGTTGCCTTGGGCATCGTCCGGTCACAGCTCGCCGTCGTCACGAACGGAGCCCCTCATGACTGATTGCTTGTTCTGCCGAATCGTCCGCAAGGAGATTCCGGCGCAGATCCTGGAGGAAACGGATAACTGCCTCGCCTTTCGGGACATCAGCCCCCAGGCGCCAACGCACGTATTGGTGATCCCGAAGAGCCACGTGGCGTCCGTCGCTGAGGTCACCGACCCGCTGGTCGTCGGCCGTATGGTGTTGATGGCCGCTAGGATCGCCCGGACGCTGGGTGTGGAAGAGGCCGGTTATCGCGTCGTTATCAACACCGGCGCTGATGGCGGACAAACCGTCCATCACTTGCACGCCCATCTGCTCGCCGGGCGGTCGCTCGGCTGGCCGCCAGGCTGAGCGGGGGAGGTGTACGTGGCGGCCGGGCCGTCCGGCGCCAGCGAAGACCTCCCAACTCATTGACGCAGCGACTGTTAGGTGGCTAGCTTTGAAGGCTAACCTCACAGGACTCCAACCGGCGCAACCAACGCCACGAAGGGGGGAAGAAGCTTTTGGCAGAAGTCGTCATCCACGAAGACGAGAACTTCGAGCGCGCGCTCAAGCGGTTCAAGAAGAAGTGCGAGAAGGCAGGGATCCTTTCGGATCTCCGCAAACA
>JANNVN010000393.1:0-2497 GCA_031414435.1 Gemmatimonadaceae bacterium
GCAGTACACCGCGGCCCAGCACCGTCATCAGCGGCGCATGCCCGGGCAGGATCCCCAGTTCGCCGTCGAAGCCAGGCGCCACCACCGAGCTGGCCTGGCCCTCGAACAGCACCTTCTCGGGGGAGATCACGGAAACCGTCAGCATCAGGCCTTCGCCATTGCGTCGGCCTTCGCCATCAGGTCTTCCACACCGCCGCACATGAAGAACGCCTGCTCCGGCAGATGATCGAACTCACCGGCGCAGAGGCGATCGAAGCTGCTGATCGTCTCCTCGAGCTTCACGAACTTGCCCGGGATACCGGTGAACTGCTCGGCCACGTGGAACGGCTGCGACATGAAGCGCTGAATACGGCGCGCGCGACCCACGATCTTCTTGTCGTCTTCGGACAGTTCGTCCATGCCAAGGATCGCAATGATGTCCTGCAATTCCTTGTAGCGCTGCAGGATGCGCTGCGTTTCGATGGCAACGCGATAGTGACGCTCGCCAATGTACTGCTTGTCGAGAATACGGCTGCTCGAGGCCAGCGGATCGACGGCGGGATAGATGCCGAGTTCCGAGATCGGGCGCGACAACACGACCGTCGCGTCGAGGTGGGCGAACGCGGTTGCCGGTGCAGGGTCGGTGATGTCGTCGGCCGGCACGTAGATGGCCTGCACCGATGTGATCGATCCGTTCCGGGTAGAGGTGATGCGCTCCTGCAGGTCACCCATTTCCGACGCCAGCGTTGGCTGGTAGCCCACGGCGCTCGGCATGCGGCCCAGCAGTGCGGACACTTCCGAACCGGCCTGCGTGAAGCGGAAGATGTTGTCCACGAACACCAGCACGTCGGCGTTCTCGGTGTCGCGGAAGTACTCAGCCACCGTCAGACCCGACAGCGCCACGCGCAGACGCGCTCCCGGCGGCTCGTTCATCTGGCCGTAGACGAGAGCAACCTTGTCGAGAATGTTCGCTTCCTGGAATTCCAGGTAGAGGTCATTCCCTTCACGCGTGCGCTCACCCACACCGCAGAACACCGACTTGCCACCGTGTGCCTTGGCGACGTTGTTGATCAGCTCCTGAATGACCACGGTCTTTCCCACGCCGGCGCCGCCGAAGAGACCGATCTTGCCACCCTTCACGAACGGGGCGATCAGGTCGATGACCTTGATGCCCGTCTCGAAGATTTCCGTCTTCGGCTCGAGGTTCACGAAGTCGGGGCGCTTGCGATGAATCGGCCAGCGCGGCGCATCGGCCGGAATTGCGGCACCGTTGTCGACCGGATCACCGAGCACGTTCAGGATGCGGCCGAGCGCCGCGGCGCCCACCGGCACCATGGTGGGGCTGCCCGTATCCAGCACATCCATGCCACGCACGACCGAGTCGGTGCTGCTCATGGCCACCGTTCGCACCTGGTTACGGCCGATGTGCTGCTGCACTTCGAGCGTCACCTTGATGTGCGTTCCATCCGCCAGCACTTCGTCGATGCGAAGGGCGTTGTACAGCTCGGGAAGGTGATCTGCTTCGAACTCGATGTCGAGCACTGGGCCGATGACCTGCACCACCTTGCCGGTCACCGCCGCGGGAGTTGCTGTTGCTGCCATATGAAGATCCGTCTCGGGGTTTCTGGTCGTGGTACTGAGCTATCAGCCTTGGAGTGCTGCGGCGCCGCCTACGATCTCGGCGATTTCCTGCGTGATCTGCGCCTGACGGGCGCGGTTGTACGTGCGTCGCAACGTGCTCAGCATGTCGGTCGCGTTGTCGGTCGCATTCTTCATCGCGGTGCGGCGGGCGCCTTGCTCGGCGGCCACCGTCTCGACCAGCGCGCGATACACCGAGTTGCTGACGTAGGCCGGCAACAGCTCGGTGAGGATCGCTTCCGCCGACGGTGACAGCAGATAGTCGCGCTTGAGCGCCCCACCCGAGGGTGGCTTCACCGGCAACACCTGCGTCGTCTGTGGCGGCGTCGAAATGGCCGAGTTGAACTTCGAGCCGGTGACGAACACCGCGTCGAGGTCGCCGGAGATGAACCGTGCCATCAGCGAATCCACCAGTGACGACGCATCCGCCGCCGTCGGCTTGTCGCTGATGTCGATCCGCTGCGCAGCCATCGCCCGATTCACGTACTTGAAATAGCCAATGCCCTTCTTGCCGACGACGTGCAGTTCAACCTGCAACCCACGCGCTTCGAGCGCGGCCAGCTGCGTGCGTGCTTCCTTCACCAGATTGGCGTTGAACCCGCCGCACAGGCCGCGGTTCGACGTCAGGATGATGTGCGCCACGCGACGCATCTGCGCCGGCTGCCGCAGCAACGGGAACTGCTCGGCCAGTTCATCCGAATACAGATCACCGATGACTTCAGCCAGTGCCGCCGCGTACGGCCGCGCTGCCGCCACACGATCGACGGCGCGCTTCATCTTCGACGTCGCCACCATTTCCATGGTGCGCGTGATCTTCTTCGTGTTCTCGACGGACTTGATCCGTCCCTTGAGCTCGCGACCCTTGGCCATGGTGCGTCAG
>JANNVN010000394.1:0-11943 GCA_031414435.1 Gemmatimonadaceae bacterium
CGGCCGTAACCAGAGCCGTTCCAAGTACGGCACCAAGAAGCCGAAGGCCGGTGCAGCTGCCGCCGCCGCGGCCAAGGGAGGCAAGAAGAAGTGAGTCGCCGCAAAAAGTCCGTCAAGCGCATCATCCTGCCTGATGCCCGCTACGACAGCCAGACTGTCAGCAAGTTCATCAACAACCTGATGCTGCAGGGCCGCAAGGCCACGTCAGAGAAGATCTTCTACGCCGCGATGGATCTGGTGGAAGCACGCACCAGCCAGCCGGGCGTGAACATCTTCAAGCAGGCGCTCACCAACCTGAAGCCGGTGGTGGAAGTGAAGAGCCGCCGCGTCGGCGGTGCCACGTATCAGGTGCCGGTCGAAGTCCGTCCCGATCGCCGCACGGCGCTCGCGATGCGCTGGCTGATCAGCTACTCGCGCGACCGCAACGAGAAGTCGATGCCGGAGCGTCTGGCCGCCGAAGTCATCGCCGCCAGCAAGGGCGAAGGCAACGCGATCAAGAAAAAGGAAGACACGCACCGTATGGCCGAGGCCAACAAGGCCTTTGCGCACTACCGCTGGTAGTCGGGTTTTCGATGGAGAGCAAAACGCCCCTCGCGTGATGCGGGGGGCGTTTTGTGTTTCCGGGCGCTCGGTCAGGAGTCGCCAAGGTGTGGTCGGCGTTGCCCAGTCGTCGCGGCGATTGGGGCGTGGTGCGAAGATCGATTTGCAAGGCGCATTGATTTTCACGTCTCGTCGGTCGTTGATCCGAACGACGCCATGTGGTCTGACTCGTCCAGCGGCTCGAACTCTTTTCCCTCTATCATGAGCCTGAGCGTCTGACCGGGAGATGCAATCCGGGTGAACGACATCGGGAATTTCGTGACTGGAAACCCGATCAGCGCGCCTTCGCGCACCGGCGCGTTGCGCAGGCCAAGCCGCAGCTGAAGCCGCGGCTGCAGACCGAACGGCCGCGCCGTGAACGCTGTGGTACGGACCGGATCGCAGCCACCCGATGCGCGGTCGGAACGACGGCCGAGATTTCACGTCCACTCGATCGAAGCGAGAAGCGTGCCTGGAACGCCTTGATCAAGTTCCGGCTCCTCGCGACTCGGCGACGGGAGAACACGCGTCATTACATGCCCGCTCGTGAGCTTCGCCAAGCAGTCACTCGGCACGTCTCGGATCATGAAACGCTCGTTCACCGTCGCGAGCAGCGCCTCGCTTGGCGCCGCACGCCGCAGGCGGGCGGGGTGCGAGGCTGCAGTGCGGAGGTACGCGAGCGGAAGCTCACCACCGCCGGCAACACGGCTCTCCAGTCGGAGACCTGATTGGTCGAAGGCAACGCCACAGTTGAGAGTAGCCCCCTCCGAGCGCGAACCCAGCGTCAGCTGCTTTCGGAACTCTCGTCGGGCCACGTCGGGATACCGCTTGCGAAATAGGCGCCTCAGTAGTCGACACCGGTCACGCGCGCACGCTGCGCCCGCGGGAGCGTCATGCAGGTGCCTGACACATCCGAAGCTCAAACCGCGCGGAACTTGTGCTCTACTGACGGTAGCGTGCGCGCCGAGACCAGTAACGGTTGGATCATGGGACACGAGCGCCAGTTCGCGGTGATTCTTCCGAACCGCGGCGGCTCAGCACGCTTTGTAGGGCGATTTCATCGTCGCGGCGTGGGCAACGCTATTCGCCCCTCGACGGCGCAGCGGTTTGATGCGTCCGCTGGCACATGATTTTCGCGAACTGATTCTCTTAAGCAGCGTATATAGTTCCTCTTGATACCACTCAATACGTTCTGTATAGTCACGTTACGCTCATTTTAGTCTTCGCATCAGCCGTGGGCTGGCGAAAACAACGGCGCGATTCTCAATGGGAGTCAGGGTATCTCTGACGGCGCAAAGACGCGCAGTGGTTGCTGCGTCCATGCATCGGACACGCTAGGCGCGCATGACTGCCGTGGCTCTGATGGATTCAGGCGCGATGATTGGCGCCGCACATGGCTCGAAGCGTATGCACCTGGCGTTTTGGTGCAACGCCGCAATCGCGCGCAGCGCGCGTCGAACATGCTTGCTCGCCGAACTGCGGGCGGCTGTGATGGTTTGAATCGATTCTTGCACTTAGAAGCGCTTCGATTTTTGCCTGCGAAATTTCACCGGAGGTGGCCGGCCGCGTCGCAGGGAATCCTAGGGACGCGAAGGACGCGACTCGCGGGGTGTTGTGAGGAGAATCGTGGAAACCTTGTCACGCAAGGCGCTTACAGCCACGACTGTTTCGCGCCCGCGAGGGAGTTGAATGACGTAGCGCGCGTGATCGCGTAGGAATTCAATCATAGGCACGCAGTCTCACTCCAGTCGAACGGGGAATGGACATGTCATTCGCGTCGCTCGAGGTTCGCCGACCGTGTTCGGCAGGTATCGCACTGGTATTGCTCGTCGGCTGTTCCTCGGATCAGGAACCGCACGCCGGCGGAACGGCGCCACAACTAAGTGTACAAGCGCAGGCGGCGGCCAGTCCTGACTTCGTTCTGGACGCGGATGTTTCGATGCGCGCCGACGTCGACCCATCGTTCCGTTTCCCTGAGGCCGCCGGCGCTCGGCGCGCCGAATCCGCTTTGACTGCGGCAGTCCCACCAGCCGCATTGCGCGAGCAGAGATTCGACTACCACATTTCGTACGTCGACAGTGGAGGCCGCATCGTTGTCAATCTTACACCGCCGGCCAGCCGGCAGTCCGGAGTAGCAGCAGAGACGCCCTCGTCGCCGTCGATCTGGTCGCATGTCACGCGGATCCGGTTCTCAAGCGACATAGAGGCGCCAACGGTCACGCTTTCGAGTGGCCGCGAAGTCGTCGTTGACAGTCGTTTCGTGGACGGGCTCTTCGGGGCACAGGCAGCGCGGGCGCGGAGCGCAGCGACTGAGCGTGAAACACCGGCAAGGCGTGGCCGCCGACTTCAGGGAATGATCTCGCCGTTCGTCCGAATCAGGGCTGGCCGGCCACTGACTCGCGCTGGGTTTGCGACGCGTACAGGCGGGAGCGACAGCGACAGCAGCGCCTCGCTGCGCTCGACGTGGGCGCGTGCGAGCGACGACTTCGATGTCGCCGTCCACCGTGTGATGACGCGTCCGAACGGCAAGGCCGGTCGCGTGCTTTCGCTGACCGTGGAAGTGGCGAACGCGAAAGTCGCCGGCGTCCCGACTCCCCTTCCGTGAGGCAACGATCCATGAAGCCACTTGTAGTTTTTCGCCACGCATTCGTGCTCGCAGCAAGTTTCGTGCTGCTCGCGGTGGGCGCTCGTGCCCAGCGCCAGCCGCTGGTGTTGCAGCACGGGGTCAGATCGTCGGACACAACCTGGGACGTGGCGACAGCTCGGCTGCAAGCCAACTATCCCGTCCAGGTATACCGGACCACGACCACATGGACTGATTCGCAGACCGTTCAGGCCCGCTACCTGCGAAACGGACTTTTCGCACCGCTGCCAGATTCGACGGTCGCGATCGGACACAGCAACGGCGGGATCGTGCTTCGCCAGGCAGTCATGGACAACACGCCGATGCGCGCTCTGATGACCATCGGGTCGCCGAACCATGGGGCGCCGGCTGCGACAGCGGTCATCAATGGCCAGATGCCAGCGATCACTGCGCCGATTGCTTACGCCGCGAGCAATTTCGCCGGGCTCTGGTACGCCAATTCGTTCGATTGGGAAGAGATATACTATGTGCAGCTGTTGAGCATCGGCGTGACGGAGATACTTAATGAGGTCGTCAGCGTGATACTCGGGAAAGTGGGCTTCAACAACGACAGCGATGTTTGGCGCGGCCTGTATCCGTCAAGCCCCTTCTTGCAGAACCTCAACAGCGCCGCGTCACTCAGCGTGCAGGCACAGCGCGTGGGTGTGCGAGCCGCCGTCGCGACGGAGATCGACCATCCCGAGTGGGCGTTGTATCGATTGGCGAAAAGCGAGAGCCAGTCTGAGGATCTGTCGCTCTACGTCGACCTGACTGCCATTTCTCTGTTCATCGGCTCATACTTCATCACAGACAGGTATTGCGGATACAATTCGTTCGACTCCTCTCGCTGTTTTGCGGGCCTCTACATGGGTGAAGCGGGCTACCAACTGCAACGCATGCCGTTCCGGTACTGCGCAATAGCGCAGATCGAAGGCGTGAATGCGTGGGACAACTTGTCAGGTGTGTCCTGCGAGCCGGGGGATGCGCTCTCGCCGATTACGCAGCAGTCCTGGGGGCCGGACACGAACTACGCGAAGGTCTACCCTCTGACCGGTGTTTCGCACACGGAGCAGACGAAATCGTCACCGGTCCTTGACCGAGTGGAGCAGTTCCTGCGGCAGCGAGTAGGCTTGGACCCCTGCGGTTTTGGGCCCGTGTTTACCGTCACGCTGCGGGAGCCTGCGGGAGGTTCCATTTATACAGGCCAGACAAAGCTGATGGAGTTCGTGCGAGCCGACCGGTGTATCGTTCCGACAAACCAGGGGCTTCCGATTTCTGCGACGTCGAGCAATCCTTCCGTCGCCTCGGTCGCTGTCTCGAACAACATTGTTTATGTGTCCGGGGTCTCGCCGGGCTCGGCAGAGATCACGGTGGCCAGTGCTGGTCTGTCGGAGACCCGCATTGTGACGATAATTCAGTATCCGTACTTCTGAACCTCGAGCTCGAGCGGCTGGCCAGCGCGTTGACGGTGTGCCGGTCGCGCCCGTCACACGCTGCGGGCCATTCGCCGAGCCGACGTCGACAGTGCTCGCGGTCGGATACGGCACAACGTTTCTGAACTTTCGCGGCGTAAGCGTGTACGCGTGCAAGGACACTGCCGCGTTTCGGAGTCTCTTTCGACCAGAGTCGACAGCGATGCCACATGGTCTCGGCTTGGCTAGAGTGTTGCGGACAGCGGCGATCAGCCTCGCTGCACTCGGCTGTCGCGATGTCGTCGGCGGCGGTCCATCCGTCGGAACGAATCGGATTGCCTGGGTCCTGAGTGACGTTCGCTCACCCCTCTCAGCCGGCCGTCTCGCCGTCGATTCGCAGTCGGTGTACGTGTACCGCAACGGGTTGTCGATCAGCGCCGTGCGTCTGAGTGATCATTCGGTGCGGTGGACCGCAGTTGCTGACGAGACATTCGACTCCGTCTTCCCCCTCCAGGGGATCGTACGATGTCAGGATCAGATCGTGTTCGGCAGTTATCTCGCCGTGTATGCGGTCGCGCCCGAGACAGGGCGTCGGCTGTGGAAATGGGGGCCGTCGATCGGTGGCGACGTGACACGCGGGGCACCCGTCTGTGACGGCGCCACTCTGTACTTTGGCGTGGGCAAACCGGGCATTCTCTACGCGGTTGATGCGGCAACGGGGCAAGAGAAATGGGTCGCTCGTCTCGGCCGAATCCCCGGCGTCGACAGCTTCGTCACCACGCCGAGCGTGTCGGATGGGGTCGTCGTGGTGTGCACGCGTGAATTCACGGTGCCCGCGCGCGGCATGATCGCCGGCGTGGACGCGGCCACCGGGCAGGTCAAATGGGAGTACACTTGGACGCCCCCGCCGTCGCGGCCGGACGCCAGTTGCGCCGTGAACGTTGCGGCGCGGAACGGCATCGCCGTCGGGTCGGCGGATGATGGCCGCATTTTCGGCCTCGACGTGCAGTCCGGCGCTCTACGGTGGACTGCACCGGAGGTCGCTGGCTTTGGCACACCAGGAGACGAACGTCCGGTCTGGATTGTGGATGGCGTGGTGATGGCCGGGTCACTCTCCGGTGTCGTCACCGGTCTCGATCTCGCGACGGGGCGTGAGCTGTGGAAAGCCGCGGCAACAACGCCCCGGACACTCACGACGATTATTGGTCCGATCGTGGGAGACCGTGGCCAGTTTGTCGCGGTGACGATCAGCGGCTCCGTCTATGCGTACGAGGCAGCGACCGGCAAGGAGCAATGGACCGTCAAGTACGGCCGCGACGTGAACGAGCGCAAACTCTTTGGGCCGGGCGCGCTGACGCCGGACCTGTTTCTGGTCATCGGGTCCGATGGCCTGTACGCGATCCGCCGATAGGCGGGTGCATCGCGGTCGACACGCTCGCCTCTCGGTTTTCGGGAGGCGTTCTGCATTTCAACAGGCACGTTCCCCCAGTCTCGTGCAGCGGGAATCGGAACCCGCATACGCTTCATAGTCACGATGACCACGCCCGACCACGTACGCGCGCTCGAGCTCGCGGACCACGGATGCCGGCGTGTCGCGAACTCTTGCTGCTGTGAGCTGATGGGGACGGAGTTCCTCACCTCACGGGGACGGAGTTCCTCCGCTCATAGGGACGGCGTCCGCGCTGTCGTCCGCCTGCCGAGCCACTCCCTAAGCGGCACTCAGTCTTGCGGAAAACTCTGATGGCTATTAGTATTAGCTATCAGAGCGTACTTCTCGGTTTTCCCGCCCTTCGGAGGTTCACATGTCCGCATCGCAGCAAACATCCCCCCATTGGCGCGGCCACCGGCGTGGTACGTCAGACGCTCCGCCTCGAAGGTCTCGCCATGCTCGCCGTCCTGATCGCCGCGTATCGCGCCACCGGAGCCGGTTGGGCCATGTTCGCCGCGCTGTTTCTGGCGCCGGACCTCGCGATGCTGCCGTACCTCAAGTCGAAGGCCGCTGGCGCGCTGGCGTACAATGCGGCACACAACTTCGTCGCACCTGCTGCGCTGTCCGGCATTGCAGCGCTGAGTGCCAATTCGACGGTCCTCGCGATCGCCATCATCTGGGGCGCACACATCGCATTTGATCGTGCACTCGGCTACGGCTTGAAGTACTCGGCCAGCTTCACCGACACGCACCTCGGCCGAATCGGCCGCACGGCGTAGCGCGGCGGAATGCCCACGCCACCGAAGACCTCCGACGAAGCGATCGTCAGCGCTGCGCGCAGGATACTGGAAGCACAGGGTTCACACGCGTTCTCACTGACTGACGTCGCCGCGGCCGTGGGTGTTCGTACACCATCGCTGTACAAGCGGATCACCGACCGCGCCGAGCTGCTTGCCGCACTCGAGCAGCGTGGATTTGAAGAACTGGGCGAGTGTGTGCAGCGCGCGTCACACGAACCTGATGCCTTGCGGGCCATGGCGCGGGCATATCGGCGATTCGCGCAAACCTCACCGCACCTTTACGCGCGTATGCTCGCACCCGATGCGACCGTATCCGGCGCATCGCTGGGCTGGCGGCAGCAGGCGGTCACCCCGGTGATTGCGGTGCTGACAGCTCAACTTGGCGCATCGCGCGCGCTCGCTGCCGCACGGGCAGTCACCGCCTTCCTGCATGGCTGGGTGACAATGGAGAACACCGGCGCATTCCGGCTCGGCGGAGATCTCGAGGCCGACTTCGAGTCTGCCTTGGCCGCGGTGCTCGCTGGCGTGCACGGCATGGGGTGATGACCCGACCGGACGGCGCGGTGCGGCAACTGGTCGGGCGCTCAATCATTGCGGCGGCCTGATTGCCGGCGACGGATGCCGGGTTGCTCTTGCGCGGACGCTCGTGACCTTCGACGATTCCGCATGACTGATCTCAGAGTTTTCGGCCTGCGACTGCTCGCCGCGTCAGCGCTTCTGCTGGTATCGACCGCTGCAGTTGCGCAGGCCACCGTCTCCGCCTGGCCCGACCGCGCCATCCGCCGCGACATCCCGATGACGGACGCCATCCGCGCCGCCTTCGCCAAGGGCACCCGCGACTCCACCGGACGCCCCGGACGAGCCTACTGGCAGCTCCGCGCCGACTACGTCATCCGGGCCCGGCTCGACGTACCGGCGCAGCGCCTCACCGGCACCGAGACGATCACCCTCCAGAACAACAGCCCCGACTCGCTGACGCAGATCGCGCTGCGTCTCGATGCCAATCACTTCATCGGCAGCAATCCGCGCGCACTGCCGTGGGTGCCGGCGCAGCTCACTGATGGCATGGTCGTCAACGCCATTCGAATCAATGGCACCGTCGTCGCGCTCGACGCGCAGCCACCGCGAGGTTCGGCCCCGAGCGCACCGATCGCGGTCAACCTGCGATCCACACTCGCCCGCGTGATCCTCGCGCGCGCGATTGCGCCGCGCTCGACGGCGACCATCGAAATCGAATGGAATCACGCGCTCCCCGGTGGCCCCGGCTCCGGACACCGCATGACGCAGCGCTGGGCTGATTCGCTCTTTCAGCCGACGCAGTGGTTCCCGCGCGTTGCCGTCTACGACGATCTCCGCGGCTGGGACCCCGAGCAGTATCTGGGGCCGTCCGAGTTCTACAACAACTTCGGACGCTTCGATGTGAAGATCGACGTGCCGGCCGGGTGGATCGTGAGTGGCACCGGTGTTCTGCAGAACCCTGAACAGGTGCTCACGGCCACGGCGCGCGCGCGCCTCGCACGCGTACTCTCCAGCGACAGCACGACGACGATTGTGGGACCGGAGGAAATCGGCCCGGGGCAGGCCACCGCAGTCGGCGACCGACTGGTCTGGAACTTCGTCGCCGACAGCGTCAACGACTTCGCGTGGGCGACCGCGAAGAAGTTCGTCTGGCAGGGCACCCGCGCGATGATTCCCGGCAAGGGGTACGTGCCGGTCTACCAGTACTTCCTCCCCGGACGCGCACCACTCTACGCCAACGCGCTGGGCATCACACGGCATGCGCTCGAGTTCTACTCGGCACTCTGGTTCCCGTATCAGTTCCCGCAGATGACGCTCCAGGATGGCCCCAGCGCCGGCATGGAGTACCCAATGGTGATTAATTCCAACTCGGGTGCGGCGGATCACGAAACGGGCCATCAGTGGTGGCCGATGGTGGTCGGCAACAACGAGACCTGGTATGGCTGGATGGACGAAGGGTTCAATCAGTACATGAACATCCTGTCCGGCGCCGACAACATGAAGCGCGCTCCAAACCTCGATCGGCTCGGGCAGTCGTATGGCGCCATCAGTGGCAACGAGTCGGAGCCGCCGATGATGTGGAACGCCAACTTCGCCGGCGCGTTCTACGGCTTCACCACCTACAGCAAGACGCCACTGATGCTGTCGATGCTGGGTGGAATCGTTGGGGATTCAGCGGTGCAGCGCGCGCAACGCGAGTGGGCGCAGGCCTGGATGTTCCGGCATCCATCGCCGTGGGACTACATGTTCTTCATGAACAATGCGCTGAAGCGTGACCTCGGCTGGTTCTGGCACGCCTGGCTCTTCACCACCGAGCGCGTCGACGGCTCAATCGCCGGTGTGCAGACTCGTGGCGCACGCACGACCGTCACCGTGCGTCAGGACGGACAGATGCCATCGCCCGTGGTGCTGCGCGTGCGCTTTGATACCACCGGCGCCGCCATCCGGACGATGCCGAATGCCGTCATGCAGGACAGTGTGACCGCCATTGTGACCTGGCCTGCCGATGTCTGGTTCTCCGGACGCAGGAGCTTCGATGCGGTCCTGAACTTCGGCAAGCGACGCATCGTGCAGGTGCTCTTTGATCCCGCATGTCGGTTCCCGGATCGCAATCCGTCCGACAATGTGTGGCCGCGTGAGATGGCGCCTGTCGGGCCGACTTCGAACGCATCAGTTCCGTCACTGTGCAGCCGATGACGTACGATCGCCGACGCGGCATCTCAACGGCACTCCAGCTCGCAGCCTGTTGCGCGTGTCTCGCATTGCTGCCGACGGCCGCCGTCGCACAGAATTCCCTGCTCCTGCGGCCCGCGCGGGTTTTCGATGGAACCGGGCAGGCGGCGCAGACGGGTGTGGTGGTGCTGGTGCAGAATGGTCGGATCACTGCTGTTGGCGCACCATCGACCGTGAAAGCGCCAGCTGACGCAACCATCATCGATCTGCCAGGCACGACGCTGATGCCCGGCATGATTGATCTGCATTCGCACGTGCTGCTGCATCCCTACAACGAGGCGACCTGGAACGATCAGGTCCTCAAGGAGCCACTCGGCCTCCGGGTGGCACGTGCCACGGTGCACATGCAGCGTACGCTGCGTGCCGGATTCACCACGCTGCGTGACCTTGGCACCGAAGGCGCGGGCGACGCTGATGTCGGACTGAAGAAAGCCGTCGAGCAGGGGATCATCGAGGGCCCGCGCCTGATCGTGACGACGCGTGCGATCGTCATGCGCGGGAGCTACGGGCCCGGCGGTTTTGCACCGGAAGTCGATGTGCCGCAGGGCGCCGAGGAAGCTGCTGGACCGGAAGAACTGTCGCGCGTCGTGCGCGATCAGATCCGTCGTGGTGCGGATTGGATCAAGATCTACGCTGACTATCGCTGGGGTGCGGGCGGCACGGCGCGCCCGGCGTTCACGCAAGCGGAAATGAATCTGGTGGTGGAGATCGCCGAATCGAGCGGTCGGCACGTGGTGGCGCACGCGACGACGCCGGAAGGGATGCGCCGTGCCATCCTCGCCGGTGTCAGGACGATCGATCACGGTGACGACGGCACACCGGAGATCTTTCGATTGATGAAGGAGCGCGGTGTGGCACTCATTCCCACCGTGGCTGCCGGTGATGCGGTGCTGCAGTACGGTGGCTGGAAAAAAGGCACGGCGCCGGAGCCGGCGCGCATTGCGAGCAAGCGCGCGAGCGTCAAGGCTGCCATCGAGTCCGGTGTCACCATCGCAAACGGAAGTGATGTCGGGGTCTTCACGCACGGTACGAACGCGCGGGAACTCGTCCTGATGGTCGAGTACGGATTGACACCGGTGCAGGCGCTGGTGTCGGCCACATCGGCCGCCGCCAAGCTGCTGGACATGTCGGACCGGATTGGGACGGTCACACCCGGGATGCTCGCGGACCTCGTGGCCGTCGAGGGCGATCCCACGCGGGAGATCGCGGCCGTCGAGCGGGTGCGGTGGGTCATGAAGGACGGGAAGGTCGTTGCCGGAGTCGCTCCTGCGGCTCTTCCGGCTCGCTGAGCCTCAGATGAGGCTGTCGGTGTGGCGCAACGCAAACTGGGCGGGTTTGTATCAAGATGCCCCTGCGGCGCGTGGCAGAATCAGAACGAAGGACACAACGCAGCGCAGTGGAGCGTTTTGTGCGTTTCGTACCTCCACAGCAGTTCGTCTGGCTGTCGAGTGCCGCAACCCCGTCCGATTCGATGCCGCTTCCCGTCCCACACCCAGATGTGATCGCCCGTACACTGCCTGACGGCAGTGTGCTTTTTCACCCGCAGACCGAGGTGTATTTCGGCCTCAACGAGACGGGCACTGTGATCTGGCAGGCCCTGGCCGCCGGCGCCTCGTGTGAGGAGGCCCTGATCGGCGCCGTCCGGGGACGTTGGCCGGAGGCGCCCGCCACTGACGTGGTCTGCCATGTGCGCGAGCTGCTGGCAGATCTGTCGGTCGAAGGGCTCGTCGTCGACACCGTGTCTCAGGCTCGGTGACCCTAGTGTGGTGTAGCCGAAGTTCCTTGGCCAAAGGTGGGCGGTGGATTTCGTTGCCAGCCAAGGCGCAACCCGCAGCGATACCAGCGGTATCGCGAGGAGTTGCAACGCCGGGTGGCGCCAAAAGACACGCCCAACTGCCAAGAGACTTCGGCTACACCACACTAGCGCTGGGACGGAAGGCGTCTGCCGCGTTCGATGTCGGCCGCGCCATCCTGGCAGTCATGAAGGCTCGCCGAGTTCTGGCCCGGCGTCCGGTTGGCGCCCTGGTCACGCGGGACGAGACGCTCACCCCGCCGATCGACAGCCTTGCCGAGTCCGAATACCCTGTGCTGCCGCCCTCGGAGCTGCCGCCCTCGGAGTGGCGGCGCGGAGAGCGCTGGGGCGCGGCGGTCGATCGGGCGCTTCGCTGGCTTCCGGGCGACTCCGCCTGCCTCGTCCGGGCGACGGCCCTTCGCGACCTCCTGATCACCGATGGCGCCCGTGGCGCGGTGGTCCGAATTGGCGTCCGACGGGGCGGGGCCGGGTTCGAGGCCCACGCCTGGGTGGAGCTGGACGGCACACCAATTGCCGAAGATATGGCTTTGCGAGGC
>JANNVN010000395.1:0-10127 GCA_031414435.1 Gemmatimonadaceae bacterium
GGATCGCGAGTTGGCTGCCTATCCCACTGACGCGGCGGGTGTCTCGGGGCGTGATGCGTCAGGCGCGGTGCTGAACAAGATCGCGCGCCATCTGCCCTGGCTGATCGGCGGCTCGGCCGACCTCGCCCCATCGACCAAGACCCGACTGACATTCGCCGGCGCCGGCGATTTTTCAGCGACAGAACATCGCGGTCGCAACTTCCACTTCGGTGTGCGCGAACATGCGATGGGGTCGATCCTCAACGGCCTCTCGCTGTCGAAGCTCCGCCCCTTCGGATCGCAGTTCCTGATCTTCAGCGACTACTCGCGGCCCACGCTTCGTCTCTCGGCGCTGATGGAGCTGCCGGTGATCTACATCTACACACACGACTCGATCGGCGTGGGCGAAGACGGCCCGACGCACCAACCCGTCGAGCAGATCGCCTCGCTGCGCGCGATTCCGGGCCTCTATGTCTTCCGCCCCGGCGACGCGAACGAGGTGGTCGAAGCGTGGCGCGCGATCATCCCTCTCCGACACGAGCCCGTGGCGTTGATCCTGTCGCGCCAGTCGCTGCCGACGCTCGACCGCGACCGATATGCCTCAGCCGCGGGGCTGCATCGCGGTGGGTACGTCCTGCACAGCGCGCCGGGCGGTGAGCCACAGGTGATCCTGATGGGCACCGGCAGCGAGGTCGCGCTCTGCGTTGAGGCGCATGAGCGGCTGATCGCCGAAGGCATCCGGAGTCGCGTCGTGAGCCTTCCCTGCTGGGAGCTGTTCGAGGCACAGTCGGCGGAGTACCGCGAGAGCGTGCTGCCGGCGGCCGTCACGGCGCGCGTTGCGGTCGAACAGGCGTCGACCTTCGGGTGGGAGCGCTACACCGGAAGCACCGGGCGTATCATCGGCATGCGTAGCTTTGGAGCATCTGCACCACTGAAAGAACTGCTGACGAAATTCGGCTTCACCGCTGATGCGGTGGTCGCCGCTGCCAAGGAGCTGGTATGAATTCACAGGAACTCTGGGAGCGCTACAGAGCGCATCTCTGCGTGACCGAGTCACTCGGCATTTCGCTCGACATCTCGCGGATGTCGTTCGCCGACGATTTCATCGGCCGCATGGCCGGTCCGATGGCTGGCGCCTTCGCGGCGATGCAGGCGCTCGAGCAGGGCGCAATTGCGAATCCGGATGAAGGACGCATGGTGGGCCACTACTGGCTGCGCGCTCCCGAACTGGCGCCAGAACCGGCGATGGCAGCCGCGATCACCGGCACGCTGGAACGCATCCAGCAGTTCACGGAGTCGGTGCACAGCGGTGCGATCCATCCGGAAAGCGATGCACGCTTCGAGCAACTCCTGATCATTGGAATCGGCGGATCAGCCCTTGGTCCGCAGTTCATTGCCGACGCACTGGGCACCGGCGCCGACCGGCTGACGCCGTACTTCTTCGACAACACCGACCCCGATGGCATGGCGCGCGTCATCGAGCGCCTCGGCGACCGGTTGGCGAGCACGTTGACGCTGGTGATCTCCAAGTCGGGCGGCACCAAGGAGACTCGCAACGGCATGCTGATTGCCGAAGCGGCGTACCGGAAGGCTGGGCTGAGTTTCGCGAAGCACGCCGTCGCGGTGACCGGTGATGGCAGTGAGCTCGACAAGACCGCGTCCGCCGCAGGGTGGCTGGCCCGGTTTCCGATGTGGGACTGGGTCGGTGGCCGGACGTCGATCTTCTCCGCCGTGGGACTGTTGCCGGCTGCGCTGCAGGGCATCGACATCAGGGGCTTGATCGACGGCGCACGCACGATGGACATCGCCACGCGAAACACCACGGTGGCCTCCAACCCGGCAGCCCTGCTGGCGCTGATGTGGCATCACGCGGGCGGCGGCCGCGGCACGAAGGACATGGTGGTGCTGCCGTACAAGGATCGCCTGCTGCTCTTCTCGCGCTACCTACAGCAGCTGGTGATGGAATCACTCGGCAAGGAGCGCGACTTGTCGGGCGCGGTCGTCCATCAGGGTATCGCGGTGTACGGCAACAAGGGTTCGACCGATCAGCACGCCTACGTCCAGCAGCTCCGTGACGGCGTGCACAACTTCTTCCTCACGTTTGTCGAAGTCCTGGCCGATCAGGACGGACCGCCGCTCGAAGTCGAACCGAACGTGACCTCGGGCGACTACTTGCTCGGCTTCATGCTCGGCACTCGCGAAGCGATGCACCAGAACGCGCGCGAATCGATGACGCTGACCTTGCCCGACGTCAGTCCTCGTACGGTCGGCGCGCTGACTGCCCTCTACGAACGTGCGGTCGGCCTGTATGCATCGCTCGTCAACGTGAACGCCTATCATCAGCCAGGCGTGGAGGCGGGCAAGAAGGCGGCCACCGCCGTCCTCGTTCTGCAGCACAGCGTGCTGGCCGCGCTGCGCGCCACGTCCACGCCGCGGACGGCTGATCAGATCGCGGTCGCGGCTGGCGTGGCTGAGCAGGCGGAAACGGTGTTCAAGGTGCTCCAACACCTCTCCGCGAACGGCCGGGTCCAGCGCGCGGCGGGCGCGACACCCACTGGCGCGACGTATGTGATTGCAGGCGCCGCGTGAGAATCGCGGTCGCAGCGGATCATGCGGGGTTTCCGCTCAAGGCCGACATCATCCGTCAGGTCGAGGTTCTCGGGCACGTGGCTGTCGATCTTGGCACGTACAACACAGACCCTGTCGACTATCCTGACGTGGCGCGCGCAATCGGCGACGCGCTCGGCAGCGGCGCTGTGGAGCGTGGCATCCTGCTCTGCGGCAGTGGTGTCGGCGCGTGCATTGCAGCCAACAAGATCCGTGGCGTTCGTGCCGGCATCTGCCATGATACGTACTCTGCCCGACAGGGAGTCGAGCACGACGACATGAATGTGCTCACGCTTGGCGCACGCGTGATCGGCCCGGCAGTCGTTCCAGATCTCGTGCACGCGTTCGTCAACGCTGTTTTCTCTGCCGAAGAACGGCATGTCCGTCGGCTCGCCAAAGTACGACAGTTGGAGGCCGACGCTGCCGCACCGCACTCCGCGCCAATCCACACTTCCACGCCGATTCGAGACTGACGCCATGACACACCCGCTTCTCGTGATGCAGCAGCTCGGCCAGTCGCCGTGGCATGACAACATCCGCCGCGACTTGCTCTCCAGCGGCGCGCTGGCCCGGATGATCGCGGACGGCGACATCACCGGGCTGACATCGAATCCGACGATCTTCGAGCAGGCGATCGCGAACAGCGACATCTACGATGCGACGCTCCGCTCGCTGGCGGCCGAGGGAAAGGACACCGAGGCGATTTTCGACGCGTTGGCCATTGCTGACATTCGCGACGCGGCAGACCTCTTTCTGCCGGTGTACGAGCGGACCAATGGTGCCGACGGCTACGTCAGCATCGAGGTCTCGCCGCGGCTGGCACACGACACCGCGAAGACGCTGGCCGAGGCGCGCCGGCTGTGGGCCACTGTCGCCAAGCCGAACCTGATGGTGAAGATCCCCGCCACACTCGAGGGG
Source organism: Gemmatimonadaceae bacterium (assembly GCA_031414435.1). Classification (GTDB taxonomy): domain Bacteria; phylum Gemmatimonadota; class Gemmatimonadetes; order Gemmatimonadales; family Gemmatimonadaceae; genus JACMLX01. Next base: position 3,505 of record JANNVN010000395.1, read on the forward strand.
CTGGGTGCGATCGAGTCAGCGATCGCCGATGGCATGAACGTGAATGTCACGCTGATCTTCTCGCTCGAGCGATACGCGGCGGTGATCGATGCGTACATGGCCGGCCTGCAACGGCGTGTGGCGGCGGGCGGTGCACTCAACAACATCGCCTCGGTGGCGAGCTTCTTCGTGAGTCGAGTCGACGTGGCGGTGGACAAGCAGCTCGAGGCGACGCTGGCAGCCGGTACCGGGAATGCTGATGCGCTTCAGGCGGCGCTCGGTCAGTCAGCCATCGCCAATGCGAAGCTGGCGTATGAACTCTTTCAGCAGCGATTCGATGGTCCGGCATTCGCAGCACTGGCCGCGAAGGGCGCGCAGCGTCAGCGTCCGCTCTGGGCCAGCACGGGTACGAAAAATCCGAAGTATCCGGATACGTACTACGTCGATGCGCTGGTGGGACCGGACTCCGTCAACACCATGCCACCGGCGACGATCACCGCGTTCAAGGATCATGGCGCCCCCGCGCGACGGATCGATCAGGATATCGCGGGCGCACATCGCACGATCGATAGTCTGGCGGCGCTGGGTGTTGATTTGGCGGCGGTGCTGGCGCAGCTCGAGGCCGAGGGCGTGGCGTCGTTCGCGAAGTCGTACGAAACGCTGCTGCAGGTGGTGGCACAGCGCGCCGTGCTGGCCTGACCGGCGCGCTGTCGGCTGTGGGGAGCGGCCGCGTGGATCCGGGCTATGCGGGTTCGCGCCGCGGCTCGGCGCTGTCATCTACAGCTGGTTGCCGGTCGCCGGACATGGCAGTCGCCCGGTTGGTGGCGTACTGCACGATGTCTTTGGCGAAGAAGATGTCAAGCGTCCATGTCAGCGCAACACGAACTTTCTTCTCCAGCCGCGGCAGCTTGGAGAGATAGATCGTACGCCACATCCACCACGCGATAAAACCAGAGAACTTCTGGCCAAGGATGATCGCAACCCCTTTGCGTTGTCCGATGGACGCCAGGAGTCCGATGGTACGAAATCTGAACGGCGTGAGCGGTCCGCCGCGCAGAGTCGCAACGATGTTCCGTGCCAGCAGCGTACCTTCCCGCAGCGCGTGTTGCGCCGTCGGCGGATACGTTCCACCGTCGGGATCGGGAATTGCGGCACAGTCACCAAGTGCCCAGACCCCTGGAAAATCTGTCACCTGCAGCGTCGGTTCGACGCGTACCCGTCCGCGTTCTTTTTTGCACGGAACGGAGTCGAGTATCGGATTCACCGACGTGCCCGCGGTCCAGACAAGCGTCCGGGTTGTGATCCGCTCCCCACTACTGAGGATGACATCGTCCCCTTCGACCCCGACAACCCGCGTGTTGAGATGGACTTCCAAGCCTCGCGCGCCGAGCCGTTGGTGGGTGTATTTGCCGAGCGCTTCGCCGAGTTCGGGGAGCAAGTGCGGGCCGGGATGGACGACCACCACGCGGATATCACTTGTGCTCACGTGAGGATAGAAGCGCAGCGCCGCATGTAGCAGGTCGTACACGGCGGTCACCGTCTCCACCCCGGCGAACCCTCCCCCCGCGACCAATACGGTCAGCAACGCGTTCCGCGACGCGCGATTGCAGTCAAAGTCGGCCTCTTCCAGATGTGCGATGAGTTGATTTCGCAGCGCAATGGCGTCGCCGAGCGTCTTCATGGTATGCGCCCGTTCAGCCAGACCTGGAATGCCGTGAAAGTTTGTCACACCGCCGAGTGCGAGCACGAGATGATCGTACTTCAGATTGTGCCAGTGACCGCCATCTGCATGACTGACCTGCACCGCGCGTTGCTCGACGTCAATTGACTCCACGACACCGGTGAAAATCGACGTCCGCTTGACCAGCTGGCGAAGCGGACTCACGATCGTGGTCAGGTCGAGATCGGAGGCTGCCACTTCGTGCAGCATCGGTGTAAACAGGAAGTAGTTCTCCCGGTTCACCAGTGTGATCTGCACCGCAGTATCGCTCGGCAGAAGCCGTTCGAGCTCGCGTGCCACTTCGACCCCGCCGAAGCCGCCGCCGGCGATCACAATTCGCACTGGCTCGGCGCCGACCGTGCGCTCTTGCCCTCGTGATGGTGATGCAGTCGTACTCATCGTGCAATTCTCGGTGACGGAAATGAACTCGCTGTCGTGCGCGCAGTGACGTGATCGCAAAACAGACAGGGCGTGGCGTGCATCATCTTCCCGCAGGGCGCAGTCGCTGCGCCGGCGCGCCGAAATGTGAGCGCCGCAGCCAGCAGCATGCCTGAGGGCGGTGCAACGAAATAGATCCAGATCGCGTCCCAGCTCTGCGCCATCGCTGCCGATCCAAGGCTTCGCGCCGGGTTCATGCTCATACCGGAGAGCGGCGCCTCGAACATGATGAACAGAGCGACGTTGATTGCCGCGAAGACGCCGGTGTAGGCGCTCCACCGTGACGAGGCCATGACACGGAGTATTACGAACATCTGCAGAAAGCTGATGAGCAGTTCCCCGCCCACCGCGGGCCAGACGCCACCGACACCAGGCTGCGTGACGGCGTAGAACACGCCCGGATGTCGCAGCGCATCCCCAAGGAAGAGCTGTGCCAGCGCGACGCCGGCGATGCCGCCGATCAGTTGCGCGACGATGTAGCCCACGGCATCGCGTGGCGCAATTTTTCTGAGTGCCGCAAACGCCAACGTGAAGGCGGGATTCATGTGCGCGCCAGACACCTGTCCCCACGGCGAGTACACCAGTGCAATCAATGTCAGTCCCATCCAGATGCCGAGCACGGTGCGCTGCACGAGCGGGATGGGCGGAATGAAGGCGGCGAGCGGTGAGTTCGGGTGCAGCACCAGCGCCGTGGCTCCGCAGGCGACGAGCATGAAGCAGCCGATCGCCCAGCCTTCGATTGCGTACTCTTTCCAGCGGAACGGCGTAGGCGCAGGTCGCGTCATCGCGCTTTCCGGGTGCGGCCCGCGCCCGACCCTGTTGCTACTGCCTGAGCTGCAGCGTCGTGTGCCGACTCCGCACGGAGAACCACCTCCTGCACCCACAGCGCCTCACCCACCGACCAGGCCTGAAATGGGCATCCCTGGCTGGTGTGCGGCGCGTCGCCATCCGCGATCTCACCAACGTGCCCTGGTGCGGACTGCTGATAGTGGGCGAGAAGCGGGGACAGAAAGCGATGGGCCGCCTCGAGCTTGGCTTCGTCGGAGCCACCGCGCACACGGACCCATGCGTCGATGAACGCGCCGACGAGCCACGGCCAGACCGTGCCCTGATGGTAGGCACCATCGCGCTCGCGCATGTCGCCGCGATAGAGGCCGACATAGGATGGATCGTCTGGCGCGAGTGATCGCAGGCCAGCGCTTGTCCACAATTGCGCCTCGGCCACCTCGACGATGCGGCGTGCCCGATCACCCTCCAGCACGGGCCATGGCAATCCACCCACGGCGAGCAATTGATTCGGACGAACGGAGGCATCCACCGCACCAGCGACACCATCCGCGTCGACAACGTCGAAGAGGCATCCGGCGGTCTCGTTCCAGAATCGCGATTCGAATGCGGCCGTGGCGCGGTCAGCGGCATGCAGCGTGCTCGCGTTCCATCGCGCTGCGATACGCAATGCATTGATCCACAGCGCCTGAATCTCCACTGGTTTCCCGACGCGCGGTGTGACCACCCAGTCTCCAACCTTGGCGTCCATCCAGGTCAGCTGCACACCGGCAACGCCGGCCGCCAACAACCCATCGTCGTCGACATGAATACGATAGCGTGTGCCGCGGATGTAGCCGTCGACAATAGAACCGACGGCACCCGCCAGCACCATTTCGTCCTCCGCTGAAATCGAACCGTCGGCGCCACACTGACGGAGAAACGCTTCCACCGCTACGACGTACCAGAGCGCCGCATCGACGGAGTTGTACTCCGCGTCTGCACCGAAATCGGCGAACCGATTCGGCAGCATGCCGTCGCTGACATGGCGCGCCCACTCGAGGAGCATGGCGTGTGCGTCACTCCGACGATTCGTGGCAAGGCACAGTCCGCGAAGCGCGATGAAGGTGTCGCGCCCCCAGTCGGCGAACCAGGGGTAGCCGGCAATGATCGTCCGTCCGAGTCCACGTTGCACCACGTATGCATCGGCCGCACGGTGCAGCGGCGTGGCGAACGCCGCCCTCCGTTCGCGTTCGCGGTGTGTCACATCGTGCCAGAGTGATAGCGGATCCTCGGTTGGAATTGCGTTGACGCCCTCGGTATCGCTGGAGAAGGCGAGCACGGCCGGCCTGTCATCCAGTGCGAACGTGATCGTGCCGGGCGACGCAAGATCTTCGCGGAATTCGAGGCCACGTGCACGCTCCTCGTCGTACTCGAAGTTGTGATACCAGTGTGGCTCCGCCGTGAAAACGCCAGTGGTGAAGGCCGTCACAGCCGGAAGACCACCGTACGGTCGCCAGTCAATGCGTGAGCCGACGATAGTCGCATCCCAGGCGAAGACGTCGTTGGCATGGGTGCTGGCGTGTGCATCGCGCACCGACAGAAAAGGGCGCACGACGAGCCTTGCGTCGATCGGTTCGCTGACATGCCACGCCAGCATCACCAGTGGTGAGCCGTGGCGCATGACGAGTTCCTGCACTACCTCCACGCCACTCGGCAACCGATATCGCCAGGTAGGCCACGGCTCGCTCTGGAAGTCGCTGAGCCGAGTCACACCATCTGGATCCGTCACGCCGCCGCCGTACCGCTGTGCGCTCAAGGCGTACCGACCATCGGCCGTCTCGATCCACGCGTCGCAACCATTCACGAGCGTGAACCGATCGGTCGGTGGCGTCCGAGCAACGGTCAACAGGGAGTGGTAGCGCCGGGTGCGCAGGCCATCTGCCCGACCCATCGCGTACCCGCCACGCCCATCAGTTTCAAGCCACTCGGCGGCATGGTTCATACTCCCGAGACCTCATGATCGGTATGTGCTTTCGGCGCCACGTGCGGTGCCGCGCCGTGCTGATGCTCATCATGCCCGTGTCGCTGACTTGCGACGCGTGCAGCGCCGACGTTTTCCAGGCAACGGGTCACGAGCGCCGTCCATCCCGTCTGATGGCTCGCGCCAACGCCGCGGCCGGAGTCGCCATGGAAGTACTCGTAGAACAACACCATATCCTTCCAGCCGTCGTCTGAGGCGTACCGCGGATCGTCGCCGTGCACCGGCCGCCTGCCGTTCGCGTCGGGCAGGAAGAGAGCCGACAGGCGTCGCGACAAGTCGCGCGCCACGACACCAAGCGTGCACATCGTGCCTGACCCGACCGGGTACTCCACGTGCAGCCGATCACCATAGAAGTGATCGTACTTTTCCAGCGCTTCGATCAGCAGGTAGTTGAGCGGGAACCAGATCGGGCCGCGCCAGTTGGAGTTTCCGCCAAACAGGTCGGTCGTGCTCTCGGCCGGGTCGTACTCGACGCTGAACTTCTCGTCGCCGACGTGCAACACGTACGGGTGCTCGCGATGGACGGCAGAAACCGACCGCAGGCCATACGGCGACAGGAACTCCGACTCATCGAGGACATACTGCAGCACCCGTTGCAATCGCTCCCGCGTCGGAATAGCGAGCAGGCGATGCCGGTGCGTGTGACCCTCGTGCGTCTGTCCTTCGAAGTACGACGTGAATTCCGCAAGATCCGGGCGATTGTCGAGGAACCACTTCAGGCGCCGCGAAAATGCGGGGAGCGCCTCGACGGTGTCTTCCTCAATGATTTCGCACGCCAGCAGCGGAATCAGGCCCACCATCGAGCGTACACGGAGCGGGAGGTCACCCTTGTCGTGATGGAGAACGTCGTAGTAGAAACCGTCCTCGTCATGCCAGAGTCCCGTACCGCCGAGCGTGTTGATGGCGTCCGCGATCGCCACGAAATGCTCGAAGAACTTTGAGGCCACATCGTCGTACGCTGGCATGTGCCTGGCCAGTTCGAGGGCCATGGACAGCATCGTGGCGCAGTAGAACGCCATCCACGCCGTTCCATCAGCCTGCTCGAGGTGGCCGCCGGTTGGCAATGGGCGCGAGCGGTCGAAGACGCCGATATTGTCCAGTCCGAGGAACCCGCCGCCGAACAGGTTGCGCCCATCAGGGTCCTTGCGATTCACCCACCAGGTGAAATTCAGCAGCAGCTTGTGGAACGCCCGTTCGAGAAAGAGCAGGTCGCGCTCGCCGCGCGCGGCAGACACCTTGTACACGCGCCAGACCGCCCACGCATGCACCGGCGGATTGACGTCACCGAAGGCGAATTCGTACGCCGGCAACTGGCCATTCGGGTGCATATACCACTCGCGCATCAGGAGCAGGAGCTGCTCCTTCGCGAACGTCGAATCCACGCGCGCCAGCGGGAGCGTGTGAAATGCCAGATCCCACGCCGCGTACCAGGGATACTCCCAGGCGTCCGGCATCGAAATCACATCGGCATTGTGCAGGTGCCCCCACTCAGCGTTCCGCCCGCGCAGACGCGACGCCGGCGGCGCTGGCTGCCCCGGGTCACCGCCGATCCATTCCTTGATGTCGTAGTAGTAGAACTGCTTCGACCAGAGCAAGCCGGCATACGCCTGGCGCGCCACCCGACGCTCCTCGGCATGCAGCGATTCCGGAATACGCGTCGCGTAGAAGGCATCCGCC
>JANNVN010000396.1:0-5107 GCA_031414435.1 Gemmatimonadaceae bacterium
GTTCCCGACGCCGAGCGCAGTCCGCAGATCGCTGTATCTGGAAGCAACCGGGCGTCTGAGTTTCTCGCCTCAAGAGCAGCGTCCATCCACGCGTGCGTATGACGCATACATCGCCGACCCGGCGCATCCGGTGCCGACCAGTGATCGCATCGAATCATACGGCGCACCGCCGGACTACCTGGTGGCCGACCAGCGGTACGCCTCGCGGCGACCAGACGTGCTCACATACGTCAGCGACGTGCTGACGCAGGATGTCGTGGTTGCGGGCCCGGTGACGCCAGTGCTGCACGTCGCCACGACGGGGGGTGACGCAGACTTCATCGTCAAGCTCATCGATGTGCAGCCTGATGCAGATTCGGCGGCGACTCTGGAAGGAGCGGCCGCCGGCGCGCAGATCCTCATCCGGGGAGAACCCTTCCGTGGGCGATTCCGCAGATCGTTTGCGGCACCCATACCCTTTCGGCCGGGCGTCCCCGATTCACTCCGTTTCGAGATGCCTGATGTCAATCACCGATTCCGGAGCGGTCACCGGATCATGGTGCAGATCCAGAGTTCGTGGTTCCCGCTCATCGATCGCAATCCGCAGACATGGGTGCCGAACATCCTCGAGGCCAGGCCAGAGGATTTCCGCGCTGCCGAGATGCGCGTCTACCGTGTGCCGGGGCGCGCGTCTCGCCTGGAGGTTTACGTGATGCCGTAGCGCCCTGCCAGCTGACGTGGCTCAGGGACGTTGCGGTGCCGTCTGACGTGCGTTGGCGCTCCTCTGCCACGACTCGATCGATGTTCAGGACGGTCGCGCACTATCGCGCCGCGCGCATCGAGACCGCTGGGATGACGGTGATCGTAAGTGTGGTGCTTCCGGTGACCCGGCTGTTCGTCGTCGCCCGCGCAAGAACTGTGACCTGATAGGCACGGGCGACCACCGAAGCAGCTACGGTGGCCACCACCGTGCCCGAGGAGTTGATTGGTCCGAGTGTGGCAGGCGTCACCGCGACAGTCATCCCGTCTGGCGCTCCGGTCGAGCTGAGCGTGACGTCCTCCGCGAACCCGCCGCCGCGAGTGATCGTGAGCCCGGCACTCGCAGACGACCCCGCCACCGTTGAGAATGAGGATGGCGTCGCCGTAACTGCGATCGATGGCGTCGCCGCGGGCGGCGTCGTCGGCGCGTCACTGGCGGCGCACGCTGCGGCGATCGTCAGCGATGTTGCTGCTGCGGTTGCTCGGAACACTCTGCCGTGCATCGTCGTTCTCCGCATCTGGGTCGCGTACGCCTCTGGCGTGCCAACGGAAAGTTATTGCATGGTGGGCCTCAGCGAGCCCCTGCGTGCCTGGTCCACAGTTCGCTGGTGTTCGCTGCGATCACGGGCACAACGCTTGGCGAGTTCTATTCAGTCGCAGGAGGAACTGCGCCGGATCGGTTTCCTGCCACCCGTTCGCGAAGGGCCACGAGCGTTCCCTCGACGAACGGATCTTTCGCCAGCGCGTAGGCACTTTTGTCCCATGCCACCGAAGCCGCGACGCGATACTTCTCCGCTTCGTACGCCGCCGCCAGCGTAGGGTTCGCGCGCAATGCGTCGCGAAAGAGCAGCTTCTCGTCCCAGGCCGCGGCTGGCAGCATATACAGATGAAGCTGCACCGTTCTGATTCCGCTCGCATCGCGAGTGTAGTACCTGCGCCGCGCGTCGTCGCCATTCGGGCCTCTGTACGCGTACCCAAGGCCGGTCAATGGAGCGACACACGCATCCGCCGCGGCCTCGCTGAGCACGGCGACCACGATGTCGAGTACGGGTTTGCCTGCAAGCCCAGGCACCGCTGTACTGCCGACGTGTTCGATGCCGGTGACCGTGTCTCGCAGCACGTCGCTCAGTCGCGCGGCCTCGGCGGCGAAGCGTGATGGCCATACCGGATCGTACCGTTCCAGCTTGAGTGTTGGCGCCATGTCCCTCTGCTGCGTGATGGTGGTTTTGCCGCCTGAGCTCCGGGCCATCGCTATGGCACCGCAGTCCCTTCACGACCGGTGATGATCCGGCCCAGCAAGTTCGGTGTCAGGCGCCAGTCGAGCACTCCGCGATAGGTGTACGCGCTGACCCATACGGGAAGACAATAGCCCATCACGTCTCCGGTCGTCGCGCCCACCGACTGCGCGCCGCGAGTCAGCCCGCTCGACCAGCTCCATACGTCATTTCCTGCCGCGCTGATCGTGCCGCCTACTCCCCTGAACGAGAGATCGAGCGGCTCCGGCGCGCCGCATCCGGGCGCATGGCGTCGACCAAAAGTGTGGCCGAGTTCATGCGCGAGCAGATACTGCGCAATGTTCATCGTGATCGCGCGTGAAACGCCGAAGCCGGCAGCGGAACGACTGCCAGCTCCCGTGCTCAGCGGAGAAATCGGAAGATATCCATAGCCTCCGAACACAAATCGGCTGAACCCGTCGGGCAGCGACACTACGCCGTACCAGTACTCGTCGGTGGCACCGGCCGCCGCGCGGGCGGCATCAACTTCGCTCAGCACCTGACCCCAGAAGTTTGCGTCGCCACCGGTACCAGAAGGCGGTCCGAAATTCGCATTCGACATCACAGGCGAACCAACGGTGACGGCTGCCACTCCGAGTGGGTAGAGCTGCCGCGCGAGGCGCACGTACTGCTCCGCATTTGCTGACGACACATCGCCAGTGATGTCGTTGTGCCTCGCGAGTGTCACCGGGACCAGCCGCAGCCGGAACGCCGGCGCGGTCACAGCGTTGAGCGTCGCCGGAAAGTCGCGTGGAAAGAGATTGTCTTCGCGCGTCGAATCAGGCAGTGTGCGCGCCGGATCGAGTTCCACCTGAAAGGAGATTCCGGCGGCGACCAGATTGGGTGGAATCAGGAACTGCGCGCTGGTCGCTGTCTCCCTCGTCAGCGGTCCGAGGACACCACCGGTGCGAGTAGTGTCGGAAAACACCACGGTCGTCCCCCGGAACAGTCGCAGCACCAGTGGCACTTCGTCGACACTCTCTTGATTGCGCACTACCACTACGTTGACGGCCGCCGCTGTTCCTGCGACCATCGGAATCGTGCCGTCTTCTTCCTGAATGCTCTGCGTCAGCTCCGCGCGTTCGATCCGCAGATTGATGCGGGTTCCACTCGGGGGAGCGACCGGTCCAGGCCGATCACCGCCGGAGCACGACACCATACCCAGGATCGTCAGTGTAAGCCGGAAGTGCAGGGTTTGGACCGAGGCGACACGATGAAGGCGCATGTTGCAATGATGTAAGCGGAACCCGATCAGGGCAACGGTGGCCGACTGCTTACTGCGCGCCACGTCGCCGCTGTCACATCGCGGCGTCGTCGCTACGCCGGTTTCGGAGCGGAGGAATCACAGCGGCACTTCTACGCCGCTGCGTGTCCGCTGCAGCGCCAGCGGCCGGCTGCGATCAGGGGATGTACGCAATGCAGTCGATCTCGACTCGAAGCCCCTCGGCGGGCAACCCAGCCGCCTGAATGGTCGTTCGCGCCGGCCGGTGATCACCGAATATCCCTTCATACACGCCATTCATTGCCTGAAATTCCGCCATGTCGAGCAGGAACACGCCGCACCGGAGCACGTGCTGCAGATCGGTGCCGGCAGCCATCAGGATCGTCTCCACGTTGCGGAGACACTGCGCCGTCTGCGCGGCCGTATCGGCGCCGGCGAGCGCGCCGGTGGCCGGATCGGTCGCTCCCTGACCGGAGACGAAAACGAGTCGTTCGAAGCCCATGCCCGGTGAGTACGGGCCGACGGGCGTGGGGAGGTTGGGGGCGTGGATGGGGCGGTGGGTCATGGCGCCTGTGCGGGAGGGTGACTGGAGACTGGCGCAGACAATGTGCAGATCCGGCCGCCCGGCAGCGAGTGTCGATGAGCGGGGCTGCGACACACGGCGGCTGATCGCGCCGCCGAATCGGTCCGATTTCTCCCCGCGGCGTTCCGCCGGCAGCCCGGGAACCAGTCGTCACTGATGGCACTGCCGGACGTCCTCCCGCCACCGCCGCTCGCGCCGCGTGACCCGTGGTCGGTGACGGTTCGGCAGCGACATCAGTCGTAGCGCTGCGTGGACTGTCGCCCCATTCTTCCGCGTCGCCCATTCCATGCCCTCTCCCCACCTGCGTGTACGACGTGTCGATTACCGCTGCCAAACCGCCCCGCCCCTCGCGCAGGGCCGCCTGAGATGAAGATCCTCTTCGTGTCGCCGTACCTGCCAAGCCCGGCACGGTTTGGTGGACAACGCCGTGTGGATGGCCTGATGCGCGGACTTGCGGAGCGTCACGACGTGTCGATTCTGTCGTTCAACGCCGGCGACGAATTCGAGCAGGCTTCGATCGAGGCGACGCGCGCGTACTGCAGGCAGGTCACCACATTGCCCGGGCTCGATGCGACGACCGTCGCCGCGAAACGGAAGCTGCAGCTGCGCTCGATGCTCTCGCCCCATAGCTTCGAACACCTGCAGGCCACGCATCGCGCTGATTTCCAGGCAAAGATCGACGAGCATCTGGCGAGCGATGAGTACGATGTGGTGCAGGTCGAGTTCGCAAACATGGCTTCCTTCCGGTACGCGAGGCGCGGCAAACGGCCACTGCTCGTGCTCGATGAACACAATATCGAGTACGACCTGCAGCGGCGCACGGCAGGCACCAGCGATGGGATGACGCGGCTCGTGTACAATTCCCTCAACTGGCGGAAGCTCGGTCGCGAGGAGCGTGGCGCGTGGCGTCGGTTCGACGGTGTCGTGCTCACCTCGGCGCGTGATCAGCAGTTGCTCAGCGAGACTTCACCTGCGACCACGACGACCGTCGTACCGAACGGTGTCGATGTCGGTGAGTTCAAGCCTACGGCCACGGCGGTCGAGAGCGATACACTGGTCTTCTTCGGGGCCAACAACTACTTCCCGAATCACGATGCACTGCTGTTCTTCATCGACGAAATTCTGCCGATGATCGTTGCCCGTCGCCCGAATGTGAAGTTGCAGATCATCGGACCGGGTGCGCAGCCCGCAGTGCTCGAACGGCAGGGCAGGCATGTGGAGGTCGTCGGGTTCGTGAACGATCTGCTTCCGTATCTGGAGCGGGCGGCGGCGATCGTTGTGCCGCTGCGC
>JANNVN010000397.1:0-4854 GCA_031414435.1 Gemmatimonadaceae bacterium
GAGAGATCGTCATCAGTCCAGCCTCACAGTGTTGCGCCCGGTGGCGATACCGGCAAAGCGCCGGCCCCCACTCAGGCGAATGGCGACGCGTGCGCCAAGCGACGCGTTGTGCAGTGCGGTTCCAGCCAGTGCGACGCGAACACCGTCGCGGATCAATTCTGCCGTCACGGAATCACCGGCGAAGACCAATGGTGCCGGTGTGACGTCGTTCGAATGAATCGGCTCACCATCGCGGAGTACGCGCTGTGCTGACGAGCCAATGAGCTGCTCCGGTGTCGGTTGCGCGGTTGTGTCCGGTGCACCCCAGACCAGCATATGCCTGACGAGCACGTCCTGTTCGGCGAGCACGGTGCCGCGCGCAATCTGCCGCGCCGCCACCGATTCCTGTCGTTCATGGCCAAGCCGCAATCGAGCGATCAGCACCGGTGCGGCGAACCGCGCCGCACGGACCGTGATCGTGTAGATCCCGGCGCGGTCGCTGCCGCTGATCTCGGCCGCGTCGGCACGGAGCGCAGCGCTGTCGCCTCGCACGACACTCCACTCGGCGCACCATCCGCCGCGCGGCGCCGGTCCCCAGGCGCGCGTGATCTTCGCGATGATCGCGTCGACCGCCGCGTGTCGCTGTGCCGCAAGCGGCGGGGCGACGACGAGTACGGCGAGCAGCGCGACGCGAAACATCAGCGGACCAACCCGTTTGCGATCTGCAGCATGTCGTCGCTCGTCTTGATCGACTTCGACGTGAGTTCGTACGCCCGCATCGTCGTGATCATGTCGACCATCTCGGTCACCACCTCGACGTTCGACATTTCGAGTGCGCCCTGCATCAGGCGACCGGTGCCTTCGTCCTGCGGGAAGCTGACCATCGCTTCGCCGCTGGCGGGCGTGGCGGTGTACATGTTCTGCCCCATCGACATGAGGCCGGCGGGGTTGGTGAAGCGTGCGAGCTCGATCCGGCCGAGTTCCTCGGGAACGCTGCTGCCAGCGCGCATCACGCTGACGATGCCTGACGGGCCGACGCTCAGCCCGGAGGCCTGTGCCGGCACACGAATGTTCGGCAGCACCGGGTTGCCCTCGGCGGTGACCAGCACGCCCTGATCGCTGAGCTGCAGCTTCCCGTCGCGTGTGTACGCGATCTGGCCGCTCGGCAACTGCACCTGAAGAAAGCCGTCTCCCTCGATCGCGATGTCGGTGGGGTTCTGTGTCGTTTCGATCGAACCCTGTGCATGGTCCTTCTGCACGCCGGCCAACCGCACACCGCGCCCGATCTGCACCGCAGGCAACGTGTTGGCCGCTGGCCCACCGATGACCTGCGGACCGGTGACGGTCTGGTAGAGCAGATCCTCGAAGTTGGCGCGGCTGCGCTTGTAGCCGGTGGTGTTCACGTTCGCCAGGTTGTTGGCGATCACTTCCTGGCGTGTCTGCTGCGCGCGCATGCCACTGGCAGCGGCGCGGAGTGCTGGATCCATCAGAGAGCTCCTGTGCGGGTCAGACCGGCTTCCCGATCTGGTTGGCGGCGATGCCGCGGATGTCGTCCATCACGGAGATGGACTTCTGCACGTCGGCATAGGCGCGGACGGTGTCGATCATTTCCGTGAGCGACTCGATTGCGTTGACGTTGCTGGACTCGAGCGCGCCCTGCATCACTTTGCGTTCGCTTTCCACGGCCGGCTTTCGCGCGGCGTCGGGCATGAAGAGTCCACCACCAGCGTGCTGGAGCACGGCGCTCGCCGGCACGGTCTCAATCCGGAGGACCGCGGCGTTCAGGCGATTGGCGATGGCATTCCTGGCTGTACGGTCGGTCCCGGTTGCCGGCGGCTGCACGGTGATCACACCGTTGCTGCCGACGCCGATGTCACCGTTCGGGAGCGAGATCGGTCCGTCCTGCCCGAGCACGAGATGTCCCTGCTGGGTGACGAGGCGCCGCTGATCATCGAGACGCAGCGATCCGCCGCGGGAGAGTCGCTCACCGTCAGGCGTCTGCACCACAAGGAAGGCATCACTCTGTACCGCCACGTCGAGTGCGTTGCCGGTCGGCGTGATGTCGCCTTGCGAGCGATCGGTCATCGACTCGGCAGCCGCCACCGCGTCGTCTACGATCCGGCCGAAAATGCGCTCCTTCTTGAAGCCGGTGGTGTCGACGTTGGCCAGGTTATTGGCGATCGCCTGCTGCCGCCGCTCGTAGAAGTGGAGTGCGGCGGCGGCGCTGGTGAGGCCGGAGTTCTTGAGGATCGGGGGCATGTCGTCGGGGCAGGGGTCCGAATAGACAGGTCGCAAGGCGCGAGCCAGTTGCGAACGCCGGTTAAACTGTTTCCGTGTAACGACTTGCAGAGTTCTTCTCATCGGCATCCCGGGTCGCTTTCCCGGCAGGAGGTGCCGCGCTCGGCAGGGGGTGCCGAGCGTGCGGTCAGCTGAGTCGGGCGTTGAACTGCGTCCCGAGCGTCCGGCCATTCGGCGCCGGCTTGGCCCGCGCCGCCGCCGCGTAGGCACCCGGCGCTGTCATCGCCCGCTCGGACGCCGGCTGCGTGTTTGGTTTCGGTGCCACCTTTGGTGCCGATGTCCGTGCCGCGTGGGCCTTCGGGTCGGCATTCGCCATCATCATGACGACGGCATCGCGCGCCAGGCCGCTGCGTCGCGCGATCTCCAGTGGGTTCGCATCGTGGGCGCGCAGCGAACGGGCCGGAACCTTGGATACCGGCGTCGAGACGCGCATGGTCTGCTTCGACCCCGATTTGCGATACGCGCGTGCTGCCGCCGGCTGCGCCGCCGGAATCGATGGCATGCCGAGTGGCGTCAGCCAGCGACGGAAGCCGCTCTCGGTGGATGGGGTCGCGGGAGGGATGCTGTGGCGGGTGCGTCCGCGCCAGATCGTCAGCAATGACAAGGCGACGACCACCGCCAGCAATGACCCGACGATGTAGAGATCCAGATCCGGACTGCCGGCCACGCGGTCGAGCGTCGCGGTTGCCTGCGTACGAAGCTGCTCCAGGCCGAGGGCGTCCATCAGGCGACGTCCTCGCGCAGCGGACGCAATTCCGTGCGCAGTTTCTGCAACGCCTTCGAACGGATCTGCGACACGCGGCTCTCGGTCAGCCGCAGGATGTCGGCGATCTCGTGGAGCTTCATCTCTTCGAAGTAGTAGAGGCTGAGCACCGTCCGCTCCTGTTCTTTCAGGCGCAGGATGGCATCGCGGAGATGATGAACTTCCTGTTCGCGAGTGAGGATATCGTCGACGGTGTCATTGCTGTCGTCGGCGAGCACTTCGATCGGGGTCGGCGCCAGCGTTTCCGTCTCGCTCGGGCTGCGATCGAGCGGCACGTGGTGCGCCCCCTCGACGTCGGAACGCCACTTCCAGAGCGTGGGCAGGTCGACGCCGAGATGCTCGGCCACTTCCTTGTCAGTCGCCGCGCGTCCGAGCACACGGCCGAGTGTTTCGCGTGCCTGTCCGATTTCGCGCGTCTTGCGTCGGATCGAGCGGGGCACGTGGTCCTGCCGTCGCAACTCGTCGAGAATGGCGCCACGAATGCGCGGTGCGGCAAACGTACTGAACGCCAGTCCGCGCGACACATCGAATGCCTCGAGGGCCGACATCAGTCCGATCGAGCCGGAGCTCACCAGTTCATCGAAGTCGGCCTTCACGGCCAGCGTCTTCGACATCTGCCGGGCGACATGATGAACCAGTCCGAGGTGCTCCTTCAGCAGTTGTTCACGGGCGGTTGGATCGCCGGTGGCCATCGCATGCCAGAGCGGTACCTGCGGGTCCATCGTCGGCTCCTTGCGCTTGGTGGTCGGCGCAGCGCCGCTGCGCGTCGTGGTCGTCAGCGTCGCGCGGGGAGAGCGAGCGACGGCAGCATCGGTTCTGGTGGGGCTCATGAGTGGCATGACAGCGTTGGCGGCGGCTTCGATCACGGGCTCTGAGGCCGCGATCCGGGGGCGTTGCGTGCGAGCGGTGGGAGTCATGCGGTTACCTGTCGGGCCATCAGACCGAGTGAGGCGAGGATGCGCTGCGGGGCGGGTTTCAGATCGACTGGCACGTCGAGTCCATCGGTCAGCCAGCGCGTCGGCAGGGCGAGCACCGCTGCCAGATCCGCCACGCCGGTATCGTCGGGCACATCATCCAGCTTTGTGAGCAGCTGGTGCGTCGGCCGCATCGCGGCGTGTGTGTTGCAGGCGTTGATGGCGACGTCCGGGCGCAGTCCGGCCGGAATGACGAGGTGAATCTCGTCGGGTTGCATGGCGCGGAGGATCGGCCACCACTCCTCGTCGCGTGCGCCGGCCTTTGGGCTTCGCCCCGGTGTGTCAACGAGGATCACATCGACTGCATTCAGTTGAGTAATCGCTCTGGTGGCATCGGCCGCATCGTACGCCACTTCGAGGGGACAGCGATTGATTTCAGCGTAGGTGGCGATCTGTTCGAGGCCGGCAACGCGGAAGGTGTCGAGCGTGACCATGCCCACACGCCAGGTGCCGAAGGCATGCACGTTGGCCGCCAGTTTGGCGATCGTGGTTGTCTTGCCGGCGCCGGTCGGACCCACCAGCGCCACCACGTACGGGCGATTGCCGCGGCGCGCGCTTGGATTCGGAAGGTGCGCTGGCGTGAGCTGTGTGCGGAACGCATCGACATCCGAGGCAGATGCGGCGACGACCTCCACCACCTGTTCGGTGCCGTCGCGCACGGTGCGGGTATGCAGCACCACCGCTTCGTCACCGAAGAGAGCTTCCGCACTGCGCGCAACCGAACTGAGGTCACGGGCACGGAATGATTCAAGACGCATGTGGCAATTCCCAGGTGGCGACGGAGGTGAGATTGACGGACGCCGGCAACTCGGCGAGGCTGATGACGGGCACGTTCGGGAG
>JANNVN010000398.1:0-12502 GCA_031414435.1 Gemmatimonadaceae bacterium
AGCGTTCGGTGACGCGATGCGGTCACTCGTCCGGACCACGCCTTCCGCAATGTCGTCGATGAACGTGAAATCACGCCGCATCTGCCCATTGTTGAACACGTCGATCGGGCGGCCCTCGAGAATCGCCTTCGTGAACAGGAACATCGCCATGTCGGGCCGACCCCACGGGCCGTAGACCGTGAAGAAACGGAGCCCGGTGGTCGGCAGTTTGTACAGATGACTGTATGTGTGCGCCATCAGCTCGTTCGCCTTCTTCGTTGCCGCGTAGAGCGACAGCGGATGATCCACGTTCTGTTGCACGCTGAACGGCATCGCGGTATTCGCGCCGTAGACGCTCGACGACGACGCGTACGTCAGATGCTGCACACCGTTGTGGCGGCACCCTTCGAGGATGTTGGTGAACCCGACGATGTTACTGTCGATGTAGGCGTGCGGATTCTCGAGCGAGTACCGCACACCGGCCTGCGCGGCGAGATGAATCACCCTGTCGAACCGGCCACTGCGGAAGAGCGCCTCCATCCCCGGCCGATCCGCCACATCGAGCTTCTGGAACGAGAACCCTGCCCGCCCGCTCAGCCGGGCGAGCCTGGCATCCTTGAGCGTCGGATCGTAGTAGTCATTCAGATTGTCGATGCCAACCACCTCGTCGCCGCGCTCGAGCAGCGTGATGGCAACGTGCGAGCCGATGAAACCGGCCGCGCCGGTGAGCAGAAATCGTGTCATGACGGGCAGTGGATCGAAATGAGTAACGCGACGCCGTAGCTCAGCGTGCTTCCTGCTGGGCGAGCGCCATGTCGGCATCGCACATCATCTGCACCAGTCCGCGGAACGACACCTTGGGCTCCCATCCGAGGACGCGCTTCGCCTTCGACGGGTCACCGAGCAGCAGGTCCACCTCGGCGGGCCGCAGGTGGCGGGGGTCCTGCGTCACGACGGCGCGCCAGTCGAGGTCGAGATACGATGCCGCAACGTCCAGAAACTCCTGAACCGTGTGGGTTTCACCCGTCGCGATGACGAAATCATCGGGTTCGTCCTGCTGCAGCATGAGCCACATCGCCTCGACGTAGTCGCCCGCAAACCCCCAGTCGCGCTTGGCGTCGAGGTTGCCGAGTGCCAGGGACTTCTGGACGCCGGCTTTGATGCGCGTCAGGCCGCGCGTGATCTTCCGCGTCACGAAGTTCTCACCACGCCGCGGACTCTCATGATTGAAGAGAATCCCGCAGCTCGCCGGAAACCCATAGCTCTCCCGGTAGTTCACCGTCAGCATGTGCGCAAAGACCTTGGCACACGCGTACGGGGAGCGCGGGTAGAACGGCGTCGACTCCGATTGCGGTACGGCCTGCACCAGCCCGTACTGCTCGCTCGAACTCGCCTGATAGAACTTTGGCTTGATGCCAAGACTCCGCATCGCTTCGAGCAATCGCAGCGTACCAGTGCCCACGACGTCCGTGGTGTACTCGGGCACGTCGAAGCTCACACGGACATGGCTCTGCGCACCGAGATTGTAGACTTCGTCCGGAACGACGGCCGCGAGCACGCGCTGCAAAGAAGAGGAGTCGCCGAGATCGCCGTAGTGCAGCTGCAAGTGCTTGCCTGACGAGATATGCGGTTGCTCATAGAGTGGATCGATCCGGCCGGTGTTGAATGTGCTGGCCCGCCGCACGATCCCATGGACTTCGTAGCCCTTCCCGAGCAGAAACTCGGCCAGATACGAGCCATCCTGACCGGTGATTCCGGTGATCAGCGCCTTGCGTGGAGACATGAAAGAATCAGTGAGATAAGCCAGGCCAACGGACCGCCCGCAGGCCGAATTCAGTACAGTGAAACTACGGCGACGAATTCCGACCAGCCACTGCCGCCAACCCGGACAGCAGCGTCAGCCCTCAGCCCTTCACCAGGACGCCCTCGCGCTCCAGCCGACCGCGAAGCACGGCGTCGATCCGAACGCGTACGAGCAGGTCTTCGCCCTCCGCAGCCTGCTCGAGCACTTCACCCTGCCGATAGAGCGTTGAGAGCAGCTTCCCATTGGCCACCGGCACGCGCACCTGCACAATCGGGCGCACCGCACGCACGCCATCCCGAAGCCTGGCGCGCAGCGGTTCCAGCTCCTCGAATCGCTGGGCCGAAACGAAGAGCGAGTCCGGAATCAGATTGCCAACACGCGTCCGCACGGCCTCATCAACCTCGGCCGAGAGCAGGTCCATCTTGTTGAACACATGCACGAGTGGCGTATCGATCGCACCGAGCTCGGTGAGCACTTCATCGACCACCAGACGGTGCTCTTCCCAGCTCGGGTGACTCGCGTCCACCACGTGCAGCAGCAGGTCGGCTTCCCGCACTTCGTCCAGCGTCGCCCGGAAACTGGCCACCAGATGATGCGGCAGCTTGCGAATGAATCCGACGGTGTCGGTCAACAGACAGTGATACCCTTCCCCGAGGTCAACGTCGCGCGTGAGCGGGTCGAGCGTCGCAAAGAGGCGATCCTCGACATACACATCCTCTGAGCCGCTCAGCGTCCGCAGGATCGAGCTCTTGCCGGCATTGGTGTACCCAACCAGCGAGACGCGGAAGGCGCCTTCGCGATGGGCGCGCAGAGTCTCGCGGTGGCGCGACACATCCTGCAGGCGTTCGCGCAACACGCGCACGCGATGTCCGATCAGTCGACGGTCGGTTTCGAGCTGCGTTTCACCGGGACCGCGCATGCCGATGCCACCCCGGAACTTCTCGAGATGTGACCACATCTTGGTGAGGCGAGGCAGCATGTAGTTCAGCTGCGCCAGCTCCACCTGCATCCGCGCCTCGCTGCTGCGCGCCCGCGTGGCGAAGATGTCGAGGATCAGCTCCGCCCGATCCATGACACGCTTGCCGACGATCTGCTCGATGTTCTTGCCCTGTGTCGGGCTGAGTTCGTCGTCGAAGATGACAAGTGTTGCGTCCTTCTCGTTCGCCAGTTCGCGCAACTCCTCCAGCTTGCCGCTGCCGAGGTAGGTGCCGGAATGGGGCTTGTCGATCTGCTGTGTGAGTGTCCCGCAGATCTCCGCACCTGCGGTATCGGCCAGACGGGCCAGTTCCGCGAGATGCTCGTCGACCTGATGCCGCGCGGCGGTCCGTTTGCGCGGTGCACCCACCAGCAGTGCCCGCTCGGTCGGTGGGGTCAGAGTGATCGAATCACGCGCGATGATACACCTCGTCTACTGGCGGAACGTCTTGGTGGCATCGAACCGGCCACCCTCGTTGAACTCGCGGGCAAATGTGCCCACGAACGACTTCAAGGTAACGTCGCCGATGAGCCGGTACGGGATTTCGCCTCCCCGAAGCAGGCGCGGGCCGATCGTCTGCAGCGCGCGAAACCCGATGCGGACCGGCAGTCGCACGATCATGGAGTCTCGCTTCGCGACAAAAAACCCGCTGTCGAGTGCCCCGGCGCCGATCTCGACGCTGTCGACGAGGAGGCGATATCGAAGCTGCGACGCCCCGAGAGAGTAGGCATTCGGGTTCTGGATACTCAGCAGCACCTCGAGTTCCGCACCATCGATGGCAACCTTTCTGACTCCGACCCCTCGAAATTCGACGGCGGGCTGCGTGAAGACGGCCCGCGCCGCGCTGGCACAGCCGGCCAGCCCCGCACTCAGCAGCAGGAGGCCGCACACCAATGCCCGTCGCGCGTCGGTCACCCGCATGCCGCCTCCAGAACGTCCTGTTTGAATGTGCGCACAGTCATCGGTCATCGCGGGCCGTCGCGCTCTCGGGCGGCGAGTCGCGCCGCTCGGCCAGCCGGGTAGCCCACCACTCCATCCGTTTCGCAATCTCTCTTTCATAACCCAGCGTTGACGGCTCGTAGTACACCGCACCCGCGATTTCGTCCGGAAGATGCGAATGCCCGGGCACACCGCCCGGCTGGGTATGGGCGTATTCATAGGAGGCGCCGTATCCCAACGATTTGTGCAGCTTCGTCGGCGCATTCCGGAGGTGCAGCGGCACCGGCGCATTCGGCGTCTCGCGGGCGCTCGACAGCGCGGCCTCGAGTGCGACCTTCACGCGGTTCGATTTCGGCGCCGTGGCCAGGTAGATCGTCATTTCAGCCAACGGAATCAGCCCCTCGGGCGAACCGAGCATGTGAAACGCGTCGCGAGCGGCAACAGCCATCTGCAGCGCGCGAGGGTCGGCGACGCCGATCTCCTCAGCCGCCATCGCCATCGCGCGACGGATGAGCGTCATCGGGTCCTCGCCCGCATTGATCATTCTCGCCATCCAGTACAGCGCACCCTGCACATCGCTGCCACGCAACGATTTATGATATGCAGAGAGCAGATCAAAGTGCTGCTCTCCGCTCTTGTCGTGACGCGGAAGGCGCTGCTGCAACGCGCGTTCGAGCAACTCGATCGTCAGGGTCTCGCCATCGTCGAGCGCCGCCGCGGCCGCCTCGAGGGTGCCGAGTGCCCGCCGCGCGTCACCATCAGCCCAGCGAGACAGGGCGTGCAGCGCATCATCATCGGCGTTCAGCTGTCGCGCACCGAGCCCACGATCCCTGTCGCTCAACGCACGGTGCAGCAGATCGAACAGGTCCTCCGGGGCAAGCGGTTGGAGCACGACCACCCGAGCGCGACTGAGCAATGCGGCGTTGATCTCGAAACTTGGCGCCTCCGTTGTCGCACCGATCAACGTCACCGTGCCATCCTCGACGATCGGCAGCAGGGCGTCCTGCTGCCCGGCATTCATGCGATGGATTTCGTCAACGAACAACAGGGTGCGTGCGCCGCTGGCGAGCAGTCGTTGGCGCGCCTGCTCGGCAATCACCCGCAGCCGTGGCACACCATCGCTGACTGCGCTGAACGGTTCGAAGGTCCAGCCAACCCGCTGCGCGATCAATCGTCCAAGGGTCGTCTTTCCCGTACCTGGTGGGCCCCACAGGATCATCGAACCAAGGACGCCGCGCTCGATCGCGTCATAAACTGGCGTGCCCGGGGTGAAGAGCTGTCGCTGCCCGACATACTCGTCGATCGTCCGCGGACGGAGACGATGCGCGAGGGGCGCCGTGCTGACGGTCTCCGAGAACAGCCCCGGCGTCGCTGCCATCCCACCGCCGACCGCGCGCCGAGTCATCAGACGGACTTCAAGGCGAGGGACCGCACCAGCGTCCTGACGCCGGCCGTGAGTGTGCCTGCCGGTGGGAAAGACCCTCTCGCCGGCCGCCACAGCCGGCCGCGAACCCGCGGACGCTCACGCAACCCGGCACGATCGTGGAGATACAGCCAGCGATCCGTGCTTGACCAGCTGACCACCTCGAGATGTGCCGAAATCGACAGCTGATCCGACGCGCTGTCGAGCGTGAACTCAACCCCGCCCGCACCGATCATTGGTACCCGAAGTGAGTAGAACGCATCCAGCAGCGCCGTCTGTGTCACTCCTTCGGCGCGCCACACGCTGTCGTTGCGCCAGTCGTCGACGGTGAGCGTGAAGATGTTCGGGAACTCCGGCACCATCTCGAGGAAGAGTTCCACCATCGCCTCGGCGTTGCCGATCGCGCGTGTCCCAACGAGGCCATCGCGACGCATGACCGAATACGTGTCTGTAGCATCGCGAAAGCGTCGCCAGACAGAGACCTCAGGAACCGGACCCCGGAAAAACGCCACTCAGTTCTCCTCCGCCAGATGCCGGGCGAGTGACAGCAGTTGCAGGTGCGTGTTGAGCGTTGGATCGTCCAAAACCCGTTGCAGCAACTGGTGCAAGATCCGTCCCAGTTGCGGGCCGGGCCGGATCCCCGCCTCGCGCAGATCGTCCCCACTGACCGCAAGATCGCCCAGTGCGACCGGATCGGTAAAGGCGATTCGCAGCATGCGACGCGCGAGTCGTGTCGTCTCGAGCCGTGTCGGCGCAGTGGCGCCCGCTGAGTGCCGGGCCGCCCACACCGCAGCAAACGCGCGCACCGTGCCGTGCACCCGCAGTCGCCCGATCCGGGCGACAACGTGGCGCAACGCCGTGTCCGAGGCGACGGGAGCCATGGCGAGGCCTTCGAGCTCCTGGCCCGATGAGGCCCAGGCCGCGGCAACAGCACTCGCAAACGCGCTCTCACTGTTCGAGGCACGCAGTGCCGTCAGCGCCTCGCGCGCCCCGGCCCCACCCAGTGGCATGAAGGGCAACGCCAACCGTATCAGGCTCCGCAGCGACGCACGCTCCGGGCGCGACGAACTTGATGCGAGCGGTACGTGATCAATCGCCGCGAAAAAGCCGGATGACACGGCCATCAACGAAGGCACCAATACCGCAAGCGCCCCTGAGGTCCGCCAGCTGTCGAACGCCGTCGAGGGGCACCGAACCTGCTCCAGAGTTTTCGTCCACTCCTGAAAGACACGCTCGACCGAGAGCCGCGTAAGCGATGGTGCACTCTCGACGATCGCGGTCCAGGTGTCAGCGTCGATCGCAAACTCGAATCGCGACGCGAACCGGATCGCGCGCAGCGCGCGCAACCGATCCTCCGCCATCCGACGCGCTGGGTCGCCAACCGCGCGCACCAGCCGCGCACGAAGATCCCCCTGCCCTCCGAACGGATCGTGCAGCTGATTGCGTGACGGCGACCAGGCCATCGCATTGATCGTGAAGTCGCGACGGGCGAGGTCCTCATCGAGCGAGACGCCAAATTTCACCACGGCATGACGGCCATCAGTCTCAACGTCTGCCCGGAAAGTCGTGACTTCGTGCAACCGGCCGTCACTGCCGAAGACGCCGATCGTCCCATGCTCAATACCCACCGGGACCGTTCGCGTGAACAGCTGTCGCACGACATCCGGAGTCGCGGCCGTCGCAAGGTCCCAATCGAGGTCGGCTCTCCCGAGCAGCGCGTCGCGGACAGCGCCGCCAACGCACCAGGTCTCGTGCCCCGCCCCTTCGAGCCGACTGGCGATCTCTCGGACGGCCGCCGGCGGCCGTACGGAAGCGACCGTCATTCGGCGCGACCACCCGCCGATTGCGGGACAGGGCATCCAGGGACGTGAAACTGAGGGAACATCTGCGGTCCTTGCATCCTGAAAAGCTAATCGGGGCCGAGTGATTACCTTTCCCCGCATGACGCACACCGAACTGGAGCCCCTGCTCAACGCCTCTCGCGCCACACCAGCGTTTCGCAGCGATCTGGCCGCCTATGCAATGCGACAGCCTGCGACGCGCGTTCAGGCCGCACCGATGAGCCCGCGCGTGAAGGTCCTGCGCGTGATTGCGCAGCTGCTCCACGCCGAACCGACCCTTGCGATCGACCGGGTCGACGTCCGAGCCGTGAGCGGGTGCGCCGATTTCGCCGGGACGGTCACGGTCATCGACGCTGACGGCACGGCGACCGAATTCGCGTTCGAATGGAACTGTGAGTGGAAGGCGCAGCAGCTCGGCTACGTCGATCATTTCGGCTTTCCCGATCAGATTCGCGCCGCCCAGGAGTTCGGCTGGCAGTGCTTCAAGGCGTGGGCCCCCGCCGGGGTGCGGACGACACAGGTCGCCTGACGGCGTTGCACTGAGTCAGGAGCCGACGAACACCGCGCGCAGCGCTTCGTCGGAAAACCCGGCACCGATTGCCAGCATCAGGTCGATGCGTGCCTGCGTCGGGCGCTGCGTGCCAGCGAAGATCGTTCCCAGCTCTCCGAGCCGCCGGCCGCCGCCCGGATAGCCGTAGGTCTGCCCCACGCGCCCGCGGCCGGTGCGACTCGTGATCACAACCGGCTTTCCGGCATCGCGCCACCGCACGATCGACTCGGCCATCGCCGGCGGCACGTTGCCGCGCCCCAAGGCAGAGATCACGACGCCGCGCGCCGTGGGGAGAATCGCGTCCAGGATGCGGGCGTCGGCGCCAGCCCACGCACCAACGATGTCCACCGGTGTGCCAAGCGCGTCCGGCGACAGAATCGCACGCTGCACCGGCAGGGCCCGGCGGAACTGCACCGCCTCGTCGTCAATCTCGGCCACCGGCCCAAGTCCCGGGCTCTCGAACGCGTCGAGGACGTGCGTATGTGCCTTGGTCACGTCGAGGGCGGAATACGCCCGGCCATTCATGACGAGGAACACGCCGTAGCCGCGAGCTTCCGGGTGAGCGGCGACTCGTACCGCATCGACCAGATTCGAGGGACCGTCCCACCCAAGTTCGCTCAGGTTTCGCATCGCGCCGGTGAAGACGATCGGCTTTACGGTCGGCACCGAGCGAGCGATCAGATACGCGGTCTCTTCAATCGTATCCGTTCCGTGGGTGACCACGACGCCATCAATCCCCGGTTCAGCCACCAGCTCGATGAGCCGCGCACGAAGCGCCCACATGCGATCAGTGTCCATGTGCGGGCCCGGGAATCGGCCCCACTCCTCAATACGCAGCGGCGCCACATCTTCAATGCCTCGCGCGGCGCTGAGAATGTCCCGTGCATCCAACGCCGGCACGGCACCGCCCGCCAGCGGATCGACGCGCATCGAGATCGTCCCGCCGGTGAACACCATGGCGATCATCGTAGCCGCCCGCAGCACACGATCATCCGCACAACACGCTGCCGCCGTTGATGTTCAGGATCTCGCCGGTAATGTGCCGCGCCAGTGCGCTGGCCAGAAAGACGATCGGCCCAGCGATGTCGCTCGGCGATGCGATGCGGCCGAGTGGGATGTTCGCCGCCACACGCGTTGCTTCGTCACCAAAGACAACCGGCGCGATCGCCTCCGTGTCGACCCACCCCGGCGCCACCGCGTTGACGGTGACCTGCCGTGGCGCGAGCTCGATGGCCATCGACTTCGTCAGCGAAATCATCGCGCCCTTGGCCGACGCGTAGTCGGCGTGAAATGCCTCGCCGCGCTGTCCGGCCGTGCTCGAAACGAAGACGATCCTGCCGCCATCCGACACGCTGCGTGCCGCGGCGCGGGCGATCTGGAACATCGCCTCGTAATTCTGGGCCGCGGTCTCATGCCAGCGCGCGTCAGTCATCGTCGCAATTGGCTGTGCCGTAGTTGGCCAGAAGCCGGCGTTGGCGACCAGCACATCGATACCGCCGAGGGTCGCAGTGGCGGCGATGCAGAGCGAGTCGGCCCCACCACGCTGCGACAAGTCGGCCGAAATAGCCGCCGAACGCACCCCGTGCTCCGCACACTGCAGTGCGACGGCTTCCGCTTCGGCCCGTCGCGACCGGAACCCGACCACGACGTCGGCACCAGCGCGCGCGAAGAGAACGGCGCAGGCAGCACCAATTCCCCGCCCTCCGCCTGTCACCACAACGCGGCGTCCCTTGAGATCAATCACAGTGTCGCCTCGATGAGGTCGCAGATGGCGTGCTCGATGGTCAGGTGTAACTCCTGTGCGCGGTCGGTCCGATCTGTGGGAATCACCACTGAGTGGTCAGCGGCGCCGACCAGCGCGCCACCATCACGGGCGGTGAAGGCCAGGACCTGCACACCTTTCGCCCGCGCCGCGGCCGCCGCGAGCACCACGTTCGGTGAATTCCCGCTGGTGGAGTGAATGATCAGCAGATCGCCGACGCGGCACAGTGCCTGTACCTGCCGTTCAAAGATGTGGTCGAAGCCGAAGTCGTTGCCCGCTGCCGTGATCAGCGACGAATCGGTTGTCAGCGCGATCGCCGGATACGCCGCACGATTGCGCGTGTACCGCACGACGTACTCTGTCGCCAGGTGCTGCGCATCGGCCGCACTGCCACCATTACCGCAGAAGAACAGCGTCCCGCCTCGTGCGACAGTTGCCTGCACCATCTCGGCCGCCCGATCGAGCTGCGGCCCGATGGTCTCGGCCGTGCGTGTCGCCGTCATTGCAAGCTCCAACAACGCACGGCGTATGTGCTCGGTTCTGGACATCATTCCCTCAGGCAATCGGCGTATTGCGCAACGGTGTGCCGCGCTTCAGTCCAACCAACTCGCGCAGACGCGCGAACATTCCCTTGTCGAGCCGGACCGGAGGAACGGGAACCAGTCGCTGGTCACTGAGCAGCGCTTCCGGATTCACCGTCGTGAGCAACTGTGAGGCATCGGCCGCATCGATCTCGATCAACCATTCGTGCGCTGCCCAGAGCGAACGACGATCGCCATGATTGTCGCTCGCGAGGATATCGATCAACCCATCCTGCAACATGCCGCGCGCGAGCGCAGAGCGCTCGCTGTCGCCGAGCAGGTATGCGGTATCGGTCTGGATCACCGCACCCGCCGCACGCCAGCGTCGCACCAGCTCGAGTGTCGCTCCGCCATAGCGCTCAGGGTGGGCCACCACCGGCAGTACGCCGCTCTGCTTCAGTCGTGCCAGCTCGAGCTCTGTGCCCGGCGGCAACGGTCCGCGGGGAAACTCCACCAGGATGGCCCCCGATGCACCGAGTCGCAGGTGTGAGCCAGTGAGGTCGATGCCTGGACGATCGAGCATGATTTCCCAGCCGCGCTGCAGCGTGATCGTCGGCGGCGCGACCTCACACAGCTCACGGTGCAGTCGCTGATACTTCTCGGTCGGCATGTGCGCCGCCTCACTGGCAGCGAGGTGCGGAGTGCAAACCACACACGTGACACCGGCCGCCGCAAACCGCTCGAGTACCTCGAGCGCCTGGGCCTGCGTGCGCGCGCCGTCATCAACGCCGGGCAGCAGGTGCGTGTGGATGTCGATCATCAGACGCGCCCGCGCGCCGGTTCAGGCCGGACGGGCATCGACCACCGCAGCGATCGCACGCATGGCGGCTGCCGCGCGCGCGTCGAGTGACGACGCGTCCTCTGCGGCGGCTTCGAAGGCATAGGTCACCAATGCATCCGCCGTCAGCAGATCCAGCGCGGCGTCCCGCTGCGTTGACCCGCTGCGGAGAATGCTGGCGAGCAGCTCCTCTCCTGCGGCCAGCAGTGCTGTCGCCACCGGCGCGCTCGCCCGGACCCGCTCGGAGCTCAGGATTCCGTCCAGTCGCGCGCGGAGCGCCGCTGGCGGCTGCTCCGCATGTGCCGCAACCCATGCTCCCGCTGGTGTCGTCATGCCGTGCACTCCTCGCAGTTCAGGCTCATCGCGCCGAACGCCAGCACATCACGCGCCGAGTTGTGACGCCACGACGCGGGAGACGGCGTCCAGCACCGTCCCGATCGCATCCACGCCCGGCAACCCCGCCTGCGCCATGTGCGCCTTGCCGCCCCCGCGCCCACCGCCAATCGCGGCCAACTCCTTCACCAGCAGATCCGCCCCGATCCCCCGGGCGCGGAGATCGTCAGTGACCGTGGCCAGCATCGCCGCCTTGCCGTCATCGAAGCGAACCGCCACTACGCCAATACCGCTCCCCATCTGGTCGCGCATGGCATCACCGAGGGCCTGCAGCGACTTCATGTCCGGCACACCCGTCACTTCACCACTGACCAGCCTTACGCCGGCCACCTCTGACGCCTTAGCCAAAAGATCGGCGAGACCACCACCGCCGCCCTTCATCGCCTCGGCAACCCGCTTTTCGAGCACTTTCCGTTCGTCGATCAGAGCCTGGACCTTCTTCGGCACCGCGTCCAGCGGTGCCTTGAGCAGATCTGCTGCATCCTGCAGCAACGTTTCGCGCGACCGGAGGTGCGCAAATGCCGCCCGCGCCGTCATCGCCTCAACGCGACGCACACCGGCGGCGATGCCCGTCTCATGCACGAACACAAACACGCCGATCTCCGCCGTGTTGCGCACATGCGTGCCGCCACACAGTTCCTTCGAGAACGGTCCGATGCCGACCACGCGAACCGTGTCGCCGTACTTCTCATTGAAGAGCGCCGTAGCGCCATCCGCAATCGCGTCGGCGTGCTTCATGATTCGCGTGGCAACCGGCGTACCCTGCCAGATTTCACGATTCACGATCGCTTCGATCTCGACACGCTGGGCCAACGTCACTGGGCCGTGATGCGTGAAATCGAAGCGCAAGCGATCCGCACTCACCAGTGAACCTGCCTGATGCACATGCTCCCCGAGCACCTGTCGGAGGGCCGCATGCAGCAGATGTGTCGCCGTGTGATTTCGCTCGATGTCGCGGCGGACCGCCCTCGGAACGCTCGCGGTCACCATACCGAATGAGACGTGCCCGAGCGCCTTGCCGATCAGAACCGTCCGCCCATCGACCTTCTTCACGTCCTCAACCTCGAGCGACCAACCGTCGCCCGCCACCGATCCATGATCAGAGACCTGGCCGCCCGACTCCGCGTAAAACGGCGTCTCCGTCAGGATCAGCGCCGTGCGTCCATCGTCCAGCGCCCGAACGGCGGCCACGGTCGTGGAAGTGTCGAGCACCTCGTACCCAACAAATCGCGTCTCGGCCAGCGCCGCAGGCTCATGCTGCCACGACGCCATGTCAGCCAACGCATCCACGCTCACACCGAGTTTGCGACTCTTCCGATCCTCCTGCGACTGCGAGCGCTGCACCTGCAGTGCGGAATCAAAGCCCGCGATGTCCACCAGATAGCCGCGTTCGCGGGCCATGAGTTCGGTGAGATCGATCGGGAAGCCATACGTGTCGTACAGCATGAAGACGTCCTGGCCACTCAGCGTCCCGCG
>JANNVN010000399.1:0-15386 GCA_031414435.1 Gemmatimonadaceae bacterium
TATCATCGAGCTCGCGCACACGGCGCAGACACGCCCATGTGCCAACGTCATCCCAGCCAAAGGAGGATGGCACACACACGAGCGAATCGATCCGCTCCAGCAAGCCGCGTTCGATCGAGACGGACTGCACCATCCCGAAGAAGCGATCCACCTTGCCGTTCGCGAGATACGCCATGCCGTCCTGCAACTCCGTGGTGTGTGCTTCCAGTGCGTCGAGCACCGCCCCGGCCTGCCAGCAGTAGATGCCCGCGTTCCACTGCGCACCCTCGGCAATGAACTCCTCGGCCTGCAGCGGGCCGGGTTTCTCGACAAACCGCGACACGATGCAGGCGCCGCCCTGCGCAAGCGAGATCCCCGGTTCCATCTCGGCACCACCGAGCATGTAGCCGAAGCCCGTGTCGGGTCGGGTCGGGCGGGCACCGATCGCTACCAGCGAGCCTTCCTCACCCGCGGCGAACGAGGCGGCGCGCACAATCGAGCGACGGAATTCATCTTCATACTGCGCCGACAGATCGGCATGCAGCGCGCAGAACACTGTCTTGCGTCCAACCCGGTTGATGATTTCCTGTGCTCCCCATGCCAGCGCCGCCGCCGTGCCGAGGGGGCGCGGCTCGACCAGCATGTTCTTTTCGGGGAGCTCGGGAATCGCCGCGCGAATCGCATCAGAGATGTCGGCGCTGGTCAGCACCAGCGTGCGCTCCGCCGGAATCAGCGGATGCAATCGACGCAGCGTATCCGCAATCAGCGGCCTGTCACCTACCAGGCGCAGCAGCGGCTTCGGGTGCTCAGGAGTACTCAATGGCCAGAATCGCGACCCGATGCCTCCGGCGAAGACGACCGCCCAGAGTGCATCGGCGGTCGCCAGTTCGCCATCAGACGCCGGTTGCTCCATTGGCAGAAAGCCGAGTGCCGCGTCGTCGAACGTCGTGCTGGTGATGCCAGGGACGCCCGGTCCGGGCTGACCAGGCAACGACGACTCCGGTGTCTCAGCCATGCAGTGAAGCTCCTGCCATGTGATCAGGGAGATGTGGCGCGCGGTCCCGCGGAAGTACGGGCCTCAACGCGAGGTCGAATGAAAGCGGAACGGGGGCATTCGGACCAGTGACGGACTGCGTCGTGACGCGCAAACACTGATCTTCGCACCACCGGACGACACCGGGCGCATGGCACGCCGCGAACGACAAGGCGCCCGACCCGCAGTGCGGATCGGGCGCCCTGCCAAGCGAGCGGCCGGGTTACGGCTTGAAATTGATGCCGAAGGAGATCGGAAGAATCCGCGCCGAGCTGCCATCGGTGAACACGTTGTGGAAGCGTGCCTCGGTAAATGCGTCGAATCCGGAGAGCTTGAACGTGATCCCGCCACCCCCGTTGACGCCGAACTTCGTCCCGAGCCCTTCGCTGCCGTTGTAGATGCCGACGCCGCCGAGCACGTACGGAACGAAGGTCGCATCCTTGGCGCCTTCAAAGTTGTAGACACCGTTCACGTTGGCGGTGAACCAGGTTACACCAGGATACGAAATGCTGCCGGTGCCGCCGCCGATCCGACTCACGGTCTTGCCAGGCGTCGTCCAGAGGCCAAGGTCCCCACGCAGCGCGAACGGAACGGAGCTGGGCTTCAGGGTCGCGTGGCCCTGCACATTGAAGCCCGCACCCTGCGTATCGCCAAGGCTGCCGACCGGCAGCGTCAGACCGCCGGATACACCAAACGTGACCGGTCCCTTCTGCTGCGCCTGCGCCGTCGGAACGGCAGCAGCGATGGCCGCGAAAACCGCCGCGCCAACAAAAAGCTTCTTCATGCGTGTGTACTCCTGATGATCAAGTGATGGAATGGCTGCGACAACGATGGTGACGACCTGCTCGGACTGCGGTCCGATACTGCACACAGCCTCCTGAGATTGGCGGCTTTCAATCGCAAAAGCAACTCAGCTGCAGACATCAACACGCCACTGAACTTTTGCTGTCGCATCAGTGGCTTTATGCTTCTACTCTGCTGGGCCGGTGTTGGCTCAGCGTCTCCGAAGACTTCCTTGTCCAACAAGCGCGAGGCAGTACCATTCCGTCGACGGGACGGCACAATCTGTTTCGGGTGACCGTACTGCAGTCCCTGAGACCAACGCTGCGACGTCCTCGGGCGTCACAGGGTTTACGCCGATGACCCAACCGCGCTTCGCCCGGAGACCGCGTTGCCGCAGCAGTGCAGGCGCAGTGTAGCTCGCCCCCGCTCCGGAGACAGGTGCCCGGCTGGCGCATCGGCGTCTCGAGGGGCGGCATGACGCCGTCGTCTCCGATCCGGGTCTGGGTCGACGGCGAACCGGTGCCCGACGCCAGCCACGCGGTGTCAGCCTTTGACCGCGGACTCACTCTGGCCGACGGCATCTTTGAAACGATCCGTGTGCTGAATGGTGTGGCGCCGATGGCGACAGCTCATCACGCTCGCCTTGCCAATGGTGCCGAACGACTTGGTCTGGTGCTGCCGGCGACGCTGAGTGACCACATCACCGATGCCGCCGCGGCCGCCCTCAGGATGAACGTCGTCGATGCCGTGCTGCGGGTCACACTGACCCGCGGCGACGCCTTGCCGGGGATGGCGGGGCTGAGTGGTGGCGCCTCTCGGTCGATCGTGACGCTGACACCACGCATCGCCGTCCGCGACGAAGTGATCGAACGCGGGCTGACCCTGATCACCAGCCAGTGGCGATGGAGTGCGCGACGCGCCACTGCCGGGATCAAGTCACTCGACTACACCGCGAACGTTCTTGCTCTGCGAGAGGCGCACAGCCAGGGCGTGGACGACGCGCTGGTGCTCGACACTGACGACAGAATCGTCGGCTGCACCGCGTCCAACATCTGCTGGTTCTCTGATGCGACGCTGTTCACGCCATCCGCTGCCACCGGCGCACTGCCCGGAACCACGCTCGGACTGTTGCGCGCACTGGCGCCCTCCGTCGGGCTGAGCGTGCAGGAGACGGAGGCGCCGCTGGCCGCGTTGCTTCACGCCGACGCGGCGTGCGCCAGCAGTTCGATTCGTGGTGTGGTGCCGATCACACAGCTCGATGGCACGACCATTGGCGCACATGGCCGCTCACCTCGCTTTCGTGCGCTGCATGATGCCTGGCGCGCTGAAATGGCGCGACTGGCGAGCGTCGATTTCGTCGTCGACTGAACCGCGCTAGCGGCTCCGCTGCTCGATCAGAAACGCCAGCGGCGCCTTCACGGATTCGAGCAGCACATATCTGATGCCGGCGAGCTCCGTCAGCGAGATCGGGCTGCTCCGCGTGGGCGACCCGTGTGCAACGAGCCCCAGCTTCCGTGCCGTGAGCAGGAGTCTGAGCATGTGAAATCGATCACTGACCAGCACGACACTGCGCATACTCCGTGTGCGCGCCATCTGAGCGACGGCATGCATCTGTTCGGTCGTACTGCGGCTTTCATCTTCGATCATGATTGCCGATGCCGGTACGCCGTGTCGCCGGGCGTACCGTGCGCTGACTTCCGCCTCACTGGTGACGTCGCCCTCTGCCTTGCCTCCAGTGACTATCAGCCGCGGCGCGATGTTGCGTCGATAGAGCCGAATGGCGTGCGCGAGTCGTGCTTCGAGCACCGGCGAGGGACGTCCCGCATACTGCGCCGCCCCAAGTACCACAATCGCGTCGGCCGGTTCAGCCGAATCACGATTGCCGACCAGCAGCACCGCCGCCACCGACACTATCCAGAGCACGAGCAGCGCCACGCAGAGGCGACCGATCAGCCGTGCGACGCCCCCCAGGAATGTGCGCTTGCGTTTAGCCACAGTGACGGTGGCCGCGGTCAGTCGGTCAGCCCGAGCATGGCCAGCCAGAACACATCGAATGAAACTCGCGCATTCCGCTCCGGCGCCACAACGCGATCCAGTGCCAGACCATCGACGAACGCGACGAAGGCATCCGCGATCAGCGCGGCGGGCACCCGAGGGCTCAGGCCGAGTCGCTCGAACAGTTCGGATGTCACCGCCGCGGCGGCCTCGCGCCGGGCGGCGGCAGTGGCTGCCACGGCAGTCTGGACCGACGCGCCCTGAACCAGCGACAGATCGATCAGCGCGCGCAGATCTCCGCGGTCCAGTTCATCCGAGAGCCATTGCCACAGCGCATCGAGCGCGGTCGAACCCGACACGCCGGTGAGGGCCGTGACCTGTCGCGCGACGAGTCCCGCGCGCAGCCACTCGACAAGTCGCGCCAGCAACTCGCCCTTGTCGTGAAAGTGGTAGTGGATGAGCGCCTTGCTGACCCCCGCCGCTTCCGCCACATCCTGCAGACTCACATCCGCCGCACCCTTCTGCACGATGCAGGCGCTGGTCGCCTCGAGAATGCGGCCCGCCGCTGCCCCCCGCGCATGTCCACCCGGCTCCGTCACGACACGCAACCGAAATGTGCTGATTCACTGCGCGAACGCAGGGGCGGCGTCACAGGCGCACCTGATCGCCAGCCGCCGGCGCTGTGACGTGGTAGCCGAGCGCCGCCAGCGACGCGCTCAGTGCGTCCTGGGCCGGCGGCTCACCGTGCACCAGCAGCACGCGCGTCAGTCCTGGCGACGTCGCTTTCACCGTATCGAGCCATTCCGTGAGCTCCTTCCGATCGGCGTGGGCGGAGTACCCATTGAGAATCGCGACCTCCGCCTTCAGTGGAACTTCAGCCCCGAAGATGCGGAGGAACGGTCGCTTTTCGACGATCCGCCGGCCCAGCGTGTGTTCCGCCATGAAGCCGACGACGAGGATCGTGTTTCTCGGATCACTTGCCGCGTGCGCCAGATGGTGCAGCACCCGGCCGGACTCCGCCATCCCGGAGGGCGAAATGATGATCAGTGGCCCGTGCATCGCGTTCAGCGACTTGCTCTCACTCGTGTCGCGCGTGAAACGCACGAGATCAAAGCGAAAGAGCTCGTCTACCGCACGCACCAGATCTTCCTTGTGATCGAAGCATTCCGGATGCTTTTCGAAGATGTCGGTGGCGAGGGTGGCCAGCGGACTGTCGATATAGATCGGCAGGCGCGGAATCTCGTTGGCGCGAGCGAGCGAATGCAGATCGTAGACCAGCTCCTGCACGCGCCCCACGGCGAATGCCGGAATGATCACGCGTCCGCCGCGTGCCGCAGTCTCCCGCACCACCTTCCCGAGCGCTGCACGGGCGTCTTCGATCGGCAGGTGATCGCGATTGCCGTACGTCGACTCCATGATGACCACATCGGCACCGGTTGGTGGATGTGGATCGCGGATGATCGCCAGTCCCTTGCGGCCAACGTCCCCGGAGAAGACCACCCGAACCGTTCGCCCATCTTCGGTGCAGTCGAGCATGACGGATGCCGAACCGAGGATATGCCCGGCGTCGACGAAGCAGGCCCGGACGCCCGGGACAACGTCGAACCACTCATCGTACCCGTTCCCGACGATCTGCGTCACGACCTTGGCCGCGTCATCAGGGTCGTACAGTGGCTCGGCGTGCTTCTGCTTTCGACGCTCGAGGAATTCGGCATCCTTGACCTGGATCCGCGCCGAATCGGCGAGCATGATCTCGCAGAGATCGCGTGTCGCCGCCGTGGCGAAGATCGGACCGTCGTAGCCCGAACGCACAAGGAACGGCAACCGGCCGGCGTGATCGATGTGCGCGTGACTCAGCACGACCGCATCGATCCGATCCACCGCGACCGGGAGGACCTCATTCTTGCGGCGCGACTCCTCGCGGTGCCCCTGAAACAGCCCGCAATCGAGCAGCACCTTCTTCCCGGCGACGTCGAGGATGTGGCATGAACCCGTCACTTCACGGGCAGCGCCTGAGAACGTGAGTTGCATGAACGAGCGGCTGAACGGTGGACGAGCCCGGCACGCGACCTTGCGCGGCTACGCAGGTTACCTACACCAAAGCATTCTGCCGGGTAAGTCCGGCGCAGGCGTGGTCCCAAACTACGCCCGACCCTGCCCTTCCGTTCGCCAGCGCCGATCCTGCATCTTGCAGCCGTGCCACACCCCCCCATTTCCGAGATCGATGGCGTGACGTTGGTGCGCCACCCACTGGTGCAACACAAAGTCACCAGGCTGCGCGACCGAAGCGCGCCAACGAAACTCTTCAAGGAACTCGTTGACGAGCTCGCGATGCTGCTGACGTATGAAGCAACATCAACGCTCGGACTCGAGCCGTATCCCGTCGAGACACCACTCGAGACGCACACGGGTGTCACTGTCCAAGGCAAGAAGCTCACCGTCGTACCGATTCTGCGCGCCGGACTCGGGATGGTCGAAGGTGTTCTGCGTCTGGTTCCAGGCGCACGAGTCGGCCACATCGGACTGTACCGCGATCACGACACGCTCGAGCCGGTGGACTACTACTTCAAAGTCCCAGGCGACGCTGCAGATCGGGCCTTCCTGCTGCTCGACCCGATGCTGGCCACAGGCGGCAGCGCTGCGGCGGCAGTCAGCTCGCTGAAGCGAGCCGGCGCCGAGCGGATCACATTCATGTGTATCGTTGCGGCGCCTGAGGGAATCCTGCGCTTGCGGACGGCGCATCCGGACGTTCCGATCATCTGTGCCGCGATCGATCGTGGTCTCAATGAGCACGGCTACATCGTGCCCGGACTCGGCGACGCCGGCGACAGGCTGTTCGGCACCAGATAACCGGAGCCGATGGTGCCTGCCCGGCCTCACGTATCGGTGAGACCGGGGGAACTCGTCGAGCGCACCCACAGCGTCCGCGTCGCGCACTACCTCTGCAGTGCTCCCGGAAACGCAAGCGAATAGACCGGGCCGTTCCGATGGTTCGACACTTGCTCCCTTGTACGTGTCCACCCCGCGCCATAGAATCCGGCTCGATCGTCACTGCCCGCACCTCGGGTGTGGCGCGACATCCAGGAACACTGCCGATGCTGATCAATTTGCTCCCCGACTTTCTGGCCGTGCTTCAGAGCGCGGACCGGGTGGCGGCCTACGAGCGCTATTTCGCTGCCAACAAGGCGCTCCTGTCCGCATACTGGGACAACTACGTCGTTGACCCAACGGGGCCGCACGTCGGCGAAATCATCCGCAAGACGGTGGCGGCGGACCGCACCGATCTGCTCGCAGTGCTGGATCGTGAACCACTCGTCCTGCGTGCACGGCAGACGATCGCTCAGGCCATGGGCACCCTCGAGACGACCGACGAGCCGGATGTGGTGCTTATGGTCGGCGTCGGCGCAGCAAATGCCGGCGAGCTGGTGATCGACGGACGGCCCGTCGCCTTCGTCTGCCTCGAGCATTTCACCGGTGAACGCAACCCGGACACCGACTCACTCGGCCTCGACCCGGCGCTGATGCCGCCGTGGCTGGCGCACGAAATCGCGCACGGCGTGCGGTACACCGCGAAGGACAGTCAGAGCGCGCTCCGAACGCTCGTCGCGGAGAATGACGGCTACTACTCGTTCTGGGACACCGGAAAACGCGCCACGCTGCGTGAGTTGCTGGTGAACGAAGGACTCGCGACGCACGCGGC
The DNA here is from genome assembly GCA_031414435.1 of Gemmatimonadaceae bacterium. GTDB lineage: Bacteria > Gemmatimonadota > Gemmatimonadetes > Gemmatimonadales > Gemmatimonadaceae > JACMLX01. The sequence goes on from JANNVN010000399.1 coordinate 7,491, forward strand.
ACAGGCCGTGTGCGGCGGATATGCGCCGTGGGAATACCTTGGTTACGGCCGCCGTCAGTACGCCCGCATTCGCGAACTCGAACCGTTGCTGGCGCGCACCATCAGCCCGGACCTCGACCGGAACGGTCTCGGCCTTCGCCTCCGCTGGCTGAGCGACGGCACCAGTGACGACGCGCGTACCGTCGAGCGCCACGTCATCCCGGAACGCGCCGGCTACTTCCTCGGCCATTCGCTGGTGTCGCCGGCAGTCGCCGAGCGCGGCATCGCGTGGGCACTGCGGGCGAGTACCGCCGACCTGATGGCCATCGGCCGCAACCTCGCCGCCGCCAGCGCCTGAGCGGGCGGGGCGACCGGCAGGACCGACGGGCTGCAGCAACACCGAACGGTGCCGCTGTAACGCCGGCAAAAAACGCACCCGTGTGAAGTACGACACATCACGGGGAAACGGCGTGAAGAGCAACCGCTAGCTGCGAACTGCGAACTGCGAATTGCGAACTGCGAACTGCGGACTGCGAACTGCGAACTGCGAACTGCGAACTGCCTAACGCAAAGGCGCAAAGGTGCAAAGCCTTCGTGCGCATTCGGAGTCTTCAAACTCCCGTCAGTCACGTGTGTCGGACTCGCTGTGTCTGAGCCATACCGTCACCAGACGAGGCTGTGAACGGGCTCGACGCAAACACCTGGAGGCTACGGCTATCCAGGCCTGCGCTTGAGAATAGCAGCACACTTCTGTACATCTGTATTTCAGAGCTTCTCTACTTCATCACCTCAAAACTTCATTACTTCGCTCCTTTATTTGTTTGCTACTTCCTCACTTCAGTAGTTCTGCAGCTCTGCGGTTCTGTCCTTCTGTTCTGTTCTGTTCTGTTCTGTTCTGTTCTGTTCTGTTGCCCCTTTGCGCCTTGGCGTCTTTGCACCTTTGCGTTAAGCAGTTGCAGTTGTAGTTGCCGTTGCCGTTGCGGTTCGCAGTTTCCGTTGTGGTTCGCTGTTGCAGATCGCCAGCGTGCTCCTGGCAGCCACAGGTGCGCTTGGCCGGTGTGCCGGTTGAGTCGATCGGCAGGCATCCTGTGTTGATCGCTGCTTCGCCGCACGAGACCTGAGGGGGGACAACAGAAAAACGGGGCGCCCGGTGAATGGGCGCCCCGTTGTCATGATGCAAACGTGATCAGGCTTTCTTCGGTCGGGCCGGCGCGCCCTTGTCGTTGTAGACCACCGGCGTGTCCTTCTTCTTCATCCGCTCGTTCGAGATCAGCCACTGTTGCGGCAGGGCAGCCAGGTTCTGCACGAAGTAGTACAGGTTGAGCCCCGCCGCCGCGCTGAAGAAAAACGCGAACATCATCGCTGGGAACATGTAGGCCATGATCTTGGCCTGCGGATTCGGCGGCACACCGCGCATGCCGATCCAGCTCAGCACGAAGGCGCTGGCCGCCATCAGCAGCGGAATGATGAATGTCGGATCCTTCTGCGAGATATCGGCCAGATAGAGGAACGGCACCCCGCGGAACTCGATCGTGTTCTGAAACACGAAGAACAGCGTGATGAACACCGGCATCGGTAGCAGCATTGGCAGGCAGCCCGACAACGCGCTGAAGGGGCTCATGTCATGCTCCTTGTACACGCGCATGACCTCGGCCTGCATCTTCTGCGGATCGGACTTGTACTTCTCCTGCACCGCTGCCAGCTCCGGCTGCAGCACCTGCATCTTCATCGACGTCCGCATGGCGCGCTGGTTGAATGGCCAGAGCAGCAGGCGTACCGCCACACCGAAGATCACCAGCACCCAGCCATAGTTGAGCTTGAGCGTCTCGTGCATCCAGAGCAGCGCCTTCATCACCATCGTGGCGAACGGCTGCACAAAGCCCTGCAGCCAGCCGCCGTACGGATTGCTGTTCTCGAAATCCCGGCCGAGTGACACGAGTCGACGCCATTCCTGCGGACCGGCGTAGAGCTCGAATCGGAAGGTGCCGTCCTGCAGCGCCTGCAGCGTCGTTGCCTCGACCCGGCTCTCCATCTTCCCAGTCTTCGGCCCGCCTGTCACGGTCACCTCGTCGAAGGGACGATCGCCCGTCGCTGTCAGGAGGCCAGTGATGAAGAACTTGCTCTTCGACGCCACCCAGATGAACGGGCCTTCCTTCAGCTCCTTCTCCGCGGGATCGAGCGAGTTGAACGCAACGCTCTGTGTATTGCCCTGCACCGGCTTCATCGCCACCGCCAGGTGCTGCTGATCCTCGGTGGTGTCGGCCTCGCTCGAATTCAGCCCGCTTGGCAGTGTGATGCGCAGGAACGCTGGCGAGGTGAGACCGGTCACCTTGCCTCCCACCCGAACGACGAAGCTATCCGGCTGGAACACGTACGTGATTTCCACGTTGGCTGCACCGGCTTGGCCGGTGTAGGTGGCCGTGCGGGCGTCGGGGCGCGTGGCGGCGAATGGAACGCCGGCCAGATCGATCACCCTGTTGCCAGCCGCCTCCTTCACGATCAGGGCGTACTGCAGCAGGGACTCACCGGGGCGGACGAGTTCGACGAAGCTGTCAGTGCTCTTGTTCTCCGGCAGCCGCTTGTACCCCTTGAGCTGCACCGAGACGGGTGCCGCGCCAATGCTGCTGATCCGGACGGAACTGCGAGCGCTGGAGAGTTCTGCGGTGTCGGCAGCAACCGTCACAGCCGGTACGAGGCTGACCGACGGCGACATCGCAGCTTGCGACATTGCAGCTTGCGGCATCACAGCGGCCGCCGCGCCGGGCGCGGCCTGTGGGCCCGCAGGTGCTGTTGCCGCTGCCGTCGTCGCCGGCTTGGGCAGCGGCTTCGCCGGGGGGAACAGGTATTGTGTGAGACCGATCACCGCCGCCGACAAGGCGAGGGCAAGCAGCATGCGCTTGTTCATACTGGAATGTCGAGGGGCTGTCGATGCACACAGCAGGAGCGCGGAACGCGCGCTGGTGTGCGGCAGTCGTGAAGGTCAGGGAACAGGGTCATGTCCGCCGGGACGGAACGGGTGACACCGGGCGATGCGCCTGGCGGCCAGCCACGACCCGCGAAGAACGCCGTGGCGATCGATCGCTTCCACGGCGTATGCAGAACACGTGGGAGTATAGCGGCACGAGGCTGGAAACAGCGGCGACAGGAAGAGCTGGTAGACCCGGATCAGCGCTGTCGCGGTCCATCGGGCGGCGACAGCAACCCCCGAAGGCGCGGCCGGGACGGGTGGCTTGCCTCCGACCTCATTCTGCATCGGGCGGAATACCAATGGGGACCTTTGGCACTGCCGGCAGACGCCGAACCAGGTTTGCAACCTCGTTGCTGAGGACCCCCCAGCTCTGTGAATAGGCACTCGGGAGCGTACGTATCACGAGGTCGCTCGGTGTCAGTGCAGGCAGCACCGTGAGCCGAACGAGCTCACGAAGACGCCGCTTCAGGCGGTTCCGCTTGACGCTGTTCTGGCCATGCTTCGCCACGATGAACCCGACTCGTGCGAACAACAAAGGGGAAGCCGCGACACGGAGCTCCAAATGAGCGGCCCGCACGCGCTTCCCCTCACGACGCACCCGTTCCAGATCCGCCTTTCTCGTGAGACGTTGATCTCGCGAGAAGCGGAAGGACTCAGGCTGCGGCGTACTTGTCCGGCAGTCGCACGGTCAGCTGCTTGCGACCCTTCTTGCGACGACGCTTCAGGATGTTCTGGCCCCAGCGATCGGCCATACGGGCGCGGAAGCCGTGCTTGCGGATACGGCGCTTGTTTCGGGGGCGGTACGTGGGCTTGCCCATATGTACTCCAGGTGCGTTCGCTGAGATTCTTGGAAAGAGTGCCAAACCTATTCAGGACAAGCACTTCGGTCAAGTAAGGTCGCGTTGCTTGTGACTTGCCCGGACTCACGGTATCGGGCGTCGGCGCTGTTTGCGAAGCGGGGCGCGTCCCTGTAAACTCGCGCTCCCTTCCTGAATTACATCCCGCTGCACGTAATGCTGACGGCTGCAGAAACCTGGGCTCGACTGTTGGACCGCGCGCGACTCGAACTTCAGGAGCAGACTGTCCGCACCTGGCTCGAGCCGTGTGAGCCGCTGCGCGTCGATGAGCGTGCGCTGACCGTCGGCGTTCCCGATCAGTTTGCCGCCGACTGGAACGAGTCGAAACACTCCGGGCTGCTCTCCAGCTTCGCCGCGGTTGCGCTCGGTCATCCGCTGCAGGTGCACTTCGTGGTGCACGAGTCGGCACGAACAAAGCCGCAGATGGATTTGTTCGTTGCGCCGCTCGATGTCCCGGTGCGCGCGCCCGCTACGCCGAATCCGAATCTCGCGCCTCTCTCCGAGCGCTACACGTTCGAGCACTTTGTCGTCGGCAAGAGCAATGAACTTGCGGCCGCCGCGGCGATCGCCGCGGCGCAGGCACCAGGCAAACTGTACAACCCGCTGTTCCTCTATGGCGACACCGGGCTGGGCAAGACGCACCTGATGCAGGCCGTTGCACACGAGCTGCTGAAGCGTGATCCCGGTACGCGCATCACCTTCGTTGGCACCGAGCAGTTCACGAATGAGCTGGTCGGTTCCATTCAGGGTCGAACCACGCAGGACTTCAGGCGGCGGTATCGGGAGACCGACCTGCTGCTCGTGGACGATGTGCAGTTCCTGAAGGGGAAAGAAGCCACACAGGAAGAGTTCTTCCACACCTTCAACGCCATCTACGAGGCTGGCCGGCAGATCATCCTTACCTCCGACAGGCCGCCGTCGGAGATCCCCGGTCTTGAAGCTCGTCTGGTGAGCAGATTCCAATGGGGAATGGTGGCCGACATCGCGCTGCCTGACGTGGAGCATCGTGTCGCAATCCTTCGCCGCAAGGCTCAACTCGACCATCTCGAGCTGACGATTCCTGACGATGTCATTCAGGTGATCGCGGACAACGTTCGCTCGAATGTCCGGGAGCTCGAAGGTGCGATCATCAAGTTGCTGGCATACGCCTCGCTGAAGCATGCCGACATCACCGTCGAGCTGGCCCGTGAGGCGCTGCGTGACCGCTTCCGGAGCGATGCCGGTCAAGTTGCATCGGCCGGGATCACCGTGGCCGCCATTCAGGCCCTGGTGGCCCGGGAATGGGGGGTCACCGCGGAAGGGCTCAAGTCAAAGACCCGGACCAAGATGCTGACCGTGCCACGTCAGGTCGCGATGCTCCTCTGTCGTGAGCTGCTGGCGCTCCAGCTGGTTGAAATCGGCAATGCCTTTGGTGGCCGCGACCACTCCACCGTGATTCACTCACTCGATCGGGCTGAAGAGTCGGCAAGAAATGACTTCACGTTTGCCGCCCGTGTGGAAAAGGTCCGCCGACTGTTGGAAACCGGCGAATGATCCACACCTGTCCACGTCTGCAGCCTCTCGTCCACACGTCCCTGGATCGGAATGGTGATGTGTGCGGAAAACCGATGGTGTTGTACCCGCTCGTCCACAGGGGATCATCTTGGCGAAACCCTTGCGGCTGCGTAGCTTCCGGCGTTCTTCCACAGTTCACGCCGGCTCTACGACTACGACTGTTAAAGATTTATAGAACAGCATTACAGCAGTGCGTGCACAGAGCACGACACAGGGCAGTTCAGACCGCAGGATTGATTGCCACTCAGGGCGTTCGCCCGGCGTCAATCCGGTGCACTCCGAGGAGCTGATGCGATTCACGATCGCGCGTGAAAAACTCCAGGAAGGGCTGGCGGCGGTCGCTGCCAGCATTCCCGGCAAGACGACATTGCCCGTTCTGGCCAATATTCTGGTCGAGACTACCGAGCGCGGAATCCGCTTTTCGGGAACGGATCTCGACATCCATGTCAGCCACGAAGTGCAGGCTGATGTCGAGCGACCGGGTGGCATCACGATACCCGCGAAGAAACTGCAGGAGCTCGCGCGTGAACTGCCGCCGAATCCGGTCAAGATCGAATCGGCAGGTGAGCAGAAGGTCAGTCTTGAATGCGGACGCGCCAAGTTCAAGCTGAACGGGCTGCCGAAGGACGATTTCCCCCAGTTTCCCGCGATTCGGTTTGGTGACGGCTGGCGCATCAAGTCGGCCGACGTACGCAAGCTGATCCGCCACACGTCGTACGCCGTCAGCACCGAGGAGAGCCGTCCGATTCTGAACGGCGTGCTCTGGGAATTGAAGCCTGACTTCATGCGGATGGTGGCCACCAACGGCCACCGCCTGGCGAAGATGGACGTCACGGTCACCGGCCACGGCGGACAGGCAAGCGACTTGATCGTGATGCCGAAGGCGCTCGATCAGGTGAGCAAGCTCTTTCCCGACGAGGAGGATCTCGAGGTTGCACGGGGTGACAACCATCTCGCGTTCAAGAGCCCGTTCACGACCATCTACACGCGCCTGATCGAAGGGCCGTACCCGAACTACGAGCAGGTGATTCCGAAGGACAACGACCGGTTCGCGATCGCCGACAAGGATGCTCTCGCCTCCGCGCTTCGTCGCATGGCCACGGTGGCTTCCGACCAGACGCACCGGATCAAGCTGTCGTTCAATGCGGGCATTCTGCGCTTTCAGGTCAATACGCCGGACCTTGGCGACGGTCAGGATGAAATTCCCGTTCGCTATGAAGGCGATCCGATGGATATCGGGTTCAACGGCGCCTATCTGCTGGAGATCCTGAAGTACATCCCGACGAGTGAAGTGCGGTTGACGTTCAAGGCACCAGAACGGGCCGCCACAGTCGAACCGGAAGGGTGGGCGGATCCTGCGGCGTACCTCACGATCCTGATGCCGTTGCGTCTGTCGGACTGATATCGACACCGTGTGGCTGTCTGCCAGACGCGGGCAGCCACACGGCGACGAACATGGTGGACACGTCGCACATGCGACGTTCAAACAAGCGGATTGCTACGGAACCAGCGTCGCCGTGTCGGTGAGTTGTTGCGAGAGTCGGCGCGTCTGTTGTCCGTTGGTCAGCTGCAACTCCAACGCCTGAGTTCCGCGCCAGGATTGAATCTGCCGGGTGCCGAGTGACACGACCGAAAGCGACTCGCTCGTGCCAGTGCCGGAGAGCGTGACTTGCTGCTGTCGAAGCAGACTGCTGCCAGCAACGCGGAGTACCGCGCGACGTTCCAGAACCAGCGATGTACTGTCGATTCCCGTCAGCGTCCGATACACCGCGATCGTGTACAGCGTGACCGGCAGCCCCGCCCGACAGGTCGTGACCGACAGTGTATCACTCCATTGCTGTTCCGCACGCAACGGCATCGGCAACAGCGGCAGCAGCTCAGGGAGCAGGCCGGCCATCGGACGCTCCGCAAGGCATGCGCTGGCGCTGTCTCCGGTAACCCGTGGACGCCCGTTGTTCAGCAAGGCCGAAACGCTGATTCCCTGCGAGAAGGCATCGGCAGGCCGACGCACCATACCCGTCGACGTGAGCACCAGCGAATCGAGTACCAGAGTGGCCACAGTGTCGATGCCGGCAGAGACGTCGATCCTCAGCAGCAGAGACGTCGTGACCGTGTCGACCAGTGGCGGTTGTGGTGTCTTGTCGAGTGCGATCACCGACGTTGATGACACACGGTAGCGCGCAGAGGTCTGGCTGCTTTGCGCGAGCATATCCGTCGCCCCGAGCAGCACCACACACAGTGGGAACAGCAGCGAGAGCTGACAGCGCGCTGACCGGGCGGGGGGTGTCACAAGCACGACGAAGAAAAAGGAGGGCGGTGTGTGCCGGCCTGTAAGCCGGGTTTTGTCATCGCGCGAACGCAATGGATGATCATTCCTCTCGGCGTACGGTCGCCCGTACGCTCCAGCAGCCTACCCGCGACGTCTTGATCGGAACGGGTCGTTCCTCGTCGCTTATTTGGCCTTGCTCCAGCTGGGGTTTACCCTGCCGCCACCGTTGCCGGTGACGCGGTGCGCTCTTACCGCACCTTTTCACCCTT
>JANNVN010000400.1:0-19360 GCA_031414435.1 Gemmatimonadaceae bacterium
AGACGACGTTCAGGATTCGCCCGCGTCGAAGGGCGTCTGCGCGAAGGTCGAGCGCGGAGATGGTCACGAGGCGTAACGAGCAGGGTGAGCACACAGAACCACACCTCTAGTATACAACGAATCGCTACCGCGGTTCACGCCTGAGTACCTTGCCAGCATGCCCCTCGCACCCGATGACCGCCCGCCGGCACCGCTCCCGGACGATCTGCCGCCCCTGACAGCCTGGGCCGACGTCGACGAGGCAGCGGCGGAGGCCGTTCGCCGCTTCACGACGCCTCCGCCGATCACGCGACGCATTACCGACCCGGTTGCGCGTACGGCAATGCCGAAGTTCATGCCGAACGGCGCGGTGCACCGCGATATCCTCGGCAGCGAAGGGCGCATTGCCACGTGGAGTTGGGGAGACGACGCCTGGCCATTTGTGATCTGCCTGCATGGATGGGGCGGCCGCAGCACGCAGTGGGCGCACCTCGCGACGGCGCTGCTCGAGCGCCAGCATCGGGTGGTGGTGCTCGATGGACCGGCGCATGGCGCCTCGGATGGTGATCGCGCGTCACTCCCCGGCTTCCGGAATGCGCTCTTGCGCGTGCTCGATACTCTCGGCACGCCGCAGGCGCTCGTCGGCCACTCGCTTGGCGGGCTGGCAGTGCTGGCTGCCATCGCCTCGCGCGCCAATGGCGGAGTCACGCCGTTGCCTCGCGCGGTGAGCATCGGCGCTCCGAGCAGCGTTGACCGCCCGTTGAGTCGATTTTTGCGCCGCCACATGGCCAGCGAGGCCGTGCACCGCGCCATGATCGACAAGCTCGAACGGCGCTGGCACTTCCGCTGGCATGAGATGGAAACGGTCTCACTCGCGGCGCAGGCGATGCGTGCCGGCGGTGCGCAGCTGCTGGTCGTTCACGCCGCGGATGATGAACAGGTGCTCGTCGTGGAGTCGGAGGGCCTCGCGGCGGACTGGCCGAGGGCGGAACGCTGGCTGGCGCCAGACGGCAGCGGCCACGTGAGGATTCTGCGCGAACCAGCCGTGGTTGAAAAGATCGTCGCCTTCGTGACCGCGCCGAACGACGCTATCGCCTGAAGGTCAGCGTCACGTCGTACGTCGACGTCGCGGCTGTGAGCGACACCGTGGCTGCCGCCTGACCAAGCGACGGATGCCACGCCCGGAACGCGGCCTTGGTGGCCCGGCCATCGAGCGTGAACTGCGCAGCACCAGTGGCGTCCGAGAGTGCACCCGCACCCGCTGGGGCAATGCCGACGAAGGCTCGCGCCCACGGTAAGCCGGTGGCGTAGACGGCAACCACACCGGAACTGTCCGCACGACGCCGCAGCGGAATCAGCTGACCGTCCATCGTGAATGCCACCGTGTCCACCGGTACCGACGTCGACGACGGCACGACCACGAGTGATTGCGCGAGCGAATCACGCATCACCAGCATCAACGTGCTGCCACGCGCCGCGAGCTGCACGCGAGGCCGCAGCCGGCACAGGTCGAGCTCAATGGTGGGCCGCTGTTCTGCCACAGTTGCACCGCGCAGCGCGGTCGCCCGCTCCACCCACACCAACGCGCCTGCAACGGCGCTCCCGGCCCGAACCACCGCCGTGTCGACAAAGCTGTCGCTGCACGCGGACGCGAAACTGCGGGCCTGTACCGTGGTGTCGGGCGGCAGGGTTCCCGAGTACACGACACGCACGCGAATCGTCACCGGCCGGTCGGCCGCCAGCGCCACGCGCGACTCCAACGGACGCATCAGCGGCAGGCGCAGCGCCCGCGCCGCTTCGGACTGCGACGACGGGGCGACGTCGGTGTCGCCGTCCATTGCCTCCACGCCAGACGATCCGCACGCTACGGCCGACAGCAGGAAAGTCGTGCATATCACACTCCGCCGCATCGACATCAACGGATCGGTACGGAAGTACGAAAGTACAGCAGCAGCGCGTGATTCATCTCGTACCCGCCGCGACGATTGAATCGCTGCAATCCATAGCCCGCCTCGACACGGTTGTGTTTCGTCAGTCGGCGCCCGAGAACCAGCTGGGTGCGCGACTGCTCCAGCATCGCCACCCGTGAGCGAGCTGGCAGCACGTTCACGAGGAACTCCTGCGACAGGGCGGCATACAGGCTTCCGTCCTTGCGCAACGTATGCTGCAACCTGTCCTGTCGACGCAGCCGCACCACTGTCGGCGCCCAGTCGGCATCCGGTGGCGCCAGATCACCAATCGCCCTGAGAACACGAAACTCCGCACGCGTGCGATCACTCCATGCCCAGGAGCCGAGCGGACGCGTACCAGTGAGCTGCACCCAAGGCCGTAGCTCGGCAGAGTTTGCGGCAGATGGGAACTCACCATAGCGATAGCCACGTGACCACCCCAGCGCTGCCGTGGCGCGCCATTGCGGCGATAGATCGCGCGTCAAGCCAACTGCGCCAAGATTGATCTGCCACACCCGGCCTTCATCAGCGCGACGCCCCTGATAGTCCCAATAGAGCGCGGTCTTCGTCGCGATGCGGTGGTCACCGAAGGCGCCGCCCCAGACCATTGCGTCGTGAACATTCCGGCTTCCCTGTGCGAAACACGGCACCGCAGCCGCAGTCATCAGCGTCACCCACATCAGACTGCGCATTCAGGCATGCTCCCCAGTCACAGTCGCGGTCGACCCATCGTGCGGCTCCATGTGAACCAGCACCCCAAGCACCTGCGGAGTTGCTGCACGGATCGCGCTCTTCACCTTGCCGCTCACGACGTGCGCGGCCTCGAGGGACATCAGTGGGTCAGCCTCGATATGAATATCGACCCAGTATCCCCGTCCGGCCCGTCGGACGGCAAGCTTCTCGACGGCGCACACGTCATCGACCTTCTGCGCCGCCCCGCGAATCGACGCCACCACGTCGGGCGCAGCCACGCGATCCATCAGGTCGGCCACCGCAGTCCGCATCAGCGCCACCCCATTGAAGGCGATGATGCCGGCAGCGATCAATGCGGCCCAGTCATCGGCACTTTCCCAGCCCGGACCACCGGCAAGGGCGACCGAGATGCCGATGAATGCGGCCACCGATGTCAGCGCATCACTCCGATGGTGCTGTGCATCGGCTGCCAATGCGGTACTGCCAGCCGCGCGCGCGATGCGCTGCACCCGCTTGGCCATCAGTTCCTTGATGACGATCACCACCGCCAACACCACCAGCGTCCACGGTGCGGGAGCATGGTGGGGTGTCAGGATCTCGTAGATCGACGCCACCGCGATCCCGACACTCGCCAGCACCAGCAGCATCGCCACCGATGCGCCGGCGAGCGCCTCTGCCTTGCCAAACCCAAACGGATACTCTTCGGTTGCATCGCGATCAGCAATGCGCACACCGGTCCAGACAGCGAGCGACCCGAAAAGATCGAAGGCACTCTCGGCCGCGTCCGCCACCAGTGCGTACGAATTGCCGATCACACCGGCCACCAGCTTGGAGACGGTCAAACCAACGTTCACTACCATGCCCATTTGCGCGGCACGCACCGCAACACCTTCGCGTGCCGCCCGCCCAGACACGGCCATCAGAAGCGGAGCAGGTCAGTCTGGATCGATCCAGGCGTGACGAGCGTATCGCCGTCGAGCGTGATCGCCACGTTCACTTCGGTACGCATGCCGAAGCGACCGGGCAGATAGATCCCCGGCTCAACCGAGAAGAGCACACCCGGGAGCAGTTCACGCTCCTCACGCGTTTCGAATCCATCCATGTGCGGGCCGGAGCCATGCAAGTCGCGGGCATCGATGGAGTGACCGGTGCGATGTGTGAATGCCGCGCCGAAGCCGCGCGATGTGATCACAGCGCGCGCGGCGTCATCCACGGCAGCACCTTTCACGCGTTGTTTGCGAGCGCACGCCTCGCGTACCACGGCAATCGCTGCATCGCGCGCATCACGAATTGCCAGCCAGACCGGCGTGATGTCGGCATCCGCTGGCGATCCGATCGTGGCCATCCACGTCTGGTCCGCAAACGGCTGGCCCGGCTCCCCGGCCCACAGATCGATCAGCAATACCTGATCAGTGGTGATCAGTGCGTGTCGATCATCGGCAGGTTCATAGTGCGGGTTCGCGCTGTTGGCGCCAACGCTCACGTTGGATGGATGTGACGTGATCAGCCCATGCGCATCGAACTGCGACATGATCCACTGCTGGACCTCGAATTCGTTGAGCGGCGTGCCTGCCAGCGCCGCATCGGCCGCGCGACGCAACGCCGCCGGACCGATCTGCGCCAGTAGCTCAGCTGCGCGGCCATGGGCCGCGAGCTGGTCACGAGTCAGCACGGCATAGAAGCGCGTAACCAGTTCCGCCGACGTGACGACCGTCGCACCGCAGGCGCGCACCATCTCGATCACGCCTGCAGGGACACGATCGAGATACGGCACGGCGTCGCCTGGGGAGTACTCCATCGCCACGCGCTTGCCGCTGACCAGCGAGCTGATCTCGGATTCGAGTGACTGCCACGACTGATAGATCCGGCGCCCCCACTCTGCTGGCCATTTGCGCCACGCATCCAGTTCGATCGCGTGCATCACTGCGATCGGCGTGCCCGACGCCGGCAGCCAAGCCACCGCACGGCGCGAGGAAAGCCCCTCGAAGCCAAGCAGCCCGGAGGCGATCGGATTACATCCTTTGAACTCGTACAGGAGCCAGCCATCGAGGCCCGCAGCAGTCAGGGCCGACTGGATTTCGTGAAGGCGGTGAGGTTCGCGCATCCGCGCAAACTATTCGCGCCGCACTGGTACGGTCAGGACCGACCCCACGACGCGCGCCATCGCTGCCCCGGAGCCGTGCCATCGATCCGCGTGACCACCGCCGGCACACCGGTCAGTTCCTCCAGCATCGTCGAAAACGCAGAGGCGTAGAAGGCATAGCCGGCGATCGGTGACCCCTCGATCGTGACCGGATCATCCACGGTCAGGATCACGGCCGAACCCACGCGCTGCAGGTCAGCGTCCAGATACCGTTTGGTCAGGCGCCGCACAGCCCCCAGCGCCAGCGGACGGGCGAAGATGCCTGGCAGTCGGCGCATCGCGACGCGCAGTGCACCGCCGACGGTGTCGACCGCTTCACGCGCCAGCAACGACCCGGCTGAATCGAAGACGCGATGTGCGTCAGTCCGACGACCGATCAACCGCGCCAATGCCGCCGCTTCATCACGCACCGTGCGCTCATTGCGTCGCACCGCTTCGCTGTACCGCTTGATCTGCGCGTACACGGTGTTACTGAGTCCGAGCCGCTTCGTGCGCAGCTCCTCGATGTATTCCGCTTCGACGTTGCCCTCGGGCGTGTCAACGACGCGAACCGCTTCCAGCAGGCTGAGTGGGAGGCGCGCATCAACGGTGGTGGACATCGGCGTCACTCATAGAGGAGGCGCCCGCCGCGGCGCTGCGGAATCGGGTCGCGCGTCGGCACATCGGCTCGCATCGCGAGCGCGCACCGGACACACACCGAACCTATACCGAAGCAGAAAAACGGACAAGCGACCGCAGCGGATGGAACCGCAGGAACCGACGCGCCCCGGCCGCGCTTTGGTATATTGGCAATCCCGAATCTCTCCCCGGACTCCGGCCTCTCTGGCGCCCATGGCTCACTCTCCCGTTTCCGGCGCTGCGGCGCGTCTGGTGATTGACGCATGTCGACGCTGACAAACGCCGCTGTGACGCGTGAGTCCGTCGTGACGTGCGACGCAGTCCGTGCGGACGTGTTCGCTGCAATCGACGGGGAGATGGACCCGGCGGCACTGCGCATCGTCGACCCGCATCTCGCGGCCTGCTCAACCTGCCGCGCACAGCTCACCGCAGACGCGGTCTTCCATGCGGTCGTGCGCCGGGCCCTCGCGCTCGAGAGCGCTCCGCAATCGCTGCGAGATCGGGTGGCTCTGTTGATTCAGGTCCGCGCGACAGAAATCACACCAGCGTAATGCTGTCACCATTCCTCGCTCTGGCGCTCGGCCCGGTCGTTGCCGTGGCCGTCTGGCGGGCGGGGATGCTTACCGGCGGCGGGGCAGTCGCTGCCGCTGGCGTTGGGACCGCCTCTGCCCTTGCGGGCCTCGACTGGATGACCCTGCTGCTTGGATTTTTCGTCTCGAGCGTCATGCTTGGTCGCGTCGGTCGGGCTGAGAAGCAACGGCGCAGCGCCAGCATCATCGAAAAGTCGGGGGCACGAGATGCGGTGCAGGTGCTGGCCAACGGCGCCCTCTTCGGAGCGGTGGCACTCTTCGCCGCCCGCGGAAGCCAGGCATGGCCGCTCGCCACCGTCGGACTCGGTGCCTTGGCTGCCGCAACCGCCGATACGTGGGGAACCGAGATCGGCATGCTGTCGCGGAGTGCGCCACGGTCGATTCTCACCGCCGCGCCGCTCGAGCCAGGCATGTCAGGAGGCGTCTCGGTTCTCGGACTGGTCGCCACGGTCGGCGGTGCAGCTTCCATCGCCTCGCTGGCGGCCGTGCTCCGCTGGCCTGCGGCAGTCGCCATGGCGGCAGCGGCCGGTGGCGTCGTCGGCGCGCTCTCGGACTCAGTCCTCGGCGCCTCCCTGCAGCAGCGCCGCCGTTCAGCAGGAACCGGTCGCGTCACTGAGCGACTCACCGACAGTGACGGCACGCCAACGGTGCATACCGGTGGACTCAACTGGCTCACCAATGATGGGGTCAACTTCGCCGCCACACTGATCGGCGGCGGCACTGCCTGGCAGATCTATGCGGCGCTCGAGCGCGCGGGTCGCGGATGAGCGGCGTATCCCGTGAGTCGGTCCAGGCCATCGTGGTCGGCGGTGGCCCTGCAGGGTCGGCCACGGCGTGGGCGCTGGCCTCGCAGGGGATCGATGTCGTCGTCGTCGACAAGGCGCGCTTCCCACGCGACAAACCGTGCGCGGAGTATCTGAGCCCACAGGGATCGCGCATTCTCGATGCCATGGGTGCGCTCGGCACCGTCGAAGATTCCGGCGCCGCACAACTCTCGGGCATGCGGGTGCGCAGTCCCGACGGGGGGATCATCCACGGGGAGTTCGCCGCGCAGCATGGATTCAGTGGGTTTCGTGATCGCGGGCTGGCGCTGCGCCGCCGACACCTCGATCCAATCCTGCAGCAGGCGGCGCGACGGGCCGGGGCGTCGATCCGCGAAGGGGTCGCGCTCGAGTCGCTGATCACGGTGGGAGATGTGGTCCGCGGCGTGCGCGTTCGGGTGAACGGCGAATGCCGCGAACTGCGTGCACCGCTCGTCATCGGTGCCGACGGACTTCGCAGCGGCGTGGCGCGGCGGCTCGGCCTCGCCGCACATCTTCCCTGGCCGCGACGCGTCGCATTCGTCGCCCACTACCGCGATGTCACCGGCATTGGCGCGCAGGGAGAAATGCATGTCCAGACCGACGGATACGTTGGTCTGGCTGACGTTGGACACGGCGAGACGAACGTCGCGATCGTGGTGCCAAAGTCACTGGCGAAGTCGGCATCCGGTGACAGTGCGGGTTTCATGTCGCGCTGGCTCGCCCGTCATCCGCACCTCGCTGCGCGATTTGTCGGTGCGACCCGGGTAGGACCAGTGATGGTCACGGGGCCATTCGCGTCACACGCCCGGCGCGGCTGGACGCCCGGCGCGGCGCTCGTCGGCGATGCCGCAGACTTCTTCGACCCGTTCACCGGTGAAGGCATCTACGCTGCGCTCCGTGGTGGCGAACTGCTCGGCGGATTCGCCGCCGACGCCATCAGGGCCGCGTCACCGCGCGCAGCCAACGCCGCGCTCGCAGCATACGATGCCGCACGCGTGGCAGAATTCCGCAACAAGTGGCGCGTTGAACGTGTCATTGGCGCGGCAGTGTCTTCGCCGATGCTCATGAATCACGCCGCACGCGTGCTCGGCAACAGACGCGACCTGGCCGACCTCCTGATCGGTGTCACCGGTGATTTCGTTCCCGCCGGCGCAGTGCTTCGTCCCTCCTTCCTACTCCACTTCCTCGATCCACGCCGCTGGCGCGGATCGCGGCACGCCGCCTGAACGAATGCCAATCGACAAGGATCTCTATCGCGCTGTCCTCGGCCGCTTCGCATCGGGCGTCACCATCGTGACCACCGTCGACTCTGACGGTCGCGATCAGGGCATGACCGTCAGCGCCTTCTCGTCGCTCTCACTCGACCCGCCGCTGGTGCTCGTCTGCATCGACCACGGTGCCTCACTCTGGCCGGTGCTGAAGACCGCGCCGCACTACGCGATCAACATTCTCGGCGCCGACCAGGAATCGCTGTCGCGCAAGTTCTCGAGCCGGGAAGGTGATCGCTTTGAAGGTGTGGGATTCACGCGAGGAGGTACCGGCGTCGCGCTGCTCGACGATACGGTCGCCGCGGTGGAATGCACCGTCATAGCGCGGCTCACCCAGGGCGACCACACCATCCTCGTGGGCAGTGTCGAATACGGGGTGGCGCGTGATCTGCAGCCGCTGCTGTACTATCGAGGCGGTTACGCCTCGCTGACGCGCTGACGGCGCGGCGCGTGGGCTTCCTCACGCCGGCGCGCCGGATGGGGCATGAAGTCCTCGACGAACCCGGGGTGTCGGCGGAGCTCGTGGCACGGTCACACGTCGACATCGCACGCGCCAACGCGCTCTTCGGCGGAACGCGCGCCGTCCTGTCCCGGGTGCGGGCGATCGCGTCACGCCTGCCCGAGACCCCCCTCGTCGTCGACGTGGGCGCCGGATCGGGGGACATCCTCGACGCCGTCTGCGCAACACTGCGTGAGACGGGACGCAGGCCCAGACCGGTTGCGATCGATGTCGCGCTCGAGCTCGCCCCTCAAGTCCGGAGGCGGGGCAGTCACTTCATCTGCGGCTCTATTCTCGCGCTGCCTTTGCCGACGGCATCCGCCGATCTGGTGATCGCAGCCCAGGTCGTGCACCATTTCCCCCCGCAGGCACTCGCCGCGATTTTTGCGGAGTTGCATCGGGTGGCCCGACACGGGGTGCTGATCAGCGATCTCCGACGCAGCTGGCTGGCCGCCGCCGGCCTCTGGGTGACGAGCTTTCCACTCGGCTTCCATCCGGTCAGCCGCCACGACGGCGTGGTCAGCGTGCTACGTGGATTCGCGCCGGACGAGCTACACCGTGCCATTCTTCAGTCCACCGGGATCACACCAACTGTCACGACACACCTGGGCTGGCGTGTCACCGCAGACTGGCACCCGAATCATGCATCGTGAGCCGGCGCCGTCACGCTGTTCGTCAGTCGTTTCGCGCGCCCCTTGTCATTGCACCGCAGATTCCTCCCTATGACGACACCCGCACCAGACAAGCTCCGATCGCCGTACCGGCTTGGACCGATGCCGCTGCAACGTCACATGATCGTTGTCGATGAGCAAACGGTTCGTTCCCCCCGCGATGTGATGTTCCGGATTGCCTGTGATGTGCTCGCTTGGCCCGACCATCTGCCCCACTACAACTTCGTCACGTTCCGCAACCGGGCCCGTGATGGGGGCGGACTGGTCGAAATGAGTGCGAATCGCCCATTCGGCGGGCCGCTCGACTGGAAGACATGGTGGCTGTCCGAAATGTCGATCGACGAGACGATTCCGAACATCCGCTTCAAGCATGTGCAGGGTATTACGACCGGCATGGAGGTGGAGTGGCAGTTCCTTCGCCGCGACGATCCAAACGTCACGCACGTACGTATCGTGCATGCGTGGGACGGACCATGGTGGCCGCTGATCGGGCGGGTCGCGGCCATGGCAGTGATTGGACCGATCTTCATTCACGGAATCGCCTCACGCACTCTGGCTGGCCTGGCGCGCGCCGCTGAACAGCGGACATGAGCGTACGCCGTTCCCTCTTTTCGAGCTATTGATGTCTTTTCCCCGCCGCGTTGTGATTACCGGCCTTGGCGCGATCACACCGATCGGCATCGGTCTCGATGCCGTGCGCGCTGCGCTTCGCGCCGAGCGCTCGGCCGTCGGCCCGATCACCCGGTTCGACCCCGCACCGTTCCGGACACACATCGCGGCACAGGTGAACGACTTCCACGCCGAGGACCACCTCGAGGCGAAGCGCGTGAAGCGGCTCGACCGCTTCGGGCAGCTCAGTGTGATCGCGGCAAACATGGCGCTCGCCGATTCCGGCATCGACCTGGCCCGCGAGTCACGCGAAAACATCGGCGTGATGATGGGCACCGCACTGGCCGGCGTCGGCTATGCTGAGGAACAGCTTGGACGATATCTCGTCGGTGGGTTGCGCGCGGTGGATGCGACACTGGCGCTGGCGGTATTTGGCGGCGCATCGAGTTGCAACATCGCCATCGAAAGCGGAGTGCAGGGGCCCAACTCGACGAACGCAATGAGCTGCGCGTCAGGCGCCATCGCGATCGGCGACGCGTACCGACAGGTGCGTGACGGCTATGCCGACGTGATGATTGGCGGAGGCGCCGAAGCGCCGCTGGCTCCACTCTGTTTTGGCGCATTCGCCCTGATCCGGGCCATGTCGACGCGCAACGATGCGCCAACGCAGGCGAGCCGGCCGTTTGATGCGGGCCGCGACGGATTTGTCATGGGCGAAGGGGGCGCCGCACTGATCCTCGAGGAACGGAGCCGCGCGATCGCACGTGGCGCCAAGATCTACGGTGAGCTGGTCGGCTTTGGCACCACCAACGACGCGCACCACATGACCGCACCGTTGCCTGGCGGCGGACAGGCCGCGCGTGCGATGCAGCAGGCCTTGTCCCGCGCGGATCTGAAAGCGGCAGATGTGAATTACGTCAATGCACATGCGAGTGCAACGCCGCTCAACGACCCCACGGAAGTCGACGCGATGCGGACGGTCTTCGGCGCGTCGCTCGCTGAGATCTGGGTCAGCGGCACCAAGGGCTACCACGGGCATGCCCTCGGTGCCAGCGGGGCGATGGAAGCGGTGATCTGCATGCTCTCGATGGAGGATGGCTGGTTGCCACCCACCGTCAACCTCGACACTCCCGACGCCGCCTGCCTGGTGCGGCACGTTCCGAAAGGTGGCGTGAGCATGAGGCCCGACGTCGTGATGTCCAATTCCTTCGGATTCGGCGGAATCAACGCGTCACTGGTGTTCCGATCACCTGAGTGACTGCGCATATTCACGGCTACTGATCCACCCTCTGGAGCCGCTCCCGATGAAACCTGTCCGTGAGTTTGTCGCCGAATTCCTCGGCACGTTCGTTCTGACGTTCGTCGGCGGCGCCGCCATCATGCAGACGCGTAACGCCGATGCGGGTGCCGGACTGGTCGAAGTCGCGCTGGCGAACGGCCTGGCGATGTTCGTGATGGTGAGCGCCCTCATGAAGATCAGCGGGAACTTCAATCCCGCCGTCTCACTCGGCCTGCTCGTCACGGGAAAGATCTCGCCCGTGCAGGCCGGGACGTTTCTCGCGGGACAGCTTTCGGGCGCCATTGCCGCCGCGTTGTCGCTGAAGGCGATCTTTCCTGCGGCGCTCTGGGAGAGTGCTCGTGGCACGCGCCAGATGGTCTCGCTGGATGTCTCCACCGGACAGGCGTTCGCACTCGAAGCCATTGCGACGGGGATTCTGATGACCGCCGTGATGGGAACGGCGATCGACGGCAAGGGACCGAAAATCGGCGGGCTCGCCATCGGCCTGTCGGTAACGCTGGGCATTCTGGCGATCGGTCCGCTGACCGGCGGCAGCATGAATCCAGCGCGGACGATCGGGCCGATGGTGGCCACGGGTGTGTACGAGGGGCTGGCGTTGTATCTCGCGGCACCGATTGTTGGAGCGGTGGTGGCGGCGCTGATCTACCGGCAGCTGATGCTCGACGCCGAGTAGACGCGAGCTTCCGGCAGCGCGAGCTTCCTGCGGCGTACGTCGGCGAACGCGGTACTTTGGTCGTGGGTGGGCACAGAGAGAAGCCCGGGGCAGTCTCGACCTGAGACCGCACCGGGCTTTTGTGCCGTCAGTACGACCGCGCTACGGTCGATTCACCGTGTACTCATCCGAGTATACGATCGCAGTCTCTGCGCCTGCGCGGATCACGAGCCCTGCACGGATCACGATGGCGCGGGCATCAGCCCCGGCCAGCGCACGAAACTCGGTCGCTGAGCCACTCGCACCCAGTTCGGCGGAAGCTCCGCGGGAGAGTGGCGTCTCCGGGTTTGGGCACCGTCCAACGGTGAGGAACCCGATGTTGTTCCACGTGCGGGAGGAGGGAACCCTGGCCTCGATGAAGCTCGTGCACGGGACGATGGCGACGAATTCCGTCGACAGATTGCGCACAAGTACCTGCGCGTGCACAGCAGGGCTCTCGGCGGCGAACAGGGGCACATCGGCAATGGACGTGATCGTGGCCGTAACGGGCAAGTCGCTCGCTACCGTTCTGGGCGCAATCGACGGATCGTCGCCACATCCAGCAAGCAGTGCGGTGCAAAGCATCAGATAATGCGACGTCAGCGGCATGGACAGCCCGGTAGCAGGTGGTGGTTGAGCCAAGGATCTTAACGCCAGCGGGCAACGCTACGACATCTCGTGACCGCTCTCTTGTGAGATACCGCCATGGCACCCTTCCCGGTCACCGAATTCACACGACGTTCGTTGCACCGCCGATGACTTTCGTTGCAAACGCAACGCGGGGCGATCTCGACTCGAGACCGCCCCGCGTGTCCTGCAGCGAACGACTGCAGTGAGTTACTGCAGCTGATAGGTGACTTCGGTTGACTGCAGCGTATACGATGCGTTGGCACCCGAAAGCGTGTGCCGCGCCCGAAGCACAACCGATGTACCAGCGGCGCCGACCACCGAGCGAATCTTCGCCGGGTCTGCCACCGCAGTGAAGTTCGCCGTCGCACCGGGCGCCAACAGGATCGCCTGCGCCGAACACGCGCTGAAGGTCGACCTCACGTCCGTCCAGGTCGTCCCTGACGGCGTACGTGCTTCGATGACCTGTGTGCAGACACCCCCGGTCACAGTCTCGGCCAGCGTGCTGGTGACGGAGACCGTCATCGACACCGTTGGGTCGTTGAGCGTGGCCGTCGGCGCAACGGCGACCGCCGAAAGACGCGTTTCGATTGGGGCGCCCTGCTTCGGCGCGGTGGCTTCGTCGGCCCCGCATGCCGCCAACAGCAGCGATGCAGACAGCAGTGCAATACCAGAAATTTTCATCATCATCATCTCCTCTGTAGTCCATGTCCGAAGCCGGATCGGCAGCCCGCGACGAGGGCGAAGCGCTTGGGTGAGCACCGACCTCTGGAGTCAACAGTGCATACCATGTGCCGCAGCGTCTGGTCACAATTTACCGGACGCGGCAGCAGCGGGAAGCACTCCATCCGAGCTCGAGCATACAAATCGCTGAGCCTGCTCAGGCCCCGGCAGCCCCGGCACCAAACTTCACCGTATACCGGTCGATGCTCTCGCCGATGATCCGGCGGGCTTCCTCGGCATCGTACCAGCCGATGATCTCCACACGCTTCCCCTCAAGATCCTTGTAGATCTTGAAGAAGTGCTCGACTTCCCGCAGGAAGTGGCTCGGCAGGTCACCCAGATCATGCACTTCGTCGTGAATCGGGTCGTGCATGGGCACGGCCAGCACCTTGTCGTCAGGCTCACCCTTGTCCAGCATCTTCAGAACGCCCACGGGACGAGCATCGATCTGGCACCCCGGAAAGGTTGGCTCGTTGATCCGGACCATGATGTCGAGCGGGTCATTGTCCTCGTGCAGCGTTCGAGGAATGAACCCGTAGTCGCCGGGGTAGTGCACGGCAGAATAGAGAACACGATCCAGCTTCAACAGTCCAGTCTGCTTGTCGAGTTCATACTTGTTCCGGCTCTTCGCCGGAATCTCGATCACCGCGGTAACGTGCTCCGGCGGCTTGTCACCGGGTGGAAGGTCGTGCCAGGGATTGAACATGTACGCTGATGATCGAGTGGGCTGATGTCGGCGAGGCCGCCGACACGGTGCAGAATAGCAGACGACCGAAGGGCCGCGCCGGTCAGCGTGATCCGGTCAGGACTCGCGCGGCCGTCGTGGCGAAGTACGTGAGGATGATGTCCGCTCCAGCCCGCCGGATTGCCACCAGACTCTCGAGCATGGCCCGTTCGAGGTCAAGCCAGCCGCGCTCCGACGCGGCGTGCAGCATGGCGTACTCCCCCGACACCTGATACGCGGCAACCGGCATCCCCGTTACGTCCTTCACGCGTCGGATGATATCCAGATAGGCTCCCGCCGGCTTCACCATGATGATGTCCGCCCCTTCGGCGATGTCCTGCGCCACCTCGCGCAAGGCCTCGTCCGAGTTGGCCGGATCCATCTGATAGGCCCGCCGATCGCCGAACGCCGGCGTGCTCTCAGCCGCCTCGCGGAAGGGGCCGTAGAACGCGCTCGAGTACTTGGCGGCGTACGACATGATTGGGACATGCGCGTAGCCGGCCCCGTCCAGCGCCGCGCGGATCGCGCCAACCCGACCATCCATCATGTCGCTCGGCGCAATCATGTCCGCGCCGGCACCCGCATGCATCACCGCTTCGCGGGCCAGCAGTTCAAGCGTGGCGTCGTTGTCCACCTGATCGCCGTGCAGCACGCCGCAGTGACCATGATCGGTGTACTCGCACATGCACACGTCGGTGATCACCAGCAGCGTCGGAAGCGCGGCCTTGATCGCGCGAACGGCCTCCGCCACCGGGCCGTTGACGTCCGCCGCCCCCGAGCCCACCGCATCCTTCTCGGCCGGGATACCGAACAGGATCACACCGCCGACGCCCGCCGACGCAGCAGCGGCGGCATCGCGCACACACTCGTCAACCGACGTCTGTGCACATCCCGGCATCGACGAGATCGGGGTGCGGATACCCGTGCCGGGCCGCACGAAGAGCGGCAGGATGAATTGCGACGGATGCAGATGCGTCTCGCGCACGAGGGCACGCAGCGCTGGCGTTTGCCGCAACCGCCGCAGTCGCACGGTAGGAAAGACGGCTCCACCAGCGGCGGCGGGCCGATCAGCGACCGGTGCATCGAAGGGAAACGCGTGGGAGTTGCTCATGGACGTGATGCGTCGGAGGGTGTCCGGAGAACCGAAGGTGCCAATGCGCGATACCGCGAGAGAGTGCGCATCAGCGCGACTCGGTTCGTGCCGCGGTCGTCAGTGCCCGCGCTTCGGCCAGAATCGAAGCGGCGCCCTGATCACGCAGTTGTGTCGCCAGTGCCTGCGCCGTCGCGACGACGTCCGCACCAACCACCGCCGACGCCCGCAACATCGGTGTGCCATCCAGCCCCGCCACCAGTCCGTGCAAGACACGGCGGCCACCGTCGGACTCGGTCATCAGCGCACCAATCGGCACCTGACACCCGCCATCGAGCGCGGCAAGCAGCGCGCGCTCGCACGATGTGGCGTCCATGGTCGGCTGATGATTCAGCCTCGCGACGATCGCCGTTACCGCCGCATCGTCTCTCCGTACCTGAATGGCAATCGCACCCTGTCCCGCCGCCGAGAGCCACTCTGGTGCGCTGAGGAAACTGCGGATGCGTGACGACAGGCCGAGACGATTGAGCCCCGCCGCGGCAAGAATCGCGGCGTGACACAGCCCCTTGTCAAGCTTGGACAATCGTGTGCCGACGTTGCCACGCAGATCCACCACACTGCAATCGGGTCGCATGGCCAGCAGTTGCGCACGCCGCCGCAGGCTGGACGTGCCGATGATCGCGCCATGCGGCAGTTCATGCAGCAGCGCTCCTGGCACGTCGTCGCGGACCACCAGCGCGTCGCGCGAATCCTCGCGCGGTAACTGCGCCACGACGGCCAGCCCATCAGGATCGTCGGTCGGCAGGTCCTTCAGCGAGTGCACGCACAGATCCGTCGCCCCCTCGCGGAGGTCGCGTTCCAGTTCCTCGGTGAAGAGGCCTTTGCTGCCGATCGCCGTCAGTGCCACGTCGAGGCGTCGATCACCGATGGTGGTGTACGTCACCAGTTCGCTCGCGACACCGATCGCGGCCAGTTCCGCCTGGACGGTGTGGGCCTGCGCCAGCGCCAGTGCCGAGGAGCGAGTGCCGATCTTCAGCGGACGGGATTCCGTGCTCATGAAGGGGGTGTCAAGTGTGAAATTCGGTTGCGTCGGGCGTCGACCGCGCGGATCACTGCGGCCACCAGTCCGTCGACAGTCGACGGCAATGCTTCGGCCGCCACGCGCAGCCCCGCTGCGTGCGCCGCTTGCGTCGTGATCGGTCCGATCGAGACGACATCGGCCACCGCGTGCGCCGGGGCCATCGCCATCACCCACGCGTCGACGGCGCTTTTCGCCGTCAGCGTCACTGCGTCGATCCGGCCCGACTGCAACGCCGCTTGCAGCACCGAGACATCATCGTGCGTCGCGACGCTGTCATACACATCGATCCGGTCCACGCGGGCGCCGAGCGCGCGGAGACCGTCTGACAACGTATCGCGCGCACCCTTCGCAGCGGGGTAGAGGATGCTCGCTCCACCCATGTCGCCTCGTGCCGCGAATGCGTCCAGCAATGCATCCGACACAAATCGCTCCGGCACCAGTGCCGGCTCGATGCCGCGCTCGCGAATGGCGCACGCCGTCGCCGAGCCGACGGCCGCGATGCGCACCTGCGCCCATGCGGCTGCGCGCATGCCACACGCGTCAGCGGCGTCACAAAGCAATGCGACACTCGTCGCGCTGGTGAAGATCACCCAGTCGTAGTTCGGCAGCGTGGTTGCCGCGCCGGCCAGTACATCCGCATTGCAGGGAACGATGCGGGTGGCGGCGTAGGTGATCACGTCGGCACCGAGCGCCTGCAACGGCCGGGCGAGCTGCTCGGCCCGATCAGCGGAACGCGTGACAACGATGGTTGCACCGTGCAACGGCTTCACGGTCGCAGCAGCACCGAGCGCCATCATCGCGCACCGCGGACCACCGGCCCGTTCACCGGCGAGGCGCCGTGTCGATCGCGTCGCCGCGTCGGGCCATTGCGCGCGCACGAACCACCAGCGACAGCACATAGCCACCAATGATCAGGGCTGCCGCGATGTACGCGGCAAACATGTATCCCCCGTTGTCGGGCATCACTCCCCTCCCGCTTCACGCGATTCAACGCGGTCGCGGAGGGCCGCATACTTCAGCCGGCCACGCAGCAACGCAACGAACAACAGCGCAAATGCAAGAAAGGTCAACGACAGCGTGAGCCCCATTTCCGGCGAGAGCTTCGGCTTTTCCGGC
Source organism: Gemmatimonadaceae bacterium (assembly GCA_031414435.1). GTDB lineage: Bacteria > Gemmatimonadota > Gemmatimonadetes > Gemmatimonadales > Gemmatimonadaceae > JACMLX01. The sequence goes on from JANNVN010000400.1 coordinate 17,175, forward strand.
GCCAGCACGATCGGCTGCGGATGCATGGTGCGGAACAGTCGCACGCTGAGATGGATGAACGGCACCAACAGCGCCGCCATGATACCAAGAACCGACGAGTACCGCGCACGCTGCTGACGGTCCTCGATCGCGCCACGGAGCACGGTGTAGCCGAGCAGGATGAACCACAGGAACAGCGTACTCGTCAGTCGTGCATCCCAGGTCCACCATGTGCCCCAGATCGGCTTGCCCCAGAGCGGGCCTGTGACAAGCACGATGCTCAGGAAGACCAGCGCGATCTCGGCCGAGCTCTCGGCCAGACGATCGAGGCGCTCATCACGCAGCCACAGGTACATGGCACCGCCCACGGCAACCAATGGACAGGCGAGATAGAGTCCCACCACCGCCGATGGAACGTGGATGTAGAAAATCTTCTGCGCTTCGCCCTGCAGCGCTTCGGGTGGCGTGAACCAGATCGCACGCGAAATGGCCGCCAGGATCGCAACTGCGGCGAGCGCCAGCAACCAGTCGACGACCTGTGTCGTGCCCCTCGCTGGTCGGGCGGTACCGGCCTTCGGCAGGGTCTGGACGAGTGAATCAGACATGAGCTACAAGGAAAGAGACACAGGAGAATCGGCGTGCATATCGAATCGACCGCAAGAGCTGAAAGCTATTCCCCACCAGCCTGCAACCACTGGGGGACCGCGTCAGTCCTCGATGGTGAACGGAAATGCCAGCACACATGCCACCCCAAACATCAGGTCAAACGCCACCAGCACCTGAATCCACGGCAGGACCGTCTGCAAGTCGGCACCCACCAGCAACTTGGCTGAAGCCTGCGCTGCCGGTACCACCACGGGAATGAAGAACGGCAGCGCCAGCATCGGCAGCAGCAACTCGGCAAACCGGGTGTGCACCGTCATCGAACTGAACAGCGTGCCGACGGTCACCAGCCCGATCGCCGCAAGTACACCGATGCCACCCAGAATCAGCAGACCGCTGCCGAACTCGAGATTGTAGAACAGGACCACCGCCGGAATCGTGATCGCCAGCACGGACGTCACATAGACCAGATTCGCGAGCGCCTTCCCGAGAAAGATGGCCTCCCGCGGTACCGGAGCGAGCAGCAGTCCGTCCATCGCGCGGGTCTGCAGCTCCAGCCCGAAGGTGCGATGCAGGCCGAGCATGCCCGCAAATGCGAATATCGTCCAGAGCACACCCGGCGCCACGTCGATCGGCCGCACTGCCGTGGGGTCCCAGACCATGTAGAAGATGCTGACGCCAAGCAGCGAGAAGACGAGTGACGAGAAGAACGCGCTCCGAGTCCGGTACTCGATGGCCAGGTCCTTTCTCGCAATCATCCACGCCACCGCGAGCAGCCCAGGCGGCTGCAACTGGCTCATGCGGCGGACTCGAGTGTCAGCTGCCGGTATTCCTCGGCAAACGCCACCGGGTCGAGCCCGGCTGCGGGCTGCTGTCGCCTGATCGTGCCGTCGAGCATGATCGCCGCGTGAGTCGCCAGCCCGAGTCCTTCCTGAACGGAGTGCGTGATTAGCGCCAGTGAAGCGCCATCATCGCGCAGCGAACGGAGCAAGTCAGTCAACGCTCGGGCTCCGGAAACGTCCAGTCCGGTATACGGTTCGTCGAGCAGGACCAGCGCCGGCCCGTGCACGATTGCCCGCGCGATCGACACGCGTTGTTGCCAGCCGCGGCTCAGCGCCCGGACCGGTGTCAACTCTCGCCCCTGCAGGCCCAACCGCGCGATCGCCGCCGCGGTCGCCGCCGCAGCATCCGGCACGCCGTGCAACTGCGCCGCGAAACAGATGTTCTCCTCGACGGTCAGGACGTCGTAAAGCATGCTCTGGTGACTGATCAGACCGACGCACCCACGTTCGGTCGTGGCCGCACTCGTCAGCGTCTTGCCGAGCAGGCGAACCTCACCGCTCGTCGGGCGCAGGAGCCCGGCCAGCAGTCGGAGCAAAGTCGTCTTCCCCGCCCCATTCGGGCCAAAGAGCGCGAGGCACTCACCGGAACGCAAGGTCAGACGCACCTCGTCCACCGCCGCCCGACCGCCGAAGCGACGCACCAAGGCGGTTGCCTCAAGGAGTGGGGCCCGAACTGCGGCACGCACAGACGCCTCGTGGGCGCTGTGTCTTGGGTGCCCCGTGCCTGGCGATCGATCGTCCGCGAGCATGGCACAAGTGTAG
>JANNVN010000401.1:0-2222 GCA_031414435.1 Gemmatimonadaceae bacterium
CCCGACTCGACAACCGCACCCACGGCTGACCGGCAAACTCCTGCTTCCAGATGGCGAACGTCGGCACGAGCAGCGTGTCGACCCTGGTCACGAAGCCATCGCGGTTGTAGTCCTCATCGGCGTTCTCGAAGTCCAGACGCAGCTCCGCTGGCTTCGCCGGATTGAACACCAGGCCGCTCGGTGAATACTCGGTGATGATGCGGGACAGATCGCGGACGCGAATCGTGATCCGGATCGAATCCCCGAATGCGAATGCTCGTCCGTCCGGCCGTCGGAGCAGCGACGCATCGGCAACCTTGAAGCTGAGGAATCGGACCGAGTCAGTCTTACCCGCCTTCGGCCGATAGAACATCGAGACCTGGCGGTCCTTGCCGCGCACGGCCCAGAAGCTGACACTGTCTCCAGTCAGTGTCGCGCCCGGGGCAAGTCGAAGAAACGTGAGTTGCGTTTCCGGTTTGGCGGGTGGATTCGCGCTGGGATCCACCGGGGCACCATCACCGCCGGCGCAGTTGATGAGCGACAGTACTGCGACGGCGCCGAGGACGGCGTGCCGAATTCGGATCATATCAATACTCCCCGTTTGTGTCATGAGCTGGCGCGCCCTCGACAGGAACATCGACGAGACGCTGCAGGCGCTGCCGGCTGATGCCGAGCCGACGCGCCGCCTCACTCTTGTTGCCACCGCATCGCTCGATCATGGCCAGCCCCGCGCTGCGCACGAGCGTCCCCAATGGTGACGGCCAATCCAGTTCGCCGTGCTCGCCCGGGCTGGGCGTGCGATGCGGTGCGCTTACCCCGCCCGCCAGATCCGCTTCCTCCAACCGTTTGCCATCCGAGACCAGCAGCGCACGCTCGATCGCGTTTCGCACTTCGCGGACGTTTCCCGGCCATGCGCGCGAGGTCAGTGCGCGTATGGCGCCGGCTGAGAGCGTCGGCGGCGGTTCAATGCCGTACTCACGCGCAAACCGGCGGACGAATGCCTCTGCCAGCTCCACCACGTCGTCCAGCCGGTCGCGCAGCGGCGGCAGCTCGATCGACATGACGTTGAGCCGATACCAGAGATCCTCACGAAATTCGCCGCGATCGACGGCCTGTCGCAGGTCGACATGCGTGGCCGCGATGATTCGTACGTCGAACGAGATGTTCCGGGTGCCACCCACGCGCCGCAGTGTCCGCTCCTCCAGCACTCGGAGCAGTTTGCCCTGCAAGGCAAGCGGCAGGTGGCCGATTTCATCGAGAAACAGCGTGCCGCCATCGGCCAGCTCGAACAACCCTGGCTTCGCGGTGCGGGCATCGGTGAAGGCACCGGCCTCGTGCCCGAAGAGCTCACTCTCGAGCAGCGTATCGGGGATGGCGGTGCAGTTGATCTCGACGAACGGCTGGCTCTTGCGCGGACCGTTGTAGTGGATCGCGCGCGCGAATAGCTCCTTGCCGGTGCCCGTTTCACCGGTGAGCAGCACGGTGACGTTCGCGTGCGGAATGACACGGCTCGCCAGCGCCAGCGCACCGCGCAGCGCGGCACTCGATCCGAGGATGCCGTCAAAGGCGTACTTTGTCCCCTCACGCGCCGCAAAGTCAGAACCGGCACGGGACTCCATCAATCGCCGTGCGGTGTCACCGAGCCAGCTGCGCAGCGCCTCGAGATCACCGGGCATCGCGAAATACTCTTCGGCACCCGACCGAATGGCACGCACCGCAACGCGATGATCGAAGGCGGCGCCAACCAGCACCGTACTCGCCCCGACGGCGTGCCGGCCGATCGCCTCGATGGACGACGTCTCCATTCCACCAACGGCGTGAAGGGTGATCGCATCGCGACGTGACGCGGAGGCTTCGAGCAGCTCCGGCGTGGGCTCTGCAAGTTCAAGGCGCACGCCGGACGCTGTGGCCAGTTCCGGCCACAGCGTCTCGAACGAGTTCGACCACTGGAAGACGACGAGCGATATCACGGAATTGACTGGTACTGTGCGTTCGTGCCGGCTGAAGCGATCCTGCGAAACAGCCGGTACGGTGAATCAGGGCTGACCGGCGCGACTCCGTCCACGACCACGCCCCCGATCCTCCCTGCCGTCGCGATCACGATCGCCGAAGGCGTCGAAAGATGTCACGATGTTCTGCTCGATGCGGGACTGATTCTGCGTCGTCGGCGCCAACAGGGCGCCGGTTTCACCCCGGAACCAGCGGCCGAGATCGAGCGACACCGTGATGTTGTCATTCACCCC
>JANNVN010000402.1:0-3779 GCA_031414435.1 Gemmatimonadaceae bacterium
CGCCTATGCGCGGCTCCGTGTCGCGAAAGTCGAACATGCGTCCACCGGGCCGCAGCGTCTTCCCGACTGGAATCCCAACGCGGGTGGAATCAAGGCGTTCTACTTCAAGGATCCCGATCGCCACGTGCTCGAAGTCCTGGAGTTTCCGCCTGGAAAGGGCGACGCCCGATGGCATCGCGCCGCTGGCGATACCCTGTTCCTCGGCATCGATCATACGGCGATTGTCTCGCATGATACCGACGCCAGCCTGGCGTTTTACCGCGACGTTCTTGGACTGCGGGTTGCCGGTATGAGCGAGAACTATGGCTCGGAGCAGGAGAATCTTAACATCGTGTTCGGCGCCCGGCTCCGCATCACCGCGCTCCGGGCTCCGGCGGGCCCGGGCATCGAGCTGCTCGAGTATGTCGCGCCGAGCGACGGCCGTGCGTATCCCACCGACGCGAAGGCCAATGATCTGATTCACTGGGAAACATCGCTCTCCGTGACAGATGTGACACTAGCCGCAGCGCGATTGCGCGTGGCGAAAGCACCCGCGGTGAGTGCCGGTGTGGTGGCAGTGTCAGAGCCGCAATTCGGCTTCGGGCGCGCGCTGATCGTGCGTGACCCCGACGGACACGTCATCCGCCTGATAGAACCGCGCTGAGCGCGCGTGATGTCCATGTTCATCCATCTTCTGCCCACAGGAATGTATCCGATGTTTCGCCAGACTCTTTTGGCATGTGCCGCGGCTGTCGTCGCCTGGGTACCCGTCGACGCGCAGGTGGTCATGCGCCCCTCACTCACACTCGACGGTGCGCGCCGTGTCATCGCTGGCGCGGTGGCCGAAGCCAGGCGGCTGAGTACCACCGGCGTGATTGCTGTCGTCGACGAGGGCGGCAACCTGATGGCGCTCGAACGGCTTGACAACACGTTTGCCGCTGGGGCGAATATCTCGATCGGCAAAGCACGAACCGCGGTGCTGTTCAAGCGCCCAACCAAGGTGTTTGAGGAGATCATCAAGAACGGGCGCACGGCGATGGTCGCGTTGAACGACTTCACGCCATTGCAGGGCGGCATTCCAATCGTCGTCGATGGCGCGATTGTGGGAGGCGTGGGCGTGAGCGGCGCCGCCAGCGCACAGCAGGACGAGGAACTGGCGATCGCCGGTGCCGGCAGCGTCGGCAACTCAGTGATGGCAGCAGGTGGAGACGCAGCTGCCGTACACTTCTGGAAGAACGACGAGGTGGCCGCCGCATTCGGCAAAGGTGCGGTGTTGTACGCTGGCACACCAAGCACCAACTACATGGTACACGCGAGCCGTCGCGAAGCGCCCGGCATGGCTGAAGTGCATGCAAAGGACACAGATATCATCTACGTGCTCGGTGGCAGCGCGCGCCTCGTGACCGGCGGTGCCGTGGTGGATGGAAAAACGACGGGCCTGGATGAGATTCGTGGCGCCCGCATCGATGGCGGCGATTCCCGGCAGATCGGCAAGGGCGATGTGATCATCGTTCCGAACGGCACGCCGCATTGGTTCGAGCGAGTGAGTGGTCCACTGACGTACTACGTCGTCAAGGTGCGCTAGGCATGCTCACCGGAATGCTCAGGCTCGTGCGCGGCACGCGTCGAGGCGGTGTGGCCATCCAGAGTGTGCTCTTCGCGGTGTGCACCGCGACAGCGGCTGCACAAGTGACCCAGGATGCACCATTGGGTCGGCCGGACGCCATCATCGACCTGCGAACGGCAGCCGGCGCCCAACTCTCCCGGACGACGTGGCGGTATCGCGACGCTGCGATCGTCGGAGTTGCGCACCGCGCCGTTGGGCCAGACCTCAAGCCGACTGGCGCGCCGAACCGGACATTCGACATTGCTCCCAAAGCGGGCGCTGCAGGATTTGACGACTCTGGCTGGCCGGCAGTGGCACCGACGTCGCTTGAAACGCGCCGCGCGGATGGACGACTGTCCTTCGGCTGGTACCGGCTGACGGTGACGATCCCGGAGCGCGTTGGTGCACTCGACCCCACCGGCGCGACGGTCGTATTCGAAGTCGTCGTCGACGACTACTCGGAAATCTGGGTGGACGGTCGCCTGGCTCACACGTTGGGTGCGAGCGGAAGTGGTGCCATTCGCGGATGGAATGCTCCCAATCGCGTGGTGCTCACGCGCGATGCACGGCCGGGACAGACGTTTCAGCTCGCTGTGTTCGGTGCCAACGGTCCACTCTCGGATCCGCCCGGCAACTACATCTGGATTCGTTCGGCAACCCTCGATTTTCATTCGCCAGCCGCCATCGCCCGATCCCATGCGGCGGTCGGCAGCATTGCGCGCTTGCAGCCGGCGGTAAATGCCATCGTCCCGGTTGACGCGACGATCGAAGCCATCGGCAGCGGATTTCTCTTCACCGAAGGGCCGATCTGGCATCCCGAAGGCTATCTGCTGTTCAGTGATCCGAATGCCAACACCATCTATCGACGCTCGGCGGATGATCAGATCTCGGTGTATCGCCCAAAGAGCGGGTACGCCGGGGTTGATGTGGGCGCGTATCAGCAGCCGGGCTCGAACGGTCTCACACTCGACAGCGCCGGCCGACTGATCATCGACGAACATGGTCGCCGGCGCGTCGTCCGTCTCGAGACGAACGGCCTGATCACCGTGCTGGCCGATCGGTACGAAGGAAAACGACTCAACAGCCCCAATGACCTCGTACACAAGTCCGACGGCGCGCTGTACTTCACCGACCCGCCCTTCGGGCTGCCGAAGGCGTTCGGCGATCCTGCCAAAGAGCTGCCGTTTTCAGGGGTGTTTCGCCTCGCCAACGGCCAACTCACGCTCCTCACGCGTGAACTCACCGGACCAAACGGCATCGCATTCTCGCCGGACGAACGCTGGTTGTACGTCAGCAACTGGGACGTGAGCCGGAAGGTCATCATGCGGTACCCGGTGCACGCTGACGGATCGTTGGGCACCGGTAGCGTCTTTGTCGATGCGACCATCAGTCATCCGGGTGAACAGGCCTGGGACGGAGTCAAGGTTGATCAGAGCGGCAACGTGTACGCTGCTGGTCCGGGCGGCATCTGGATCGTTGCTCCGGACGGCACGCACATCGGTACGATCTCGCCGCCGGAGACACCTGCCAACATGGCGTGGGGTGATGCCGATGGCCGCACGCTCTACATCACCGCACGCAGCAGCCTCTTTCGCATAAGACTCAACATTCCGGGGATCCGTCCCTAACCAACCGCCGACAGCACAAGGACAAAGCCATGAGCACGACACAGGAACCGACGGGCACTGTACCAGCGACGATGAAAGCCGTCGCTGTGATGCCGGGTACCGCCGACAGCATTCATCTGCGAACGGTCCCGCGTCCCAGGGTCGCCGATGTGCCGGACGGGCGTGGTGTGCTGGTGCGTGTGCTGCGCGTTGGGGTTGATGGCACGGACAAGGAAATCAACGCTGCGGAATACGGCAACGCACCGGAGGGAGACGACTTCCTCATCATCGGACATGAAAGCTTTGGGATCGTGGAGGCCATCGGACCGAACGTCATTGAACTCCGGGTCGGCGATCATGTGGTCGCGAGTGTACGCCGCCCGGGCTCGAGTGTCTACGACCAGATTGGGTTGCAGGACATGACGACTGACGACGTCTACTTCGAGCGAGGCATCAACCTTCGCCACGGCTTTCTCGCCGAATACTTCGTCGACAGCGCTGACCACATGGTGAAGGTGCCCTCTGAGCTGCGCGAGGCCGGTGTGCTGATGGAGCCCACGAGTGTCGCGGAGAAAGCCATCGGTCAG
>JANNVN010000403.1:0-7467 GCA_031414435.1 Gemmatimonadaceae bacterium
GTTGACCGCTCCCCTGCGAACCGAACCGACGCAGACGCCACCGCCGCGCCCCGTTCTTCACGATTTCGGCATGCTCGGCACCGCGGCAAGCGTGGCGGATGTGGTCCTTGGCGTCTTTCGCGAAGGGCTCTATGACGACGCCCCCGACGTCGCCGGAGCCTTCGAGGTCCACGTCCTGAAGCATCGCGCCGCGCCCCGTGCGTTCACGGACCTGTACATCGAACCCGGGGCCGGGCGCGTCGAGGACCTGATCGAGTCGTAACAGGCTTATCTTTGGCGGCTGACCCCCAAACGCAGACGCGACGGAGTTGCAATGGCTGGCCACAGTAAGTGGAAAACGATCAAGCACGCGAAGGCCGCGACCGACGCGAAGCGCGGCGCCATCTTCACCAAGCTGATTCGCGAGATCACCGTCGCGGCCAAGGGCGGCGGTGGCGATCCCGGCGGCAACCCGCGGCTGCGCACTGCGATCGACGCGGCGCGAGCGCAATCGATGCCGAAGGAGAACATCGACCGCGCGATCAAGAAGGGCACCGGCGAACTGGAAGGCGTCGAGTACACAGAGATCACGTACGAGGCGTATGGGCCCGGCGGTGTCGCGCTGATGATTCAGGCGCTCACCGACAACCCAACGCGCACCGTGGCCGATGTCCGCGCAAAGCTCACGCGGAATGGCGGCAATCTGGGAACGTCCGGTTCCGTGGCATTCATGTTCGATCGTCGTGGGCGGCTGTATCTCCCCGCAGCGGGTGACGAGGACGCCATGATGGAGATTGCGCTCGACGCAGGCGCGAGCGACTTCGCACGCGAAGACGAGACCTTCGCCATCACCACCGAGTCCGCCGAACTGCACGCCGTGAAGGAAGCGCTCGAGGCCAAGGGGCTGAAGATCAGCGAGGCCAAGCTCGAGTGGATTCCGCAGAGCACCGTGCACGTGACCGGTGACGACGCGAAAACGCTGGTGAAGTTGCTCGATGTGCTCGAGGACCTGGACGACATCCAGAATGTTGAGGGGAACTTCGATATCGACGCCTCGGCACTCGACGATTAGTGGGCTGGACGCGACGTTCTGGAGGGAGTCGCCTTTCGGAGCCTCCCGACTGGCAACGTTGGACATGCTCGCGATGCCGCCAGTTCTGCGGCGGCGTCCGCGTTGTCAGGCGGGCACTCCGCCCGACTTGGTGGTCTCCCAACTTTCTTTCCATCTCACCGGCGCGCCGGAGTCACCCTGCTGGTTCTCGGTCTTGATCCCGGTACGGCCACGACCGGTTTCGGCGTCGTGCGCGGTGATGGCCGCGGCAGCGCGACGCTGGTGGAATGCGGCGTATTCCGAACCTCGCCGCGCGATGCGCTGGCGTCGCGGCTGGCCGAAATCTTCGACGGCGTGACAGAGCTGATTGCGCGACACCAGCCCGACGCACTGGCAGTGGAGTCGATCTTCTATGCGCGCAACGTGCGCACCACTGTCACACTCGGCCATGCCCGCGGCGTGCTGCTGCTGGCGGGCGCCCGTGCCGGTGTCACGATTCACGAGTATCCACCGGCCGAGATCAAGAAGGCGATCACCGGTACCGGCGCCGCTACCAAGGAGCAGGTGCAGTTCATGGTCAAGACATTGCTGCGCCTGAAGACGGTGCCAAGCCCGAATGACGCCGCCGACGGCGTCGCCGCCGCGCTCACCTGTCTGCTGGCGGCGCGTACGTCGGCGATGCTGACAGCCGCGGGAGGGGCGCGATGATCACGCTGTTGGTTGGCACGCTGGTTGAGCGTGATCTGGCGAGTGTCGAGATCCTGACGTCAGGCGGCGTTGGGTACGCCGTGGCCATTCCACTCTCAACGTTCGAGTCGCTGCCCAAGGCGGGTGAGCAGGTGCGCCTGCACACCCATCTCGTCGTGAAAGAAGACGGGTGGCAGCTGTTCGGCTTCGGCACGACATATGAGCGCAACGTGTTCACGCGTCTGCTGGTCGCGAAGGGGTTTGGACCGCAGCTGTCGCTGAACATGCTGTCGGCGCTGAGTGCCGAGCGCCTGGTACGCGCCATTCGTGAGCGCGATCTGGCGACGCTGCAGCAGGTGAAGGGGTTGGGCAAGAAAAAGGCCGACCAGCTGATTCTCGACCTGGCCGACAAGCTGGATGATCTGCAGCGCGGGTCGGCGTCGATTGTCAGCACCGGCGGCGTCGGCGTAGACGACGCGGTTCGCGCGCTGCAATCGCTTGGGTATGGCGTGGCGGAAGCGGAGTCGGGCATCCGCGCTGCACTCGACGCCGGCGAAGGGAAGGCGAGCACCGCGGCACTGGTTCGCGCGGCGCTGGCGCGCATCGGAGCGCGCTAGGTTTCGTTACCGGGGACGTTGTTCACGGCTCGGTGGGTGTTCACGGGGTCGTAACGGTGCGAAGCCAGGGAATCCCCGTCCACGTGGGACGCGTCGCTCGCGGCCATCCCACGTGCCCGGAGATTCCATGGGAAGGGCTCCTCCCGCGACAGGGTGCCGGCAATGGCGCTCCGGTGTTTCTTCGGGTACACTTTGGCGCATGACGCGCGCCGAGATCACGACCCCCGAGGCAATCGACGAGGATTCACTCGTCGAACTGTCCCTGCGGCCACAGAAGCTGTCCGAGTTCATCGGACAGCCCAAGGTGAAGGACTCGCTGCGCATCTATATCGATGCCGCGCAGCATCGGAAGGAGCCGCTGGATCACGTCCTCTTCTTCGGTCCGCCAGGCCTGGGCAAGACGACGCTGGCCGAGCTGATCGCGCGTGAGATGGGCGTGAACATTCGCACCACGGCCGGGCCGGCGCTGGAGAAGCCTGGTGATCTGGTCGGAACGCTGACGAATCTGCGCGAAGGCGACATTCTCTTCATCGACGAAATCCATCGCCTGCGCCCGGTGATCGAGGAGTTTCTGTATCCGGCGATGGAGGATTTCCGGGTCGATATCCGCCTCTCGGATGGTCCGAAAGCGCAGACGATCACGATGCCGGTGGAGAAGTTCACGCTCATCGGTGCGACGACCCGGCTGGGCATGCTGACGCCACCGATGCGGGCGCGCTTCGGGATTGAGCAGCGCCTCAACTACTACCCGACGGCCGATCTGGAACAGGTTGTGAAGCGCACGGCGCACGTGATGGGCTGTTCGATCACACCGGATGGCGCGCATGAACTGGCGCGGCGCGCACGCGGCACGCCGCGTGTGGCGAATCGGCTGCTGCGCCGTGTGCGCGACTATGCGCAGGTGAAGGCGAACGGGATCATCGACAAGGCCGTTGCCGACGCCGCGCTCGAACTGCTGGAAGTTGATGCCTTCGGGCTGGACGACATGGACGCACGCATTCTGCGGGCGATCATCGAGAAGTTCGAGGGTGGTCCGGTGGGATTGAAGACGGTCGCGGCCGCGGTCGGCGAAGATGAGGGAACGATTGAGGAAGTGTACGAGCCATTTCTGGTGCAGAACGGCTTCCTGCAGCGGACTCCGCGCGGACGTGTCGCGACGCCGACGGCGTATCGGCACTTCGGGTATACGCCGCCTGGTGACGCGTCCGGGGCGCAGCCGTCGTTGCTCTGAGTTCAGCGGCGGGTCGTTTCCTGGTGTTCAGCCGTCGCTGGTGCAGCCGTCGCTGGTGCGCAGAACAGGTTCGTGTGCAGACCTGGCCGCTGCAACTTGTGAGATCGGGGTCAGTGGAAGCTCGCTGACTCTGTTCACGCGGGGCCCGCGGAGGACGCGGGGGGAAAGCACGACACTGAGGAGCGGCCTGCGCGCGACGCTGTTCCCACAGCCCTGCGCCGTTGCACTTCTCCGCGTCCCCCGCGGCCCCCGCGTGAACAGTGGTGACAGCGCCCGATGCGCGCAGACCCCACGCCATTCCTGTTCCGCCACGTCCCACGAGGCCTCACGTGAACAGCGGTGACAGCGCCCGATGCGCGCAGACCCCACGCGGAGTACACGCCGGCATGCGACGTGGCCGAACACCTCCAAGGCCGGTTAGTTTTTCGATGTGAGCATTCCGAGAACCGCCGACGGCACGCGCGTGTCGGACTACGACTTCGCCCTCCCCGAGTCGCTGATCGCCCAGCAGCCGGTGGCGAATCGCGATGGCAGTCGGCTGCTGGTGATCCATCGAGACAGCGGCACCATCGAACACCGGCAGTTCCGCGACATCGTGGATTTCATCCCGGCGGGCGACGCGCTCGTCGTGAACACGACCAAGGTGTTCCGTGCGCGGCTCCTTGGCACCCGACCCAGTGGTGCGCCGGCCGAAGTACTGTTGCTCAAGACGCACGGCGACGACGTCTGGGAAGCGATGGTGCAGCCAGGAGCAAAGTTGCAGGCGGGGAAATTCGTCACCATCGCGGCCGACTTCAGCGTAGAAATGCTCGACGCGTCCGATCGTGGGACGAAGTTCGTGAGACTGCACGCGGCGGAGAGTACCGCCGACGCCATCGAGCGCTATGGGCATGTGCCACTGCCACCGTACATGACGCGCAGCGACACACCGCAGGATGCGCAGCGCTACCAGACCGTGTATGCACAGCAGGCAGGCAGCGTCGCCGCACCGACAGCCGGTCTGCACTTCACGCCGGAGGTTCTTGCGCTGCTCGCGACCAAGGGTGTGCATCGCGCGGATGTGTTGCTGCATGTCGGCGCCGGCACCTTTCGCCCGATCAGTGTTGACGACCCGCGCGAGCATGTGATGCACGAGGAGTGGTTTCAGGTGCCGGAAAGCACCGCCGAGATTCTCACCCGGGTGAAGGTGGCCGGACACGATGTTTGGGCCGTTGGTACCACGTCCATGCGGACGCTGGAGAGTGCTGCCGCTGCCGACGGAACGATCCACGCCGCGGAGGGAGAGACGGGGATCTTCATCTACCCGCCGTACCAATGCCGGATGGTCGACCATCTGCTGACCAATTTTCACCTGCCGAAGTCCACGCTGGTGATGCTGGTCGCCGCACTGGCCGGCTACGAGCTGACGATGCGCGCCTACCGCGAAGCGATCGCACAGCAGTACCGCTTCTATTCGTACGGCGACGCCATGCTGATCATCTGAGTCATCATCGCTGCGACTGGGCGAGAGTCGCAGGTGCCACCCGCATCGTCACCACCCTCCGCGCGGGCACCGTGGTGGACGATCGCACACCGTGTCGCGGGCCAGACCGAGTAGTTTTCGCGGCTTGTCCCAGCTCGACGACGCCGCCCCGCCCTTCCCCGCCTCATGGCCGACTTTTCGTTTCGCACGTCCCACGACTCCGGCAGTGCACGCCTGGGCTGGTTCTCCACCCCCCACGGTGTGGTGGAAACGCCGGCGTTCATGCCCGTTGGCACGCACGGCACCATCAAGGGCCTGAGCGTCGAAGAAGTGGCGGGCGCTGGTGGGCAGATGATTCTCTCGAACGCGTACCACCTCTACCTGCGCCCCGGCGACATGATGGTGCGGGCGCTGGGCGGGTTGCACGCCTTCACCCGCTGGGACGGCCCGATGCTCACAGACTCGGGTGGATTTCAGGTGTTCTCGCTGTCGGGCCTGCGGAAGGTGAGCGAGGAGGGCGTGGTGTTTCAGAGCCACATCGATGGTTCGAAGCACAATTACACGCCGGAGAGTGTGATGCGCATCGAGCGGAACATCGGCGCTGACGTGATCATGCAGCTCGACGAGTTGATCGCGGGGCAGGCGGAGTACGCGGCGAGTCAGTCGGCGATGGAGCGGAGCCTGCGGTGGCTGGATCGCTGTCGGGTGGAGTTCGATCGGATCAGCCGTGAGGGACGGGGGGCCCCCCCCCAGTTCGAAGTTCCGCCCGGCGCTCCCCCCATGGCAACGCACGACGCCGCCACCGACATCATTCCCCCGCGCCAGTCCCTCTTCCCCATCATCCAGGGTGGCGTTCACCCCGCCCTGCGCATCGCCTCGGCTCGCGGTATCCTCGACCGCGGCAACTGGGACGGCATCGCAATCGGCGGCCTCTCCGTCGGCGAATCCAAGCCCGACATGTATGCCACGCTCGAGGTCGTCGACCCCATCATTCCCCGCACCGTCCCGCGCTACATGATGGGCGTCGGCTTCCCCGACGATCTCGTCGAAGCCGTGCGCCGCGGCGTCGACCTCTTCGACTGTGTCGCCCCCACCCGAATGGGCCGAAACGGCACCGCCTTTACCCACGACGGCAAGGTCCAGATCCGGAAGTCGGGCTTCCGCCTCGACCGCCGACCCCTCGTCGAAGGCTGCCCCTGCCCCTGCTGCACCAACTACGACCGCGCCTACCTCCGCCACCTTTTTGTCAGCGAAGAAATGCTCGGCCTCCGGCTGCTCTCGCTGCACAACGTATCTTTCCTCATCACCCTGATGCGTGACGCGCGGTCCGCGCTCCGCACCGGGACCTTTGATGGGTGGAGCCGGGACTGGCTCACCCGCTATCACGCCAAGACCTCCAGCGACTCATGACCTCACTGCCATACGCCACCCTCGCCGTCCTGCAGCTCGCCGGTGGCCAGTCCCTCGTCGCACCGGTGCTCATGTACGGCGGCATCTTCGCGATCTTCTACTTCCTGCTCATCCGCCCGCAGCAGCAGCAGCGGAAGAAGCACGAAATGGCCATCCTCGAACTGAAGAAGGGTGATCGGATCGTGACCGCAGGTGGCCTGATCGGCGAAGTGCAGCACATCAAGACCGGAGCCAGCGCCAGCCCGGAAGACGAAGTCACGATCAAGAGTGGCGAGTCGCGCCTGATCATCGAGCGCGGCCGCGTCGCCAAGATCGCGTCGAGCAGTGGCAGCAGCTCCAGCGCGGACAAGGTCGCCTGATGGCGTTGCTCGACATTCACGTCCTCGGCAGCCCGATTCTTCGTCGCGAGACCCAGATCGTGCAGCAGATGACGCCGGAGTTGCGGCAGCTCGTGACCGACATGTTCGACACGATGTATGCCGCCAAGGGGATCGGCCTCGCTGCGCCGCAGGTCGGCCGCAGCGAGCGCATTGCCGTCGTCGACGTCGACAACAACCCGATCGCGCTCATCAATCCCGTTATCACGATGCGGAGCGGGAAGAGCAAGCGCGAAGAAGGATGCCTGTCCATTCCTGACATCCACTTTGACGTCGAGCGCGCCGCCAAGGTCGTCGTACAGGCCCTCGACGTCGATCTGAAGCCGATCACGCTTGATGGGACGGAGTTGTTCGGCACCTGCCTGCAGCATGAGATCGACCACCTGCACGGGAAGCTGTTTCTCGATCACCTCTCGATTCTCAAGCGCCGTCAGGCGCTCCGCGAGTGGGACGAAGAGAAGGATCAGTACCCGGAACTGATCCGCCGCCTGACCCCGGATGTCATCGCACGACTGCAGGCCGAGGACGACGAACTCGACGACGAAGCTGGCGCCGATCACCGCAGCGACGTTCGCTGACCGGCTCGCAATCCTCACCCCGTGCGCATCCTCTTCTGGGGCACTCCCGACTTCGCCGTTCCGCCGCTTGAAGCA
>JANNVN010000404.1:0-22272 GCA_031414435.1 Gemmatimonadaceae bacterium
TCAGTGCGCTTGGCCGTGCTTGCGTGGTGCAGAAATCGAGCTGCACAACGAAGGTGCGCGCCGACTGCTTCATCACGACCAGCACCTCGTGGGCATGCACGGCGATCTCCGGAGCGCCACCGGCACCCGGCAGGCGCACCGTCGGCTGCGCATACGAGCCGATCACAGTGCTGTTCAGGTTCCCGAAACGATCGATCTGCGCTGCGCCGAGAAATCCGACATCCACCCTGCCCCGCTGCAGGTAGTGCGTGAAGATCTCAGGAAGGGGAATCACGCTACGTGCGGTCTCCGCCAATTCTCCGTCGCCGATCGACAGGGGCAACACCGTCGGGCAAGCGCCAACCGTGCCTGACTCATAGATCAGCACCAGGTCCGGCGCGTGCGTCATTCGCGCGAGGTTGCATGCTGCGCTCGGCAGCCCGATGCCGACGAAGCACACCGCGCCGTCGCGGAGCCGTCGCGCCGCGGCGACGGTCATCATCTCGTCTGCGGTGTATGGGCGGGTTGTCATTCAGCTGCCCCGACGCTGCGCAGAAACTCCGTGTGGTCGGCGGTGCCGAGCACATGCTGCTCCATCCACGCCAGAAAACCCTGACGTGAGCGGGCGATCTCGTCCCACGACTGGTAGAACGCATTGTCACGCGAGTAGAGCCCAAGGGCATACGACGGATAGGCGCCGCCGGGCACTTCGGCAATCGCGTGAACCTGCCACGCCGGAATGACGAACGCGTTCATCGGCGCGTCCAGCTCTTCCACGACTTCCTCGACGGTGACCACAAGGCACCGTGCGGCCATCGCCGCCTCGCGGCTTGCGCCGACGATGCCACGGAGCAGCACGTTCCCTGCACCATCGGCCTGCTGCGCGTGCAGGACCGTCACGTCCGGCGTGATCGCAGGCAGCGCCGTCACATTCTCGCGGGTGAAGGGACACGCGATCGTCGCGACGTTTTGGCGATTCTCCACCGCGAGCCCCGTGCCGGTGTAGCCCTTGAGAATGCCGAATGGCAGGCCGCTCGCCCCAGCCGAATAGCGCACCGCCATCCCGGCGTGACTGTGTTCGTCGATCATGAGCGCATTCGGCCACTGGTGCTCCACCGCATCCCGCAGTCGGTGCAACGAACCCACACCGGGATTGCCGCCCCACGAGAACACGAGGGAGCGCGCACAACCCATCCCGATCATCTGATCGTAGATCAGATCAGGCGTCATGCGCACCAGCGTCAGTCCGCGACGCTGCTGACGTATCAGCTCGTGGCCAGCGGCAAACGGAATCAGGTGCGTGAAGCCCTCCAGCGCGACAGTCATCCCGTCAGCGACGTGTTTCGCCATCGCATCGCGAAGCGACAGAAACTCCGTCTTCATGGCTCACCGCCGCGCGCGCCCGCGCAAAGTGGATCGCCATGAAACATCGCGGCATCGGGTGCTGTGACGTGCGCCAGATCGAGTGTCATGAGGCCGTCAGCTCGCGGAGGGAAAGTGCGTGGCCAGCAAGCTGTCGAGCACGGTCAGCCCATGTGCCAGATCGCGCTCCTCGATGATCAGCGGCGGCGCGAGGATCAGCAGATTTCCGCGCGTGGCGAACGACACTCCGGCCTGCAGGCCCTCGCGAACCAGCGCTTTCAGGCCTGGCGCGGATTCTGGCCACGGGGCAATCGGCTTGCGGCTGGCCCGGTCAGCGACCAACTCGATGACGACGAACAGCCCGCGGCCACCGCGCACATCGCCGATCACGGCGTGGCGCTGCTGCATCGCCTGCACCGCGCCGAGCATCTCACCGCCGAGTCGGCGCGAGCGCGGAATCAGCTGTTCGCTTTCGTACGCCTCGACGGCCGCCACACCCGCCGCACACGCCAGCGGATGCCCGCAGTAGGTCAGTCCGGTGTACAGCATCTCATGCTCGAGCCGTGCCGCCACATCGGCTGAGAGTACGACGGCACCAAGCGGCACATGCGCACCGGTGAGTCCCTTCGCGAGTGTCATCAGATCGGGGCGACCGGCCTCGCCATACCGCTGCCAGGCGAACCATTCCCCGCAGCGTCCGAAACCGCTCATGACTTCGTCGGCAATGAGCAGCACTCGCCTGCTCCGTGTGAGCGTCCGGAGCGCTGGCCAGTAACTGTCTGGCGCCACGATGCCGTTGGTGCCAGCATCCGGTTCCATGAGTACCGCTGCCGCGTCAGTGTCGGCTCCGTCGATCAGCGCCCCGACATCCAACGCCGCCTGACGCCCGCACTCGTCAGCGTCCGTGGTGCCGAACGGACAACGATAGGCGTACGGGGGCAGCGCATGCAGCACACCGAACTGCGCCGGGTCCACCTGCTGTCGCGTGCGCGTATCTCCCGACAGGGCCATCGTTGCGTATGTCGCGCCGTGATACGATCGGTCCCGCGCAATGATCACGCCGTGCGGACGTCGGCTGACCTGCCGCGCAAACTTCACCGCGTGCTCATTGGCGTCGGCGCCACCCAATGTGAAAAAGACGCGACCGCCCGCGAATCCACTCTTCTCGAGCAGCAACTCCGCCAGTGCCGCGCGCGGTTCGGCTCCCCACGCATTCGCGATGTAGCAGAGTCGGTCGGCCTGCGCCTTGATGGCGGCAACGACGGCTGGGTGCTGGTGGCCAAGATTGCTGCACTCCGACTGGCTGCTGAAGTCGAGCAGCGAGCGACCGTCGCGGGTTTCGAAGTGCGCGCCGCTCCCGCCAATCACGGTCGGCGCATCCCAGGTGGCCTGAGTCGTCCAGCTATGCAGGACCGTCGCCTGTTCCGGCTGGTGGGGTGGCATCGGCAGAATATATGAGCCGTGCACTGGCGAACTGGACGCAGCACTGGCGCCTCGGATTGACGCTTAGATACCTAACAGTTAGTCTTCTAAGTGTGCGGCCCGCCTTCGAGGCCTCCGCCTCCGACACCGCCCCTCCGCGCTCCCCCTCAGCCAGATGCCGCAATGACACCAGCGCACCTGAGCAACCTGCTGATCCACATCGGTACTGGCACCGTGGCGCTGCTCCTCGGCGTCACGGTGCTCCTTCGCGCCAAGGGGACCGAGTCACACCGCCGCCTCGGCCGGATTTTCGCATGGTTGACGCTCGCGGTCTGCCTCTCAGCGATGCTCGGCCTGATCGTGTTTCGCTTTCTGCCGCTCTTCGCGGTGCTGACGCTGCTGGTGCTCTATCAGTTGGGTGGCGGTTGGCGCGCTGGTCGCACCCGCGCGGCTGGCCCCGGCCTGATCGATGCCCTCTGGACGATTGCCGCAGTCGCAGGCTCCGTGGTGCTCGTTGGCATCCTGGTGCGTCAACCCGAGGGCCTCAGCACGATCGTCGTCTCGACCCTGGGAGGCCTGTTGACGGTCGTGGCTTACGATGTCATTCGCTGGCTGTTCCCGCGCCGGTGGCACCGCGTTGCATGGCGCTACGAGCATAGCTACAAGATGATCGCTGCGACGTCAGGGATGCTTAGTGCGCTGATGGGGAACGTCGTCCGCGTCGGCAGGCCGTGGTCGCAACTCTGGCCAGTACCGCTCGGCATCATCGTCATCTTCTACTTCTTCTATCAGCTGTATCGCGAGGACACCGCGCCGGTGACAGCTTAAGATGTAGGCATGCAGCCACCCACCGAGCCCTCCCAGGCCTCTCGAATCTGCCTTGCGCTGATGCGCGTGGGGATTCGCATGGCGGTCGGCTTCAATCAGCACTTTGATGTGCTCGGGCTGACGCAAGCACAGTTCCGCGCCGTGCTCGCCGTCTGGAACTGCGGCGGTACGCTGGGCGTGACACCGACCGAGCTGGCCGAGTATCTCTTTCTCGAGCGTGCCACGGTCTCGGTGCTGATCCGGAAGCTGATCGAGAAGGAGCTCCTGGTTCAGCGTCCCGGAGACAATCGTCGCAGCTATCGCGTGCTGTTGACGGCGAAAGGCATCGAGCTGCTCCAGCGCGTGTCGCCGCGTGCGCAGGAACACGCCGACGCCACGTTCGATGGCTTTGCGGCGGCGGATGTGCAGACGTTCGAGGCGATGTTGCGGGAGCTTGAAACTCGGCTGCGCAGCACGTCGCGTGACGCCGCAGCGTCAGCGCCGGCGTCGCCTGTCAGGCTACCGCGTGGACGCACGCGGGCACGCACCCCTTGAGTGAGCCGGCGCGCCTGTTCATCGTTCCGCTAGTCGCGCATTTCGGCACCGTGTGAACAGCAGCGTGAACATCAGCCCCCGAGGACAACGCCATGGTCTCGAGCAAGGAAACCACGCCTGCCGCATATCTCGCCAGCCTCCCCGCTGACCGTCGCAGGATCATCAGTGCCGTGCGCGCTGTCGTGAAGAAGCACCTGCCGAAGGGCTACGTTGAGTCCATGAGCTGGGGCATGCTTGCCTATGAGATTCCGCTCGAGCGGTATCCGAACACATACAACAAGCAACCCCTGATGTATCTGGCGCTGGCCGCGCAGAAGAACAACTACGCGCTCTATCTCACCAGTGTGTCCAGTGACAAGGTGCTGATGGATCGGCTGACGAAAGCGTACAAGGCTGCCGGGAAGAAGCTGGATATGGGCAAGGGCTGCCTGCGCTTCAAGACCCTCGACGAGCTCCCGCTCGATGTGATCGCAGACATGGTCGCATCGACATCGGTCGAGCGCCGGATCGAGCTCTCCGAAGCGGCGCTGAAGAAAGCGAAGTAGTGCCGCCGCCGTAGCCTTGCTGCGCCTGCGACATGCGCGCGCAGGCGCGGATCGTCACGACTGTTCCTGAACGCGCCGGCTGATCAGTGACTCGAGCGCCGCGAACCCGAAGGGTTTGCTGAGAAAGTCGACCGACGCCGGCAAATCCTGCGTCGACGCAACGGCACCAAGGTGCCCCGAGATCAGGATGATCGGCAGGTGAGAGTGTCTGGCCCGGAGCGTCTGGGCCAGCGACACCCCATTCATGCGCGGCATTGTGATGTCCGAGACGACCGCGTCCGGCAACATCGTCATCGTGTCGAGGTGTTCCATCGCTTCAACGCCGTCTCCGGCCTGATGCACCTGATAACCCATACTGGTCAGATACCGGCTGACGGCTCCACGCAGGTCGCGCTCGTCGTCGACGAGCAACACCACCGGCTTCGTGGAAATCGTGCGGGCCTTCGGGGTCGGTTCCGGAGGAGCCGCGGTGGCGACAGCAGGGGGGAAGAGCAAGGTGACCGTCGTTCCCTTTGCCGGCGCCGACCGTAACCGAAGGTATCCTCCGGCGGCGGTGACGAGACCGAAGACGGTGGACAACCCCAACCCGGTACCCACGCCCGCCGGTTTGGTGGTGAAGAAGGGATCGAGTGCTCTCGTCCGCGTCTCGGCATCCATCCCGATGCCCGAATCCTCAACGGTGATGGCTGCATAGCGCCCGGTCGGCACACGCTCGCTGACGGCATCAGGCGCATCGACCGTGATCTCCTCCGTCCGTGTCGCAATCCGAATCGAGCCTCCATCCGGCAATGCATCACGCGCGTTCATGACGAGGTTCAGTATCGCGATTTCGAGCTGGGCCCGATCACTCGTGATGCGAAGTGGCGTATCCGCAGAGTGCACGTCCAGCGTGATGCCGGACGGCAGGACACGTCTCAGCATCGGAACGACGCCGCGCGTGAGGTCGCTCAGATCCAGCACCTCATTCCGCGCGACATCGGCGCGACCGAAGGTGAGCAACTGACGGCAGAGTGCCGCTCCGCGGTCGCTGGCCAGTTGGATCTGCTGCATTTCTTCCGCCGCGTGCGTCAGCCCGCGCAGCGCGACCAACTCGGCGGTGCCACGAATCACGGTCAGGATGTTGTTGAAGTCGTGCGCCACGCCACCGGCGAGCAACCCCAGCGCATCGAGCTTCTGTGACTGCCGTACCTTCTGCTCGAGCGCTGCACGTTCCGTTACGTCCCGCACATTCAGCACGAGGCCCTGCACTGCCGCGTCGTCGCGAAGATCGGAGATGACCGTCTCCATTTGACGAAGCCCGCGATCCGCATGCTGCGACCAGATCAACAGTTGGCCGTCGACCGGTGCGACCATCATGTCGGCCAACGGAACGGCTCCAGCGTCCGTCAACTGCTCCGTCAGCCGCTGCCCGACGATCTGCTGCGGATCCCAGCCGAGGACTGACGTGCACGCCGCACTGGCGTAGCGGATCACGCCCTCCACATCGACGACTATCAGCGCCTCGCGTGATCGCTGGATGAGCGCGCGGTATCGTGCATCCTGATCCGCCCGCGCACGCTGCTCGTCGCGCACGGCGCGTTCTGCCAGCAGCAGACGCCCGAGCACAAGCGTGGTCAGCACGATCCCGCCAAGGACCAACCCCGCCAGCAGGTCGAAATTGCGCACCGGTCGCAGAATCTCGCGAAGGATCAATACCCCGAGCACGGTGATCGCCGTGTACGGCAGCCACGCGCCGGTGTTGAGCCGCTCGAGGCCAGCGGCCGAGCGTCGATTCACGTCGCCCGCCGAAACCAGGAGCAGCACCGCCACCGCCAGCGTGCCGACGGCGACTTGCCGTGGTACGTGCTGTGTGGCGGGGTCCAGATAGCCAAGCATCAGGTCACTGACCGCGGCGACGAACGAGGCGAGCGCCAGGAGTTGGAGCGCCGGCCTGCGACTGGCGGTTGGACGGCTGTGGAGCGCGACGCTTGCCACGACGAGCACCCAGATCTCGCCGAACGACGTCAGTTCACCGAGGCCAAGGAACCGTTCCATCCGGCTCAGCGATGTCGAGCCTTCGGCTGCGAAGTACCAGGCAAATGTCAGAGCAGCGGTAAGTACGATCAGGGTCTCGAGCACCAGGCGCAGGCGCGACCGAGCCGTGCTGGGCAACACACAGAGGAGCGCGAACCCCCAACAAAGCAGTGGGTAGTACGCGGTGTACAACATGTCGGCCACGACATCCACAACGGCTGATTTGGGGGCGACGACCCACCCGACCGCTGCAACGCATGACAGAAGCCAGGCGGAGCCAATGAGCCGCCATCCGGCGCGCTCGCGCCACTCCGCGCCCGATCCGCTCGCTGGCGCGCCATACCAGACCGAAAGTCCGGCGACGAGGTACAGCGGCAGGAACCCGATGTCCTCGAGTCGGCGCGTGTCCTGTCCCTCCCGGAGCAGAAGGAAGGCCGTGCACGCCAGCACATAGGCCGTCGTCCCGAGGACGAGGGTCGAGCGCCACCAGACGCGCGAGACCAGAGGTACGGGTGCCGGGTTCACGGGCGTTGGAGTCGAGTCGATGGATACTCCGTACCGACAAGCCGGTCGCCGCCTGTCATTTGGTCGCAAATCCGGCGTCCGTCGTCTGGCAAGCTGAACATTACATAGCGTGCGTCCACAATGGCAGCGGTCGCAGGCACCCCCTGATGCGCTCCGGACCGAGGCGGCCTCAGAGCCGCTCCGTTGCTCCGACCGACCAGGGGCTCAGGTGCGACACACATGGGTGACCACGCACTGTCGGTCGCGGTATCACATGGTGCATTGTCGCCGAAACCGAGATGGCGCGAAGACCTCGGGCCTCCCGCGTCAGTACCCGAAGCGGCAGTGCCAGAAGTCGGGCCGCTGAGGCGGTAGCACGCGTTGCGGGCAAACTCCCGCGGGGGCTGCAGCGCGACCTGACTCATTCCACGAGGGTGCAGCGATGGCGACGGAACGGCGATCGGTGACGGCAACATCCCGGCTGCTCGGGGCCTTCTGCCTCCTGATGCCCTGCTCGTGCGGCACATCGCTGACCGGCGCTGCGGCGGAACTCCAGTTTGCCACGGCAACAAACAGCTGCGCACCCACCGATGCGCCCGCCGTCACCATCAGGCTCTCGGCGAGGCCCCTCGACGTCGCGCAGCAGGCCGACCCACCGTTTCTCACCGTGAGCGTCTGGACCGGGCTCGGTGAGCTGGCCGGTCGGTCGTTCCGCATTGGACAAGGCTCGAACCATGGCTTCGGCGAGTACTACGCTATCAGGCACGCGCAGGCGGGCCCGGTGACCGGCACGATCCTGGTGATTGGTGTTGCGCGCGATAGCAGCATCATCGGGTCGCTTGATGTCTTGCTGCGCGATGGCTCACGATTCGTCCATCAGTTTTCCGCTCCGTGGCGTCCCACACGAACGCGTTGCGGTTAGCCAGTGTCAGGTACCAAGCTGATCACAGCGGGACAACTCGATTGACGCAGACCAGATGCCCTGACAGACTGCGGTGATGTGTGAACGAGCAGCGACGATGACGGTCCCCGCACGATGAGCGACGAAGCGTTGCACCACGACATCACACCGGTCACGCTCGTCGCAGCCGACGGCTATCGCCTTTCAGCCCTCTGCTACGGGGCAATGGGGCCACTCGCGGGCCATCTCGTCATCGCCGGCGCCACCGGCGTTCCCCAACGCTTTTATCGCCGCTTCGCCGAGTACGCGAGCGCCCAAGGCTTCACGACCCTCACGCTCGACTACCGCGGCATCGGTCAATCGCGCCCCGTGTCGCTGCGCGGATTCGAGATGAACTATCTCGACTGGGCCCAGCAGGATCTCGCCGCCGCCGTTGACGCGATGAGCACGGACGACACACCGCTGTTCATGGTTGGTCATTCATTCGGCGGGCACGCATTCGGGCTGTTGCCGAACCACGACCGTGTCGCGCGGTTCTACACCTTCGCGACGGGCGCCGGCTGGCACGGCTGGATGCCGCGCGCTGAGCAGCTGCGGGTACTGGCGCTGTGGCGCGTGATTGGCCCGGCCCTGACGCGATGGAAGGGATATCTGCCATGGAGTCTCCTCGGCATGGGCGAAGACCTGCCGCTCAACGTCTTTCTGCAGTGGCGGCACTGGTGTCAGTATCCGCGCTACTTCTTCGATGACCCGGACATGTCGCATCTCGCGGCGCGATTCGCGGCGGTGCGCACGCCGATCATGGCGGCGACTGCGCTCGATGATCGCTGGGCGCCGCCGAGATCGCGCGACGCGTTCATGGCAGCGTATGCGAATAGCGGCTGGCAGGCGGTAGATCTGGCGCCGACGCGAGGTGCGATCGGCCACATGGGGTATTTTCGGCCCGAAGGAGTGCCGCTCTGGGACTCGGCGCTGGACTGGTTTCGCGCACACCATGCAATCGGAGCGCGATAGGCACATCACGTACCGGCGTCGGTAGGCGCTGTGGCGTCGTCATCAACGCCGATTGCGACGAACCTCGATCCGTCCGTGCCCAGGTACGTCTCGCCGCCGACCAGAAGCCACGAGCCATCCGGCTGCTGGCGGGCCGTGTTTGTCTCGATCGACGCAGACTCCTGCGTGGCATCCGCCAATCGGTCGTGCCCCAGCGGCGAGCCGTGTGCGCAGCGGAAAATGACATGCGCCAACCGTTCGCCATCAGCGACCGTCCCAAGCACCGTGAACACTGGTGCCGCTTGCGACCACGCCAGCATTTCGTCGGAAATCTGCGGTGTTGGCGCTGCCAGCCCTGGCCAATGCTCCCGCAGTGCCCGCGACAAGAGAAAGCGCATGTCACGCGCCTCGAGTGCACGAGCGAAGAACTCCAGCGGCGTGAGCGCGGTTGCCTCCTCCAATGCTTCGACGCCTGCGAGCAGCTGCCGAACGCGCGGCAGGACGTCGTTTGTGCCCTCACGTATGCGAACCTCGTACTCCGCCCGCTCGCGGGACCAGTCGGGCCAGGCACGGAGCAGCTCGTCCACCGTCAGGACACGGCGCGGATTCGGCGCCAGCGTCGCGAGGCGCTCATGCCTGAAGACGGCCAGACTCACCGGATCACAGCATCCGGCAGCCCGCCGATAGTCTCGCGCACAAAACGCCTCGGCGGCCACACGGAACAGCGCCTCCGGATGCTCGAAGCGCTCAACAGCTTTCATACATTCGCACGTGCGTCCCCCGGGCAGATGACGTGTCGTAGGCGACCGCGAGGCTTCCGACGCCAGCCAGATCGGTGGAAGCCGTCAGTCGCCACGACCCGTCCGGTTGGCGAAGGGCCGTCTCGGTCCTGATACGTCGGTGTCCTCCGAGGTCCTCGTAGAGTGCGCGGCCACCCTCCGGCAGCCCGTCGAGCCACCGTACATAGCCTGTATCGGCAAGCGACGCACCCAGCGCGTCGCGATAGACTACCTGCGCTTGCGCATTACCATCGGGTACGGCGCCGAGCGCGACAACGCGCAGCTCGAACAGTGACAATTCCAGCGCGCTGGCCACCTCTGCCGCATCGATGGCTCCGCTGGCAGCCAATCTCGCGATCCGCGCCTGTGGCATGACACTTTCGAAGCTCCGGGCAAAAAAATCGAGCGGTGTGAGCGCGCGCGCCGCCTCGCTCGAGGCAGCCCATGCGGGCCAGTCGGGCAGCCGTGTCCCTTTTGTTGTTCGCTGCGCTTGCTCGGCGACGATCTCGTGCGCCACAGCTACCGGCATTTCCGGCACACCGCGCAGCAGCAGCTCGGCGGTGAGCGGCACCGGCTCTTCGGTCGACTGCTGTGTGATTTCCTCGAGCTTCCAGTTGCGGAATCGAAGCAGACTGTCCGGGTCACACGCGGCCGCCACCGCGCCCCAGCTACCGGCGTTGATCGCCGTCACCACCGAGCGAAACAGCAGAACCGGATCCGAAGTGTCGCAGGCGATCATCGCGAATGCGGTTCGGGAGGTGAAGGCGGAGTAACGGGGACTCGTGTAATCGTAGCAACTCGCGGATTATCTCGACAGCCCACGCAGGATACGTTCTCGCGTTCCGGCACCGGCCACCTGTCTCGACTATCGGGGTCATACTGTCGAGCCACGTGTGAACCGCCAGGCGCGACTGCCTGGCACACTTGCTCCGCGATGCCTTGCCTGACAACGCAGCTCTGGCGGGGCGGGCGGGCACGGCGCCGCTGGGGAATCACCTGCCCCGCACCTTGCACAGGCCACGCGCGATGCCGGTGTCCATTGCCCCTCCCCGGCTCATATACTTTGGCTGCGGCCTCGCCTGCGACCTCTCGCCAGACAACACCGTGCCAACGCCTGACGCAGACCTGATCATCGTTGGTGCCGGACTCGCCGGCCTTGTGGCGGCTGCCGAAGCCGCTGACACGGGCCGCCGCGTGCTGCTGCTCGACCAGGAAGGGCAACAGAACCTTGGGGGGCAGGCCTTCTGGTCCCTCGGCGGTCTGCTTTTTGTGAATTCTCCCGAGCAGCGGCGCTTGGGCATCCATGACTCGCACGAACTCGCTCACCGCGACTGGATGAATACCGCGGGCTTCGACCGACCCGAAGATCACTGGCCCCGTCAGTGGGCGGAGGCCTATCTCGACTTCGCCGGCGGCGAGAAACGGTCGTGGTTACACGAGCAGGGCATGCGCTGGTTTCCCGCAGTGGGATGGGCCGAACGTGGTGCGGCCGGCGCCACCGCGTCTGGCAACAGCGTCCCGCGATTCCACGTCACGTGGGGTACGGGACCCGGTGTGCTCGAACCGTTCGTGCGCCGGGTGCTTGCACATTCACAGGCCGGCCGTATCCAGCTTCGTTTTCGCCATCGCGTGAACGGGCTCGAGATCTCCGATGGTGTCGTACACGGTGTACATGGCGACGTCCTCGATGCGACGTCGGTGGCGCGCGGCGAGAGCAGTTCGCGCTTGGTCATCAACGGCTTCACGTTGCATGCAGCTGCCGTCATCGTGACGTCCGGCGGCATCGGCGGCAATCATGCGCTGGTGCGACGCTACTGGCCCACTGCACGCCTGGGTAACGCACCGGATTTCATGCTGTCCGGCGTGCCCGAGCATGTCGATGGACTGCTCCAGCAGTCCGTCAGCGCCGTCGGTGCGCGGTTGATCAATCCCGACCGCATGTGGCACTACACCGAAGGGGTGAGGAACTGGAACTCGATCTGGCCGCGGCATGGCATTCGGATTCTCCCGGGGCCGAGCAGCCTTTGGCTGGATCCCACCGGCAAGCGATTGCCGTTTCCCAACATCCCCGGCGCCGACACACTCGGCGCCCTGCAGCACATCACCACGGGCGGCCACCCATACACCTGGTTTCTCCTCAACCGGGCGATCATCAAGCGCGAATTCGCGCTCTCCGGCAGTGAACAGAACCCGGACCTCACCGGCAAGAGCATCCGACTGACCCTGCGCCGCATCGGCAAGGCCGTGCAGGATCCGGTGCAGGCGTTCATGGATCATGGCGAGGATTTCGTCGTGCGTCGTACGCTGCGCGAACTGGTCGACGGCATGAATGCATCGATCGGCGAGCAGCGCGTGGACTACGCCACCGTCGAGCGCGAAGTCAGCGCGCGCGACGCGCAAGTGCACAATGTGGCCGGCAAGGATCCACAACTCGCAATCATGCGCGATGCCCGCCGCTTCCTCAGCGAACGACTCATTCGTATCGCCACCCCAGCACCGATCCTCGACCCGCGCGATGGCCCACTGATCGCCGTCAAGCTCAATATCCTGACACGAAAATCGCTTGGTGGCCTGGAGACGGATCTGCAGGCGCGGGTACTCGGCGCAGATGGCCAACCGATGCCGGGCCTCTATGCAGCAGGCGAAGTCGCCGGGTTCGGCGGTGGCGGCATGCACGGCTATCGGTCGCTGGAAGGAACCTTCCTCGGCGGCTGTATTTTCAGTGGGCGGATCGCGGGGCGAGCAGCAAGCAAGGCAGCAGGGGCGTGACACAAGCGAAGCCAGACCAGCCGAGAGCAAGCCGCGACGGCGGCCAGTGGCTCGGGCGCACGACTCACGAATCAGAGGCACTGGTCATGACGCAACACGGAACGCACCTCAGGTACATCACGGCACTCGCTGGAGCGCTGGTGTGCGCCAGCGCCACCACGACCGCACAGCTGAATGCGCAGGCGCTCGATCTGGCGAGATACACGATGGTGGATCTTACCCACGAACTGTCGTTCGATGCGACCGCCTGGCCGGGCTCGCGCGAACCCTTCAAGCTCGACACGCTGGTCGCCACTCCGACTACCGCGATGTTCCGGCTCACACTCAACGAACACTTTGCGACGCATCTCGACGCACCGCGGCACGCCTCAGGTACCGGGTGGACGAATGAACGCATTCCCCTCGACCGGCTGATCGCACCGCTGGTCGTGATCGATGTGCAGGCGCACGCGTCCCGCGACCACGACTACGCACTGCTGCCGACCGACATCGTTGCCCACGAACGCGAGTTCGGGCGCATTCCGAAGGGCGCAATCGTGATACTCCGCACCGGGTGGGCACGTCGCTGGAAAAGCGCCGAACTGTATTTCGGCGCGGACACCTCCGTGCGACCGACCGCACTGCACTTCCCCAGCTTTGGGCTCGAGGCCGCACGCGTACTCATTGAGCGAGGTGTGGCAATGCTCGGCGTCGACTCACCATCGACGGACGTCGGCAAGGCGCAGGCCTTCGTGGTGCACGCAGCGCTTGGTGCCGCAAATATTCCGGCGCTGGAGAACCTCGCCGACTGCAACGCGCTGCCACGCACCGGGGCGCTGCTGATCGCAAAAACATGACGGAACACGCGGTGACTTCGACACTGGCGCGCACGATGCAACATGGCGGGCGCAACACGGTGCTTCTTGTTGCGGCCTGGCTGCTGCCCGCATGCGGCGGTGCCCGCCACGTGTCGCCCGCCCCTGCTCCGGATGCCCTCCGCGCGCTGCTGCTGAACCCGGACGACGCCGCGTGGCGCAGTCCTGCGCCCGCGGTCTCGCACTTGCGCTTTGAGACCTCGAGAGGCGTGTTCGTCCTCGAACTGGTCCGCGCGCAGGGACCGATCGGTGCTGATCGGCTCCACAATCTGGCACGCTACGGCTACTTCAACGACACCCGATTTCATCGTGTCAGATCAGGATACATCGCACAGTGGGGACTGCATGGCGACTCGGCGGTGAACGCCGCCTGGAAGGGGCGCTACCTCGCCGACGACCCGCCTCGCGCGCGCAACGCGCGTGGCACATTCGCCTTCTCGTACGAAGGGCCAGGACGCGAGAACACGCGCAACACACAGCTCTACGTGAATCTCGCTGACAACGTGCGCAACGACGCGGAACCCTTCACGATTCTCGGCACGGTGATCGAAGGGATGGCGGTGTTGGACAGCCTGTATGGGGGGTATGGCGAAGAATCCGGCAGCGGCGTACGACAGGGGCGGCAGGGGCCGCTCGAGCGCGGCGGCAATCAATTCATGGACCGGGAGTATCCGAAGCTCGATCGGATTCGAACGGTCACGGTCCAGCGGCGGAGGTAAGCCTGATGTCACGGCGACCGCCGAAGCACCATACCGCTGGCCGCGATCGATCGCCCTCGTTAGTCTCGACTCCATGACCAACCGCAACCGTCTGGCGATCGTCCTCGCGCTTCTGTCGCTCTCGCTCCTCTGGCCTGGGCTGTATCAGCCAGCGCTGACGATCCGCGCCACCATGGACCTGTTCGGCGTCACCCGACAGCTGACCAACGAGACACGCAGCGTCGTGGGGGCGATTCAGAGCCTGCGCGCATCGGGCAACCTGTTCGTCGCGGGCTTGATCCTGTTGTTCAGCGTACTCATTCCGCTGATCAAGGCGGCGCTCCTGATTCCGATATTCGCGTTGCGTGGTTCAGCAACCTCGCATCGGCTCTACGTGGTCGTACAGGCGATCAGCAAGTGGTCGATGGCCGACGTCTTCGCAGTCGGCATGCTGATCGCATTGCTTGTCGCAAAGGGCACCGCCAATCTTTCCGCCATTGCCGGGCCCGGGTTTTACTATTTCGCGGCGTATTGCCTCGTCTCGAATGCCGCGTTCCAGCTGCTCCACATCGAGCGACCGGCGTCAGTCGAGCAGCGCTGACCTCACTTTGTCGGCGCCGCAGCTTTCCGCGGCGTGATCCGGAATTTCGCAACCGGCTGGTTATTCATGTTGACCATCCCTTCGATCACGCCGTCGCCGGAGAACTGGCCATCGTGTTCGAGCAGCTTACCCTCTGGCGCAGTGACGCGAAACCGCAGCCGACTCCCGTCGCGCACCACATTTCCGATTGGTCCCGACCCCTGCCCTGGGACCATCGCGGTGCCCGCGACCGACGTCCCAGTCTGCGTGAAGGTGTAGGTCACCGGTACGACGATCGTGCTGTCGCCGAGGGGCACGGTTGCTGAGCCACTCCAGATTCCGACCAGCGCCGGCTCTGGCGCAGTCACCAGCGTTGGCGCCTTCGACTTACGCTGCCCAGCGAGCGGGAGCGCAAAAGCCACCAGGAGGGCGGTCACACGGACGCCATCGCGAATCGAGTGCACAGTCAATCGACAGCTCCTGTCCCGAGGGGAGAAATGGTTCCGGCACCGCGCCCAACTCCAAAGATACTCCGTCACCGCCGCGGCGGCGGTGCCACCACGTCCCGGCGACCGCTCACGCGGACAACCGCACCTCCGTACGACCGCACAGCCCGAAGGTTCCACCACGATGATTGCCGCTGATCGCTTCCGAATTCGCGCGACCCGTGGCATCCTGCCGTCAGCGTCAGGCGCCGGCGACGTTCCTTCCCGCTCACACCGCGGAGTGTCATGTCCAGTCCAATCGAACAAGTCACAGTGCGGTGCCCGGAGTGCCAGGCGCAGTATCAGGATGGGTACCGGGCCTCGATGAACCTCGATCTCGACGACTTCGACGACGACTACGTCGACGCGGCCTCACGCGCGGTCTGTCCGAACTGCAAACACATCGTCTACTTCGATTCGATGATCGTGCGAGACCACGTCTTCCATGTGCGCAGTGAGGATACCGTCGATGACGCGTGAGAAAAGCCTCGCCCTGCGGCGCCGTTGGCCCGCGGCCTCGGGTTTCGCCTCTGCCGTTTTCGCCTCTGCCATTTTCGCCGGCACACTCGGTGCACAAGGCGTCACGCCGCCAACCGCAGGAATCTGGCAATTCACGTACTTGAAAGCGCTCTCGGGAAACGTCGAGCAGCTCGCAACGTTCATCGAGACCAACTGGTTCGCGATGGACAAGCGTGCGCGTGCGGCAGGACACCTCGAGGATTACGTGCTGCTGCGAGGCACACCCGCGGATACGACCTGGGATCTGCTCGAGATCACCACGTACAGGGATTCACTGCAGCACGCGAGGATCGACTCGCTCTTCCGCGTGGTCTATCGGCCGCAGCACCAGGTGGTGATGATCGACGGCAGGAACTTGTCGGGCCTGGGACGCATCGTTGCCAGCGTCAGCACGCGTCGCATTGTCGGGAGTCGGTAGGCGGTCCGTCCATCCTGCGACCGTGGGCAGGCGACGGATGGATGTTGATGTGTGTCTGGCACTGACTGCGTAGCCCGGCGCCCTGTCGGTGTCGCCGGATGGAGATCGACTGACGGTGCGGCGCGCCGCCGCACCCGATGAACTTGGCATCACTGCGGCCGCAAGGTCCGACGCGCTGCCGACAACCACTTGGAACATGACCATGTCCAGATCATCGCGCGCGAAGTCTGCACTGCTTGCCGTGTCAATCGCGATCGCCGCCGCGCAGCCCTCGTACGCTGGCGCGCAGCCAGCCGGCGTGCTGCCCCTGCCTGCTCCGCGTCCACCCGCCGGTCCGCTCGTGATTCTCACAGATCGCACACATGACGGCCGCGGGAACGTGTTTGGCGCGCGCCGGATCCGGGTTGCGAACGGTCGCATCACGTCACTCACGTCGGAGACTGTGCGTGGCACCGTGATCGATCTGCGTGGCTACACCGTCATGCCGGGCTGGATCGACACACATGTCCATCTCGATTCACACTGGGATCGACGCGGTCGCATTGCGACCGACAGCGAACCGCCGATGGAAGCCGCACTGGGGATAGCGTTGGCTGGTTGGGAAACGCTGCTGGGTGGCTTCACCACCGTCCAGACGGTCGGCGACCCCACGGAACGACCGCTCCGCGACATGATCCGCGACCATGGCTTCCCCGGCCCTCGTGTGCTCACGTCTCTGGCTTGGGTCGAAGGCAAGGGCGACAGTACCGGCACACCCGACCAGATGCGTGAGCTGATCAGGCAGCGCAAGGGCGAAGGGGCCGACCTGATCAAGATCTTCGCGTCGACCAGTCAACGCGTTGGCGCGCGACCGACCCTCACGCAGGCACAGCTCCAGATCTTCTGCTCGGAAGCGAAGGCCATCGGCCTCCGCTCGATGGTTCACGCATATCGCTCCCAGGTGAGTGCGGCAGCACTCGCCGGTTGCAATCAGGTGGAGCATGCCACCTACGCCACTGCCGACGACATCGCCACTGCTGCGCGCATGGGCACGTTCATCAGCCCGCAGGTCGGGCTCGTCGTCCAGAATTACATCGCCAACACACCACGCTACCTCGGCGTGGGGAACTACACCGAGGCGGGAATGCAGACCATGCAGGATGACCTGAAGCTCGACTTCGACATCTGCCGCATCGCAGTGCACACGCCAGACGCCAAGGTCGTGTTCAGCACGGACGCCACGGCCGGCGCGCACGGTCGCAACGCCGAGGAGTTCCTCGGCCGAATTGAGCATTGCGGGCAGACGCCGTTGGCTGCCCTGGTCTCGGCGCAGTCGCTGGCCGCCAGCGCGCTCGGGCTTGGTGACCGGATCGGATCACTCGCACCAGGCTACGAAGCGGACATCATCGCGCTCGACGGCGATCCAGTGAAGGATCCGACGGCGGTGCGGCGTGTGGTCTTCGTGATGCGGGGTGGAGTGGTGTACAAGTGGGCCGGATCGCGCATGCCGCATCGATGATCGCCCGGTACCAGTCTTCGACCGGTGAGCGATCCCGGTCGGTGCACAATGCCCGACACCTTGTCTGGTAATCCCCGGACAGCGTTCCGCAGCCATCTCCGCACCTTGAGACGTCGCGCGGCACCAGTCCGGCGCTGCGCACGAGCACCAACCGGCGACGGAGCAGCAATGATCCACGAAGTACAAGGCGACATCCTTCTGACCGACGCTGAGGCCATCGGCCACGGTGTCTCGCCGAACGATCACTTCGATGTCGGACTGGCGCGCGCATTGCGTGAGATGTGGCCGTCGATGGCAAAGGATTTTCGGCACTACGCCCATCAGACGCATCCGAGTCCCGGTGAACTCTGGACGTTTCGCAATGCCGAGGGCCGCACGATCTACAACCTGCTGACACAGGAGGGCGAGCACGCATCGCAGTCGTCCGGCCGCGCCAGCGTGGCACATGTGAACCACGCGCTCAAGCGACTCCGTCATGCGGTGGAGAAGGATGAAGTCCGAAGCCTCGCGCTGCCGCGTCTGGCGACGGGGGCCGGCGGGCTCGAGTGGTCGGATGTCCGGCCGCTGGTTGCAAAACATCTTGGCGACCTGAAGTTCCCCGTGTTCGTCTACGTCACGTATCAGAAGGGGTTCAAGGCGACCGAACCCGGGGCGTAGCTGGGGAACGGCCGCCACGTTTGGCCGGCAGGCATTCAGCTGGACGCGCACCAGCGATACGTTGTGAACATGCGTCATATGTTGCTCTGCATGCCTGCTTGGCGACTGTCGCCAACGTTGCAGGCAGTCGCGTCCGGGTGTTGTCCGCGCACGCAGGGAGCTCACAGGCTCGACAGGACTTCGGGCGGCAGGGCGCAAGCCATGCGTCGGCTGCTGACACTGGTCACCGTGATGCTGGGAGCTGGTGCGTCTGGCATCGCGCAGCCTGTGCCTCCCCTGCCCTTGCCTGTGGCAAACGCGGCTGTCGCCAGTGGTGTGATTGACGGCCAGACGTGGGTGTTCTCCGCACTCGGCATCGACAGCACGAAACGCTGGTCGGGCATCACGCGCCGTGCGCACGCGTGGTCGCCGGGCAGCCCACGCTGGCGCGCGCTGCCCGATGTACCCGGCACCACCGGACGCCTCGCTGCGACCGCGCAGGTGGTGCGCGGCCGTCTCTTCGTATTCGGTGGTTACACGGTCGATTCCGCGGGGGCCGAACGATCGGTCGCGAGCGTTGACATCTACGAACCGCGCCTCAACCTCTGGTCGCGCGGCGCCGACACGCCGGTGTCGGTCGACGACGCCGTCAGTGTCGTCTATCGCGACTCGCTGATCTACCTGATCTCCGGTTGGCACGATACGGCCAACGTGCAGCTGGTCCAGATGTACGATGCTGTGCGCGATGCCTGGTATCCGGCGTCGCCGGTCGTTGGACGTGGCGTGTTCGGGCACAGCGGAGGCATCGCCGGCAACACGATCGTCTACGTCGACGGTGCCGTGAAGCAGGACTCGGCCACGAAGTATGTGCTCCACCGGCAGGTGTGGATCGGGACGATCGACAAGCGGAACCCGTCGGTGATCGACTGGCGCGCCGGTGCTGCACATCCCGGACCGCCGTTGTATCGCGCTGCGGTTGGTCGATGCGGATCGCAGATCGTCTTCGCCGGTGGCACCGACAACCCCTACAATTACAACGGTATCGGCTACAACACGCGTCCTGCACAACCGAGCGTGACGGCATTCACGTTCGATACGCGGCGCGGCGCCTGGCAGACGCTGCCTGCGCTCACGGCCGCAACGATGGATCACCGCGGATTGACGGTACTCGACAACGCGGGCTGGTTGATCGGTGGCATGGCAGCGGGCCAACGTGTCACGGACGCCGCTGTATTCGTGCCGTTGAAAGACTGCAGGAAGTAGGTCGTGCGGCGTCGCCATCGGCGCCGCACACGCCGGATGCTATCCGACGCCAGTGCCCCGCTGGCAGTCGTCGCTGGCATGAAGTAGCTACGCGCCACTAACCCGGCACAGCGAGTGCGGCCTGCACGTGGCGATTGAGGCGTTCGGCATACTGCTCCAGACTCATCTCACGCTCGACCAGCGCACGACCGGCCTGCCCCATTCGCTGCGCCGCGGCAGGATTGTCGAGGAGGGACTGAATGGCCGTGCGCAACGCCGCCGCATCACCGGGCGCTACGTACAGCCCCGTCTCCCCTTCGACGACCACGTCGGTCTGGCCGGGAGTGCGCGAACAGATGACCGCGCGGCCCATCGCCATTGCTTCGAGGATCGCCGTCACGCCTGCCTGAAAGTCCACGTTGTACAGCGGCATCACGAGAAAGCGACTGTCGGCATACAGCTGTCGGAGGTCGTACTGGTTGAAGCGCTGTACCGTCACGTTCGGCGGAATGGTCTGCCCCGCCGTGGTATCCGGCTGTTTCGCCCACGGACTGGCGGCCGCGATCACGGCGTGGACATCGACGCCATCGACGGCCGCAAGCAGCGTCGGGTAGTCGCGTCGCTCGAGGCCGACCGAGCAGATCGTCCGTGACGCGTCGGGGTTCGCCGTCACCCTGTCGGCTGAGAAAAAGTGTGTGTCAACCATGAACGGCGTGAACGACACCCGCTCGGCAGGAACGTGCCACCGCTCCTCGATGAAACGCTTCTGCCACGTGGCGTAGACCAGGAAGCGATCGATGTGGCTATGTACACGCAGCCAGTCCAGAAACACCATCTTCTTCGGCACCGAGATGATGTGCGTGATCATCAGATGCTGCGGACGAGCCCCGAACGACAACAGCTTGAGCAACACCGCCAGCGGTAGGCCGACCTGCTCACCATCCGTCATGATCACGCGGTATTGATGCCGGCGCGCGAAGCAGACCCACGACAGAAGCAGGTTCGACCCGCCAAAGCGCTCGAGCAGCGTGCCGAACCAGCCGCCCATGGCCCGCGCCATCGGGTAGTCGAGCAGGTCCGCGTTGCAGACACGAGCCAGTTCTGCGTAGTCGCGGTGCGGCGCACGCCCCGCCTCCGCCTGCGCGACGTGATCCGGAGGGATGGTACCCGAGACCGTCAGCAGCACGTGACGGCTCATGGGGCAGGCTCCGCTGCCACGGACGGTTCTGCATACAACCCTTCCCCGTACGGAAGAGTCCGCCAAATGGCGTAACCGATTAGCCTGTCGCGCATCAGCGCACCTGTGTCGTTCGAGAAAGTCAATTCGGAAAGTCGTTCGCGCCCGGCCAAAAGCGCCACGGCCGCTACCGCCCGCCGCTCCGGACGGGAAAGTATCGCCCGCCGAAGGCCATACGCAGCCCAAGCAGCCGTGCTCCCGACGCGGGGACCGAAGGCACGGCGGAGCCGCGACGCACGACGATCGGCGGCCCGGGCTGACACAGACTATTGCCACCGCCGTCCAGGCGTCGGCGTCATGCTGCACGCGTCCAGCGAGCCGGTCATTGCCAATCTGCGGGCGCAGTGACACGATTCCGTGCCCGGATCGTCGTTTCACGCACCCCCGGGGCACCCGCTGGCGCGGAACCTGCACGCAGGCGGCCTCAGAAATTTGTTCTCCCCCCGAAATTTGGTCAGGACATGAGCGACGCTGCTCACTTCACCTCCCCGGCAGGGCCACTCGGCCGCGTTCGCCTCTTGCTGCTTTGCGCCGTCGTCGCGTGCGGCGATGCCAGCACAACCGAACCGACCCCCGTGCCGCCCCCCGTCAGCATTGCTCGGGCCGCCACGATCGGCCTCCTGACCCCCTTCGATTCGGCGGCGCCACTCGTCCGGCTGGCTCATGACAGTCAGCCGAGCTCGCTTTCAGTGCAGCTACGGGATGCGTCGGGCCAGAGTGTGAGGCAGGCTGGCCGGACGCTGACCCTGACCGTGCTCGACCCAGGAGGCGCGCCAAGCACCAGGATCCAGATCCGCCGGGGCGGAACCGCGCTGACAGATACCGCCGGAATCGCCCGGATCACGAATCTGGTCCTCGAGGGCCGCAGCGGTGCGGCGTCGATTTCCGCCGTCGTGGACAGCTTGCCGCCGCTCGTGATTCCGCTGCGACTTGTACCCGGCGTCATGTCCGCGGCGGCATCGGCGGTCGCGGTCGCCCCGGATACCATGGCCGTCGGCGGCGTCTCGCAGGTCACGGTGGTCCCGATGGATGCGTCGGGCAACAAACGTGGAACGGGTCAGCAGGTGAGTGCGACACTCGACGGCGATCAGGCCCTCGCGACCGTGAGCACCTTCACGTTTCTCGCCGCGGACTCGTCGTACCGGGCCACCATCACGGTTAATGCGCCTGCTGCGGCGCGTGCCCTGCGCACGAACGTGAACGGCACACAGCTGACCCTCGCGCCGCTCTTCACCGCCGTCGCCGCCCCGCCACCGCCGCCGGTTCCCGCGGCCGCACTTCGGGTCTCGACCCTTCCAGGCGACACCACCCCGGCGTTCCAGGTCATCAGCGGTGCGCTCTGGTCGAGCCCGACGGTGCAACTCGTTGACGCAACGGGAGCGGCTGTGCGCCAGGCCGGCATTCCGGTGACGGCTCGCGCGATGAGTCCGGCCGGCACTGCATTGGCGAATGCGACGCTGACGGGAGCGGGTCCCA
>JANNVN010000405.1:0-16381 GCA_031414435.1 Gemmatimonadaceae bacterium
GATCGCCATGTTCGACAGGCGTTCGACCAGCATCTGCCGGTCGATCAGCTGCTTCTTGTGTGCGACGATCGCGGCGTCGGTCGCGCTGCGCAGTTCGGCGACGTGTTTCTCGAAGTACTTCCGGTGCGGCTGCAGACGGGCGTGCATCGGCGTGTCGACCGTCGCGTCGTCGCCGACGCGCAGTACACTCTTCACCTTTCCGACGACGAATTCGCTCAACAGTCCCATGTTCTGCATCGGCGCCTTCATGGCATCGCCAATCTCTTGCAGGGTCTCTGCCGGCCCCTGAACGCCATTCAGTGCGATGAAGAGGCGCAGAATCTCGTTGGCGCCCTCGAAGATCCGATTGATTCGCACATCACGCAGCTGACGCTCGTAGGGCCACGGCTTGGAGAAGCCGCGACCGCCGGCCAGCTGCACCATCTCGTCGGCGGCGCGCCACGCCAGCTCGGAGGCGAACACCTTGACACACGCCGCTTCCAGCGAGGCGTCCACATCCTCGCGTGACATCAGCGCGGTCAGCATGCCGATCATGCTGTCGGCGGCGAACTGATCGGCCGCCAGATCGGCCATCTTGCGTTGCGTGATCTCGAAGTCCGCCAGTGGCTTGCCAAACTGCACCCGCTCTTCGGCGTACTGCACGAACTGACCGATGATCGCTCTCGTCCCCAGCGCGCAGCCGGCGGCGAGGCTCAGCCGACCGGCATTCAGTGCGTGCACGGCGACCTTGAAGCCCTTGCCGACCTCGCCAAGGACGTGATCAACGGGGACTTCCAGATTCTCGAAGCGGAGTTCGGCCTGCGTGGATCCCTTGATGCCAAGCTTCCTGAAGGTCCGCTCGACGTGGAAGCCCGGCATGTCGGGCCGGATGATGAACGCCGTGGGTCGCATCACGGTCACACCGTCGCGCACGACGGGTGTCTGCGCGAAGGTTGCCAGCACGCCCGCGCGATGTCCGTTGCCGATCCAGTACTTCCGTCCGTTCAGGATCCAGTGCGTGCCGGCGTCATTCAGGTGGGCCGTGGTGACGATGTGCTGTGCATCGGAACCCGTCTCCGGCTCGGTCAGCGCATACGCGGCGAGTGTCTCGCCACGTGCAAGCATCGGCAGGTAGCGTGCCTTCTGTTCGTCGTTGCCGAACAGCGCAATCGCCTTGCCGCCCAACCCACAGTGCACACCAACCAGCACTGCCAGCGACGGATCGACCGTCCCAACCGCCGCAAACACGCGAGCATACCCAGCTTGCGAGAGACCAAGTCCCCCGTACGCCTTCGGGATGCTGATGCCCAGCAGCCCCAGTCGGGCAAATGCCTCGATCACGGGTTCCGGAATCGTCTCCGCCTCGTCGAATTCCTCGGGGCGAATCAGCGTGCCAACCAGCGCATTCAATTCGCGAATGACACGCGACACCACCGCCGCCTCGGCCGGATCGCGATGCTCGAGTGAATCCGGGTACGGAAAGATCAGGTCGTCGTGAATTTCACCGGCAAAGAGACTGCGGGTGAACGAACGGGAGGCGTTGCTCATGGGATCGAATGCGACTGAGGTGACGGGCGTGGCGCTGAATGAAAGCTATATGCGCCGTTCGCACCCTGTGAGGGCGCTCAGCCAGCCGTGAGACGAACGGCGGTCCGGAGCTGTTGCGCGAGCACGGACGTGTCGTGGGTCGGGAGCTGACAGGTGCCTGTCCGACACACGTAGACGGTCGAGTGCCCATCGATCGCCGGGCGATCGCGAAGCAGCGCTGGTGTATCGACGGCTGGCGGGCCGTGGGCGAGGACGAGCGTCGGGATGTACATGCGCCGGATTACGTCGCTCAACGCCGCCGGCGTGTCTGCGCCAGGCACCAGCGCCACTTCGACGACGCCGTGGACCAGACGGTCGGCCACACCAAGCCAGTGGCCGAACCCCAGCGGATGCTCCGCCATCAGTGCGGCGACGGCATCCAGCTGCTGCGTGACGATCGCACGGTACGACGTCTCGTCATCCAGCGTCGCCAGCTGGAGCAACACGTCGCAGGCGAGCGCAGACCCGGACGGCGTGGCATTGTCGGTCAGGTCGCGCGGGCGCGTGATCAGCGTCTCGTGGTCGTGCGCGGTGTCGTAAAAGCGGTGCGTTTCTGTATCGTAGAAGTCACGAACCATGGCACGCGTGGTCAGGCGCGCCGTGGCAAGGTACGCCACGCTGCCGGTCGCCTGATAGAGCGCGAGCAACCCCGCCGACACCGCCGCCTGATCCT
Organism: Gemmatimonadaceae bacterium; assembly: GCA_031414435.1. Lineage (GTDB taxonomy): Bacteria > Gemmatimonadota > Gemmatimonadetes > Gemmatimonadales > Gemmatimonadaceae > JACMLX01. The sequence continues at coordinate 2,240 of JANNVN010000405.1, forward strand.
CCAGAAATCCGGGCGACTTCCGGACGCCGTCCATCCAGGTGCGTGCGACGCGGTCGCCGTGCAACAGCTCACCGGTCAGAAATGCGGCCAGTCGTTCGGCCGCGCCGAGCAGTTCGGCGTCGGCCAGCGCGCGCGCTCCATCGGCGAGGGCGCAGAGCATCAGCCCGTTCCACGACGCGATGCACTTGTGGTCGATGGCGGGTGCGACACGTGCTTCGCGCGCTGCGAGCAGAAGGTGGCGGATCGTGGAGAGTTCGCGTTCTGCCACGTCCTCACTCATGTCGAGTCGATGGGCCACCATCTCGATCGGCAGTGGTCGCGTGAGAATTGTCCGCCCATCGAAGTTGCCCTTCGCGCTGACGCCGTACGCCAGCATGGCCAGCGCGCTGCGGTCGCCCAGCAGCTCGTGCAGCTCGTCCGGAGACCAGGTGTAGTACCGGCCCTCTTCACCGTCGCTGTCGGCGTCGATGCTGGCGTAGATCCCGCCTTCCTCGCCCGTCATCTCGCGCATGACCCACGCGAAGACGTCGCGTGTCACACGCTCGATCTCGGCACTGCCGGTGGACTGCATCAGATGCACGCCGAGTCGCGCGAGGAGCGCGTTGTCATAGAGCATCTTCTCGAAATGTGGCACGATCCACGCTCGATCGGTGGAGTACCGCGCGAAGCCGCCGGCGAGCTGGTCACACAATCCACCGTTGGCCATCGCGAGCCAGGACTCGGTGACGATCCCGAGCAGCGTCTCACTCGCGTGGCGCGTGCCGTGCCGCAGCAGGAAATCGAGGGCCATCGTGTGCGGAAACTTCGGTGCAGCGCCGAAGCCGTGATGCTCGGTGTCGTACAGGCGGCGCAGGACTCCGGCGGCGTCGTGCAACACGCCTGAGGTCAGCGCGCCAGATGCAGTCAGTGGTGCGGCGGCGTTGGCGTAGATCTCGCGAAGGGTCGCCGTCGTTGCGTAGACGGCATCCCGTTTGGTGCGCCATGCATTGCTCACGCTCTGCATCAGCCGGGTGAAGCTCGGACTGCCCGGCAGATCCGTCGGTGGGAAGTACGTCCCACCGTAGAAGGGCTCGCCATCCGGGGTCAGGAATACGGTCATCGGCCAGCCGCCCCGACCAGTCATTGCCTGAACCGCCTGCATGTAGATTCCGTCGATGTCCGGCCGTTCCTCACGATCGACCTTCACGTTCACGAAGAGTTCGTTCATCATCGCGGCGGTGGTCGCGTCCTCGAATGACTCGTGGGCCATCACGTGGCACCAGTGGCACGCGGCGTAGCCAATGCTCAGCAGGATCGGCCGATCCGTTGCACGGGCCGCCGCAAAGGCGTCTGTACCCCACGGGTACCAGTCCACCGGGTTGGCGGCATGCTGCCGGAGGTACGGCGACGTTTCGCGCTCGAGACGGTTTGGCATGCAAGTGGTACTTGCGAAAGGTGTTGCAGGCGGCTCAGCTTGCCGCCTGCAACGTAGCCGTCCTGTTCTGCCTCGTGCGCCGACCACGCCATGACATACATCACCGCGTGACCGAACACACACCGAATGCCGCGCGGCCGCCGGCGGCTGCGTCACGCTGCCATCGCACCCTCTGCCCCGTCACGCGGCGAGCGATGGTGTTGCGGCACCGCCTCCGAGCGCTCTGCGCCCGTGATCTGTTCTTCCCGGTGCTCATCACGACCCTCGTGCTGGTGACGGCGCTCTTCGCGCAGAGCCCGCTGCGCGATGCCGCGACGCATGCCGATGTTGCAGGCATGCGATTGGTGGCGAATCGTGAGTTTGTGTTCCTGGCGCCATTCTGCGCGCTGCTCGACATGCAATCGTTGCTGACCATCCCGCAGCACATTGCGTTTCTCGCGACGCTGCTCGGTGCACTGGCTGTCTGGCGCGTTGTCGTGTTCGTCCGGGGCACCTCGTATCCCGTCTGGCGGCAGGAACTCGGCAACGTCGTGATCCTGCTGGTAGCGCTGGTGCTGGTGCTCGTCGTCAACGTGCTGGTGCCGCGACCGATGGCCCGGCTGACGGTCGATGATCCGGAGCTGGTCGTGGTGGATGTACACGCGCATACGAATTCTTCGCGTGATGCCCGCCCCGACTGGACGCCGACGCGCGTCCGTGACTGGCACGCGCGAAGTGGTTTCCATGTCGCGTACATCACCGATCACAAGCGGTTCGGCGGTGCCATGGATGCGATGGCAACGAATCCCCCGCGGGCCGGCGACGGCGTCGTCTTGTTCTCGGGCCTCGAGCTGTACAGCGGTGGTCAGCATGTGAACGTGCTCTCGATGACCCCTGCCGAGTCGACCTGGATCGTGCACGGTGATCACCTGACACGCGGGACGCGGCTGTCGGATGGTCGAATGCCGATCATCGTGCAGACCATTCCGTTCCGGATCCCGATGTTCGCCGGGCCTGGGCAGGACTCGCTGTCGCGCACCAATGCGCTCGAACTGAACGATGGAGCGCCGAAGGGCCTGACCATGGGGCTCACCCGCCACGCCGAACTGCTGCGCTTGGCGGATTCGCTCAATCTGGCGCTGGTCGCCGGCTCAGATAACCATGGCTGGGGCAACACGTCGAGCGGATGGACGCTGGTGCGCGTTCCCGGATGGCGTAACATGTCGCCACCGGCCCTGGCGGTGGCGCTCGAGCGCGAGATGGGGCGCGGCCGGAATGCGACGCAGGTGGTGGAGCGTCGGACGCCGTTGCTGCTCACGAAGCCTGAGCTGGCACTGACGATCCCGGTAATGATGGTGTCGGCGGCGCGAGGACTCACTCCGCCCGAGCGACTGAGCTGGATCGGATGGGCATGGAGCGCGTTGCTGGTGCGACTCGGTGTCCGGCGGGCGGCGTCACTGTCGCTGGCGCGCGCACGGCTGGCCCGGCAGCGCCGCCGGCAGCGGATTCGGATCGTGCCGATCGCCATCGGGCAGGGCCTGCGGCACTGACGGCGTCCGGGCATATTCGTGGGCGCGCGCCCGTTACTCCCTTCGCGCGCACCTCCACCGATGACCCGTCCTATGTCCTCCGCCGTCGCTCCCGACCTCGAACAGTTCCTTGCCGGCGCGAAGACGCGCATTGACGGGGAACTGCATGACTTCCTCCGCATCCCGAGCGTCAGCGCCAACAGCGAGCACGCCCCTGACGTACGTCGGGCCGCCGAGTGGGTCTCGGCACAGTGCCTTGCCATCGGCCTCACGACATCGGAAGTGATCGACACGCCGGGCCATCCGATCGTGCTGGCGGAGTGGCGACATGCCCCTGGCAAGCCGACCGTCCTGATCTACGGCCACTATGACGTGCAGCCGCCGGAGCCCCTCGAGTTGTGGACCTCGCCCGCCTTCGAGCCCACCGTACGCGACGGCAAGCTCTACGCCCGCGGCAGCGTCGACGACAAGGGCCAGCTGTTTCTGCACCTCAAGGCTCTCGAGGCGCACCTGGCCGCACGTGGCACGCTGCCAGTCAACGTGATCGTACTGGCCGAGGGTGAGGAAGAAGTCGGCAGCGAAAACCTGTCACCGTTCATCGCCGCACATGCGGCACGGTTGCAGTGCGACGCCGTGGTGATTTCGGATTCCACGATGTTCGCGCCAGGGCAGCCGTCGATCCTGAGTTCGCTCCGCGGTCTGGCCTACTTCGAGATCCGCGTGCAGGGACCGATGTCGGATCTGCACAGCGGCATGTACGGCGGCGCGGTGATCAATCCCGCGATGGAGCTGGCCCGAATTCTGTCGACGCTGCATCACGTGGACGGCCGGATTGCGATTCCCGGCTTCTACGATGCGGTGAAGCCGTTTCCGGACGCCGTCATTGCGCAGATGCGCGGCCTCCCATTCGACGAAGAGCACTTCCGCGCTGAAGTGGGCGCACCGGCCCTGGGTGGCGAATACGGCTACACGGTCCTCGAGCGTCTGTGGACGCGGCCAACCTGCGAGGTGAACGGTTTGCTCAGCGGATACACGGGCGAAGGCGCGAAGACCGTCCTGCCTGCGCATGCGATGGCGAAAGTCAGTTGTCGTCTCGTTCCGGATCAGGATCCAGCCGTGATCGAACAGTTGATGCACGACCATGTGCACTCGGTCGCGTCGGCAGGCGTGACCGTCGACGTCAGACACCTCCACGGCGGCAAGCCGTGGCGCGCGGAACTGAACGGGCCGATCTTCGATGCGGCTCGCCGCGCACTCACCGCAGCGTTTGGCAAGGAGCCGGTGATCACCGGCGAGGGCGGATCCATTCCGGTGGTTGGTGACTTCCAGCACTTGCTAAACGTGCCGGTGCTGCTGGTGGGTTTTGGTCTGCCTGGCGAGAATGCACATGCGCCTGACGAATGGATCAGTGTCGAGAATTTTGAGCTCGGCATGCGGGCGATGGCGGCACTCTGGGACGAGCTGGCTGCGACGTGATTTGCGTTCGGAGAGCGGCGATGGCGCTGCTTTGCATGACAAGTGCGGTGTCCGCCGGGTGTGCAGGTGTGAGCCGTTCGTCCGGTCTGCCCGGCACGGAGCGCGTGCGCATCTATGCCGCGGTCCTGCGGGAGATGCGGCGCGATACGGCGGCACGCAGGGTGGTGGTGGACTCCTTGGTGCCGACCACCGATCTCGATGCCGAGCTGCGTCAGATGGTGATGACGGACCTTGCGATCGACAAGCGGACGCTGGATTCGTTTCTGCTGGTGCAACGAGCGCCACGTGACCGATTCGTTCCGGGCATGCTGCCGGATGCCGGCTGGATGATGGTCTCGATGCCGCAACTTGATTCGCTGCGCGCCGTGGCGCGCGCCGCGATCGCGAATGGTTCGGTCGCGCGCACCGCGCGGAACGATGCGTTCTGGCAGCAATGGTATCGCGCCTATCCGGCGTCGGGTGGCTACGTGATGCTGTCGCCGGCCAGCGTCTCTGCCGACGGTGCCGCGGCGATGGTACACGTGCGTATCGCCTGCGGGCCGCTGTGTGGCGAAACCGAGCTGCGCCTGCTGCGCCGCGATGCCGCCGGCGCCTGGCACACGATCAGTCGCGTGCGGCTGTCGGAAAGCTGAGACCTACCACTTCCACTCGCGCGAGAGGAAGAGTCCGAAGTTCTGCAGGCCGTTCGGGTCCTGCACCTGCAGTGTCTGGCTTTGCAGCAGGAACCGCGGACCGACCGTCGTCTCGAGCTTGTAGTTCCGCGGCAGGCGATACTCCCAGCGCAGGCCGACCGGGAGGATGTTGCTCGTGCCGCCGGCGAATCGCGCCGGGTTGACCGTCACCACCACATAGCTCCGGGTGCTGAAGTAGCGCCCGTATTCGATTTCAGTCGCGAGCAGGAAGCTGCTGAAACCGCTGAGGAGGTTCTGCACTTCCGGCGCGACACCGGTGGCCGTGATGTTCAGCACATCGGCACCCAGCGCGCGCGCCACGTTGCCTTCCACGCTGTTGAGCAGCGCACCGAGCGTGAGCGAGGAGAGCTGACGGTTGGCCAGCGCCGCGGTGGTGCCTACAAGGCCGCCGCCGGCACCGGAACCGGTCTGCGACAACAGCGTGCCGCTGCTGCTGCCGAACGCCAGGTAGCTGATCAGGTCCGTCTGAGGAATCGGTGGCTGCGCATCACTCTCCAGCGACAGTCGCGGACGCAGCAGCGTGCCGCCAATGTTCAGTCGGATCGCGAAGGCCTGCTGCGATGCGGGTCGGATCTGCACTTCGGCCACGGCCTGCAGCAGCGGATTGAGATCCGAGGTGCCGAGGAACGTGGCCGATCCGCGGACGATGTTGAATCGCTTCTGCAGGAACTCGTACTGCCCGCGCTCGGTGACCACGATGCCATCCAGCGTGACGCCACCGGTCACCGGATTCACCGCCACCTGCAGTTCACCGTCGGTGAAGATTTCGACATTTGCTTCCTTGCTGCGCACCCAGACGTTGCGGTCGATGCGCGCCACGACCTGCGTCCTCAGCCCGCGCAGGAACGCCGACGGCGGTACCACCAGCCCGCGCTGGCGCGCTTCGGTGCTGTCCACCGCGCCAAGGATCGCGGGATCGCTGGCGTTCAGCACCGTCGTCACGCGCCGCTCCTCGGCCAGACGATACACCCCTTCACGCACGCGCACGCTCCCTTCCAGCAGCGCGGCGTCGTAGGCACCGGTGAGCGTCATGTCGGCCAGGGCACTGATGCGCCCCTGCGAGCCATCCAGCACCCGCGCGTTGCGCGCCACCATCTTCAGGTCGAACACCGGGTTCGACACCCGCTTGAGCCCTACACCGCCGGTCATGCGAATCGTGCCGTCGCCGCTGCGCGCGAGCAGCGAATCGACCACCATCGAGTCGCCCTTGAAGCGCAGGTCGCCGGTGATACCCTTGATCGGCAACTCGGCCGCCACGATGAACGCTTCACCGTTGCGCAGCTGCAGGTTACCGTCGAAGGTGAGGTTGTCGGGCAGCGTGCCACGCACCTGCACCCGGCCCACGGTCTGCCCCTTCACGTCCGTCACCGCCGCGCTCAGCGCCGGGATGATGTCCAGCGGCAGCGAATCGAGCTGGATGTCGCCGGTGAACGGCAGGTCGAGTAGTCGCTTGGGGTTGCCGCTCAGCGCCAGATCGACGGGAATGGTCGCGTTCGCGCGCGCATTCGGCTGCTGATCCGGGCGACGGACTTCGGCGTACGCCACCGCTTTCTTGTCTGCGTAATTCATGCGCGCGCGAAACTCCGGCAGCGGCAGGCTGTCGAAGACCACGTCACGCACCGCGCCCAGGAACGAGATCTTCGGATTGGCCGCGGTGCCGTCCACGTACAGGTCAGCCGACACGCGGCCATCCACCGGCGAGACCGTCTGGCCGAGATCCGCCAGGTCCAAGAGCTGCGTGTTGCGGATCGCCAACGTGACGTTGGTGGCACCGGCGGTGTCGATCGAGGCATCCATCTGCAGACGTGCGTCACCCTGGGTCTCGAGTGCCAGTGAGTCGAGTGTGAAACGTCCCTTCGACCACGAGGCGCGCCAGGGATACACCGTGGACCACTGTGACGCGGGCAGCGTGAGCGACGTGCTGTCCACACGCGCGGTGTAGGTCGCCGAGTCGAGCACCAGCGCACCCTTGAGGGCGATGCCGGTGGAGTCGATCAGGTGCACGTCGATTGCCAGCTGGCCGGCACCGGTGGCCAGCTGGCCGCGCTGCCAGCCGTAGGCGGCGGCGACATCCACCGAATCCACACGGAAGCCGGACACACTCATGCCGCGCAGGTCACCCTTCAGTTCCGCGGTCGAACTGTCGGTGCCGATATGGCTCCACGCCGGCCGCAGCTCGACGCTGCGCGCGTTGCTGCCGTTCACGAACAGGTCCGCCGCATCCAGCGCACCCACACCGCTGATGTCCTTCAGCCAGCCGCGCAGCGTGAGCGTGAGTTTCGCCGAACCCGAGAGTGAGTCACCGGGCATCGCCGTCGGTGGCACGATTTTGAGTGCGATCGGCGCCAGCCCGCGTGCTGCACGCTCCACTTCGGTGCGTCGTGCGAGGTCGATGGAGTCGGCGCGCTGCCGGCGGATCGATCGCGCGATGGCAGCCTGCGTTGGGGCGATCAGCGCCGAGTCACCAGGCAGGTACGGGCGCAGGCGCTGCAGCGAATCAATCGCCAGCGCCAGCTGCAGCTCACCGGTCCGCCCTTCGCGCAATCCGAACGTGCCCGAGCCGGTGCCGTTCGTCCCGCCGAGCGACAGGAACAGGGTGTCGAGCGTGAGCAGCCCGTCGTGCGCTTCGGCGAGCATCGTAAGCGTATCCACACGCACGCGATCAATCTGCGATGCGCGAAGGTCGACCATCACTCGCCCGTCGACTGACTCGATGGTGGATCCGCGGGCGTCGAACTGTGCGGTGCCAACCAGCACCGTGGCGATCGCCTTCGGCACGAGCTGCTGCAGGTTCAGCGAATCGGCTGTCAGCACCACGTTCGCGAACGACGGCCCACGCGTCGGCACACCGAAACGCCCCACCACCGTCAGGCCACCGGCACTATCCACGCGCAGCGCCGAGTTCACTGCCATGTCGGACAGCAACCCCTTCAACGTCAGCGTGCCCTGGGCATTGCCTCGCAGGTCGAGCGCGGGTGCAAACCGCCCCATGGCCTTCAGCGACAGCGGATCGAACAGCAACTGCGCGTCGACGCGCGGCTCGAAACCGGTGATGTTCACGCGCGCCGTGCCGTTGATGCGCGAATCGAGGCCGTCCACGCGATGCACCAGCGCCAGCCGTGTATCGAGCCAGCCGTCGGTGCGCCCATTCACCGTCACCACGCCACCAATGCGCCCGCCGAGCGGCGCCAGCGCCTCGCTGGCCAGCGTGACGGGCACCGGCGTGATGTCCATGCGCAGGTTTTTCGTCAGCAGCGCTGCATCGCCGACGCTGCCGGCGATGCCACGCATGCGCACGGCCAGCGGGCCCGCCTTGCGATCGGCGAACCGGAAGTCGCCATCGATGGTCGCACCGGTGAGCGGGCCGCGCGCGACCAGCGTGCCGCTCAGTATACCCTCGCGTGGGATCTCCACGTCGGGCAACAACCGCTTCACCAGGCGCGTGTCCAGCGCATCCAGGCGTATCTGTACGTCGTCGATGCGGGTGTCGTCCTTGTCGAAGCCGAAATCGAGTGTCCCGTTCAACCGCGCCGTCTCCAGCGCCAGCGACAGGTCGTGCAGCTTGACATCGCTCGAGAATCCCCTGAGCGAGTAACGCACGTCACCGATCGCACCGGTGCCGCCCTTCGGCAGCAGCGGTACCAGCCAGATCCAGTCGTCGGTCACCACCTGTGGCGCGCTGGCGACGATGTCGGTGTTGCCGGTGTTGATGTTGTACTGCCCCGACAGCGACGCACGTGACGAGGGCAGCTGCGCCTGCACGTTGCGGAACCAGACCGAGTCCGAGTTCACCTCTACCGTGCCCGACACGCCGCGCAGGTCGAGTGACGGCGGCTGGAACGGCGTGATGATCCCCGAGCCGCTCGCGATCTGGAACAGCTGCGAGTTCTTGCCAGGATACTTGATCCGCGCGTACGGCGCATTCAGCGTCACATGCTCGAGCACCGTGATCCGCTGGTAGCCGCCGGGCACCTTGCGCACCACGGCGCGCAGCTTGTCGTCCATGGCCAATGCGAGCAGCGAATCCCGCGCCGTGGCTGAACGCCACGAGTCGACGACGTACGGGCTGCGTGCCGTGAGCTTGGCCTCCACCAGCTGCACGTTACGCAGCTCCACCCAGTCGCCGAACTGTGGCGTTGGACCGTGCGGGCGTTTCGTGGTGTCAGGGAAGAGAATTGCATCCCAGTTCCAACGCTTGCCGGGCTGACGGTCGAGCACGATCACCGCACGTTCGGCACGCACGTTGTCGAGGATCACGCGCTTGTTCCACAGATCGCCTAGCGACCAGGTGCCGCGCACCAGCGGCGCCGCGATGAATGGTGCGCCTGCGGAGTCGGTGATCACCACGTCGTGCGCCGTCGCGGTGGTCCAGCTCGGGAGATCGATCCGTCCGACCGACACGCGGCCGGCGAACTGGTTGTTGAGTGCGCCTTCCACGGCGGAACGCAGTTTCTCGCGGCCCCATGCCGTCTCCGGCAGGTACACGATGGCCGCGACGGCGAGCAGCAGCGCACTGCCGAAGCACGCTGAGACCGCCAGCGCAATCTTCCGCCCCTTGGTCAAAACGCTTCTCCGATCGAGAGGTGCAAGGTCAGCCGGTTGAAGATGCCACCGAGGCCGGTGCCGGTCGCCGGATTGAAGCTGCGCTGCGTACTGATCTGATAGAGCCCCGTGCGCTGGTCGGTGATTGGTGCGAGCCAGCTGGCGTCGCTCGGTATCAACTCGGTGATCACCACCAGGTTTTCGTTCACCTTCGGGTTGAAGCCGATGTCCACGCGAATCGGGCCCACCGGGCTCAGGTAGCGCACACCGACGCCCGGCGTGAACACCGTGGCGCGGCCGCCGAAGCTCGCACTCACCGAGCCGGCGTCGAGGAACGCGGCCACGGTGATCGGCCCCCAGAATCGATATCGCGCTTCGATCGATGCCTCGAACAGCGACGAACCGCCGAGCGGCTTGGGCGTGAAATCGCCGTCTTCGAAGTTCGACGTAGGCCGGCCATTGATGCGCGGCGAGACGGTGCTGTCGGTGAAGCAATCGGGCAACGCGAGACTCGGATCGCAGGGCAGGCGACCGTCGCGCAGCGTCGGATTGGCGAGCAGGCTGTCGAACACCGCCGCCGTCGGCTGGAACACCGACCGGGGAATCACCAGCACACGCGGACCCAGCTGGTTTTCGCCGTACCCGCGCACCGAGCGGGCACCTCCGGCATAGAACCGCTTGCGGGGCAGGATGATCGGCACGCTGTCGCCATTGGCGCGCTGCCCACGCACGTAGCCGGCATGCGCACGCACCGCCACGGTCAGTTTGTCGCTGACGTGGAAATAGCGCGATGCGTCCATCTCGATCCGGCTGTACCGGAACTGCGAGCCGGTCCAGGTGTCCGCCAGCTCCATCTCCGCCCGCCAGGTGTAGCCGCGTGTCGGGCCAATGGGATCGTCGCGGCGATCGCTGGCTGCGCTGAGTGAGATCGGTGCCAGGCGTTGTGTGGAACGCAGCACGCCGAGCGACGACTCGTCGCAGACACCGAAGTTCACGCAGTAGTAAGTGTCAGCTGCCGAGACTCTGGTGAATTCCATGCGGTACTGCGCGCTCACCGGCACCGTGCGCGTCACGTTGCGGGTGAAGGTTGCCGCCGCGCCACCGCCCTGATCGACGAACACACCCGGCGACGAGCGCCGGTAGCCGAAGGCGCTCAGCCCGGTCTGGTTGCGACTGTCACTGAGCCACCGGCGCCGGATGTCGGCATTGACCTGGAATGTCGGCTGGAGGTAGACCGGGTCGTTCTGGCTCAGGTTGTCCGGCAGCACGTTGTTGAACGGGAAGCGGCCGTTGAGCTGTGGCCCGAGCAGGTTGCCAAGCGTGGCCTGCAGGGTGAGACGGCCGGCGTTGTTGCGGAAGTTCGCATCCAGATAGCGCGCGTCGAGCTGGACGAAATCCACCGTGCTCACGCCGCCGGTGGTGCGGAACGCCCGCGCCGGAAGTTCCTCCACCATCGCGATCAGCTTCTTCAGTGAATCGTTGCTGCCCGGGTCCACGCGCACGAACGCCCGCTTGAAGAAACCGGCTTCGTACAGTGCGCGCTGGCTTTCTGCGACTCCGATGCGCGAGTACCGATCACCCGCCTTCACGCCCATCGTGTTCGCCACCACCCGCGGATCGTACTTCTCGGTGCCTTCCACGCGCACCGACTCGATGCGCGTCCGGTACAGCTTCTCCACGCCGATCCGCACCACCGCACGCGGACTGCTGGTGTCCACGGTGGCCACCGGATTGAGGATCGCGTCGCCATACCCTTCCTCGTCGAGGTGGCCGGCGATCCGCACCGCGATCGAGTCGAGGCGGATCAGGTCCAGCGGCTCGCCCACCTTCACATCCACCAGCTTCCGCAGCCCATGCAGTTCGAGGAGGCTGTCGAGTGCGCCGAGTTCGATCGACCCGATCGTTGTTGGCAGACCTTCGGTGACCTTGAGTGCGATGGCCACCACGCCTTCATCCCGCTTCGTGATTTCCGGCACTACCTGCGCGTTCCGCCAGCCGCGCTTCCAGTACAGCACCCGCAGCCGCAGCAGGTCGCGTTCGAGCTCTGCCTGATCGAGCCGGATCTTCCGGTAGGCCCAGCCCGACTTGGAGAATCTGCAGATCGGCGTCAGGAAGATGGAGCGGCAATGCGACACCGTCGTCACCATCGCCGCCTTCAGTTCATCGGTCTCGATGTTGACGTTGCCATCAATCTTCAGCTGCGCGATCACGGGCTGGCCGACCACCCGCTTCAGCGGCTGGGCATGCGCTGACATACCGGGCGCACCCCCGAGCACCACAACGCCCGCCGCAGCCAGGCCGCGACAGGCGTTGACCCTGATGCCCTTCAGAACACTCAAAGCCCAGCCAGTAACGCGTCGTTGTTGACTGTCGCCGAAATGCGCTTGATCAACCACTCCATCGCGCCTGTCGGTGGCATCTGCTGCAGTCCGCGGCGCAGCATGTAGATCGATTGCACCTGCTCCGGCTTGTACAGCTTCTCTTCGCGACGCGTACCGCTGGCCGGAATGTCGATGGCGGGAAAAATCCGGCGCTCGGCCAACCCGCGATCGAGCTTGATCTCGCAGTTGCCGGTGCCCTTGAACTCTTCGAAGATCACGTCGTCCATGCGCGAGCCCGTCTCGACCAGCGCGGTCGCGATGATCGTCAGGCTGCCGCCACCGTCCTCTGGCGACACATTGCGCGCCGACCCGAAGAACGCCTTCGGTTTCGCCATCGCATTGGCATCCAGACCACCCGACATCGTGCGCCCAGTCCCACGATTGGCTGTATTGAACGCACGACCCATGCGTGTGATCGAGTCGAGCACGATCACCACATCCTTGCCCATCTCCACCAGGCGATGGGCACGCTCGGTCACGATCTCCGTCACGTCCACGTGGCGCTGCGCCGGCTGATCGAAGCTCGACGCCACCACTTCACCCACGTCCCACGAGATTGCCTCGCTCACCTCTTCCGGACGCTCATCCACCAGCAACAACATCAGGATCGCATCGGGGTGATTGAGGTGCACCCCTTCGGTGATCGCCTGGAGCAGCGTCGTCTTGCCGGCACGCGCCGGTGCCACGATCAGCGCACGCTGGCCGTAGCCGATCGGTGCGATCAGATCGATCGCGCGACGCGTGATCTCATGACCCACCTTTGCCGGACGTCCCGTTTCGAGCGTCAGTCGCTTGTCGGGATATGAGGCGGTGAGGCTCTTGAAATCCTTCCGGCGCACATTCGGATCGGGCGCCAGTTCATTGATCGTCGTGATCTCGCACACCGTCGGCCGACGACGCTGGTCGTGGCCCCACGAGCCCGTGATCAGATCCGAGCGCCGCAACTGGAACTGCCGCGCCATCCAGCCGGGAATGAACGGATCGCCAGGCTGCGGGAGATAGCTGGCCGAGGCTCGGCGAATGAATCCGCCATCACCACGTGCCGGATCGTACCACCCGGTGATCGTTGCTTCGGCAACGACGACATTTGTCCCCTGAACTTCAGCCCGCTCCTGCCGGTCATTGTTGCGATCGTTGTTCCGGTCGTTGTTCCGGTCGTTGTTCCGGTCGTTGTTCCGGTCGTTGTTCCGATCACCGCGCTCCGGCCGCGGGCCACGATCCTGCCGCTCATGTCGCGGCGGTCGATCGGTACGCTCCGGGCGCGGGCCACGATCATGTCGCGGCGCATTGATCTGCGGAGCGGCTTCGCCACCCTCCACCACACCATCGCGAGACTTGTTTCGTCCGCGACCACGTCGCCGCTGAAAGCGTCCGCGACGTCCTTCACGATCAGGGCGGCCCTCGGCGCTGTTCCGATCACCACCACCATTCCGATCACCGGCATTTCGGTCAGCGGCATTTCGGTCAGCGGCATTCCGATCACCGGCATTTCGATCACCGGCATTCCGATCACCGGCAGTCCGATCACCGGCAGTCCGATCACCGGCATTTCGATCACCGGCAGTCCGATCACCGGCAGTCCGATCACCGGCAGTCCGATCACCGGCAGTCCGATCCTGTCCGCGATCGCGATCCGGTGCGGGACCGTTTCGGTGACTCCCGCCATCTCGCACGGGCTCGCTTGCTGGCATGTCGCCGCGCGCAGTTGACGGCGCCGGGCTTACGATCACCGGGCTTGCCACAACGAGACGCGGAGTGATTGCCGTCGTGTCCGCCGCTCCGGCGTCCTTCCGCGGCCGTCCTCGCGGCTTCTTCACCGGCGTGATGTCAGCAGTCGGCGCGGTTGTCGCAACCACCGCTTTGGTCGCTGCGGCTTTCGCGGCCGCCGCCTTCGCCGCTGGCGCCTTCACGACGGCGGGCTTCGTGGCCGTCTTTGCAGCCGTCGCCTTTGTTCCGGCGCTCTTGGCAGCGGCACCCTTCGCGGCGGTCGCCTTGGAGGCCGCGGTCTTGGCGGCGGGCTTTCGCGCGGTCACAACTGCGGCCGGTGCATCACTGCTGTCCTTGTACGGGTTCGGCTCGTCACCCTGCGCAGACGTACGCGGGGAACGCGGACCGCGCCCCGAAGAGGG
>JANNVN010000406.1:0-4725 GCA_031414435.1 Gemmatimonadaceae bacterium
GCGGTCGTGGCCATCAAGCCCTGGCTTCGCTACCAGCACGCGAATCGGTCGGGTCATCGGAGAAAGGTCGTGGGGACGGAAACCAGCTTCGGAATTCTAACGGCGGGCTCGCGCACGAGGGAGCAATGGCTTTGACGCCACCAGCAGCATCTCGGCCGAGGTCCGCCGGAGGGGGCGATCCTCGAGCCCATCGTAGACCGCCTCGACCACCAATCCCGCTTCAGTACAGAGCTCAGCGAGCCGTGTGGCGGTATAGAGCCGGATGCGATGCATTCGTTGGCCCGCTCCGGTCGGCCCGCGCCAGGTCGTCTGGATCGTGATCTCGCCGCTGATGGGGTCGAAGGCCCGGTCATGGCTCACCCGGGTGGCGTTCTGCGTCTTCCAGCTATCCCGGCCCACCCAGCGAGCCACCACGCCATCACGGCTGCCGCCGTACCAGACGAGCCTGCCGCCCGGTGCGAGGACGCGCGCGAACTCGTGCATCACGCGTGCATCATCGGCGGCGGTGTCAAAGAAGCCAAAGCTCGTGAACAGGTTGAGAACGGCGTCAAATCTCCCGGTAAAGCTGGACGGCAGCCTCCGCATATCGCCGCGACGATAGCGCAACCGCCTGCCGGTACCGCGCGCCTTCGCAATCCGGAGGAGGTGCATCGAATAGTCGATTCCCGTCACGTCGAACCCTGCTTCGGCGAGCAGATGCGCGTGGCGCCCCTGCCCACAGGGACAATCGAGAATTCGCGCCCCGTCGGGAAGTTCAAGAATCTCCATCAACCGAGTGACCTCGGCGCGATTGATGGTCTCCTCGAAGAGCGGTTCGAACTCGAGCAGGTAGCGCTCGTCGAAGTATGTCTCCCACCAGGGCGAGTCGACTTTGTCAGGCATGCGGGAACATCAGAAGCTCTTGCCGAGGAGCACCGCGTTCGCAAAGATCGCCGACAGGCCGCGCCACTGCGCGCGGAAGTTCGGATCGCCGGCAAAGCCGATTACGCGTCCGGAGCCCACCTGCTCCGTCCAGAGGTACGGTGAGCCAGCGACGCGATCCCACGCTTCTGGCCAGAGATAGCCAGTCAGACGCAGGCGCGACCTCGGTGCGAAGCGCAGGACCTGCTCTCCTGGACGCGCGTCGCGCGGCGCCGCGAAGAAGCGATCACCGTCCAGCAGCACCGGAACCTCGGCTTCACGCACTCCGGCGAGCAGCGGTGACAGGGTATCCGTCAGTGTGCGGACGATCGCGCCGGGCACATCGACGCGAACTGGCGCCATGCCACTCGTGTCGGACTTGGAGTCCTTCTCGGCGAACATCCGCAATCGTGAGAGGCCGAGCCGCTCGCTTGCCAACCACGCGGTCGCGTTCTCGATGGTCACGAGCACCCCTCCCGCCCGAACCCACGAAGCCAGGCGCTCCCTGCCGCCCTCCCCGAGTGCCCGGTCCAGCTGACCGGCGCCCGTCGAGGGAATCACGAGCACCTCGAAGCCGGCGAGCGCGCCCGAACTGACGGCATCCACTCCGACCGACGTGACCGGATACTTCATCCGCTGATCAAACTGATACCATGCGAATCCAAACGAATTCCCCCCGATCGGCGCGCCACCGAGCATTGCGACCCGCGTCGGTACGATCGGGATGACACTGTTGCTTCCCAGGTCCGTGCCTTCATCAACCATGGCCGACGGCAATGCGACGACGCGCGCACCACTGGCGGTTGCAGCGCTCTGTACCTGCTGGTGTACGGCACCAGTGTTCGCGGCCACCCGGAGCAGGAACGCACCACGCGGAAAACGCGCCTCTCCAATCCGGAACGCTTTTGGAGCCCAGTACACCTTCGCACTGTCGGCCAGCATTTTCGCCAGAAACTGCGTCGCGGCTTCACCACCCGGCTCGAACGCATAGGCGTACTGCGCGCGCGCCAGTGTGCCGGCAGTCGGCAGGAGCATCGCCCGCGTCATCAGCGTGCCGCCCGAAACTGCCGCTCGCGTGGCAAAGGCGCGGACGCGGAAGGCGTACGGCAGGGACCAGCCGGTCACATCGTAGAACTTCGACGGCTGACCCGTGCGCCGACCCTCGATTTCACCCGCGATGAACGACGAATCGAGCACCGCATCCTGTTCGAGAATGGCGGTTGCAAGTCGTCCCTGCGGCTGCGCCATGTTCACGACGTATGCGCCATTGAGTGTGACCGCGGGTCGCGCAGTCTCCAGATAGGGCATCGCGCCGGTGAGGGTGACCGGACCATCGATCCGTCGCACTTCGATCGAGTTGTCGAGCAGGAGCGCGGCGAGAGAATCAGCGCGTCCATGGATGTCACGCTCGAACACGACAGATGGTGCGGAGGAGGCAGTCGTGGCGGTCTGACGAAATGTGACGTAGTCTCGCAGCCGCTGCGTCCGCCGCTGCGCGGTGGTGAGCATCGTAGCCCACGCGGCCGTGTAGTGGTGCGACGCAGCGTCGCGCAGGGTCATGATCGTCCCGTCGCGCCGGCGAATTGCACCGCCATTACTCGACGCCTGCTCGAACGTCATGCCAACGGCGCCAGTCAGCAGCGGAAAGCTGATGCCATAGCCGGGATAGAACTCATCGTACCCTTCACGCCGGAAGTAACTCCACCCGCGCGCATCAAACGCGGCCCCGATTCCCTTCGCCATGATGTCCCACCACTGCAGAATGACCGGAGGCACATTCTTGTTCACCGGTTCCATGGGTGGCGCGAAGTAGTACGTCGAGTTGAAGCCCATTTCGTGCAGGTCCACCGCCACGTGCGGCCACCACGAGAACACCGTGCTGACGCGGGCGCGAGTCTCCGGATGCGACTGGATGAACCAGTCACGATTCAGGTCGAAGTGGTAGTGACTGGTGCGGGGCCCGGGCCAGGCACCGGTGTGCACAAGCGCAGCCGGGGTGGGGTTCACGCCCTGTGATCCCCGAGCTCGCCACGTATCCTGCGCATGTCGCTCATGCCCGTCCGCGTT
Organism: Gemmatimonadaceae bacterium; assembly: GCA_031414435.1. GTDB lineage: Bacteria > Gemmatimonadota > Gemmatimonadetes > Gemmatimonadales > Gemmatimonadaceae > JACMLX01. Next base: position 2,968 of record JANNVN010000406.1, read on the forward strand.
CTGGACCGGGTCGATCAGCACCACTGCGCTATCGAGCAGCAGACGCGTCTCCGGGTCCAACCCCGCGGCAAGCTGGTAGATGCCCGCGATCGCGGCCTCGGTCCCTGACGCCTCGTTGCCGTGGACGGTGTACCCGAGCCAGAGGATGGCCGGTGTCCGGGCCACGAGCGCGTCGATCTCAGCGGCCGGCGCCCCACGTGGATCCGCCAACTTCGCCGCAGCGGCCTTGATCTCCGGCAACCTGCGGAGATTGGCCTCGCTGGCTGCGACCACGAGCACCACCTCACGCCCTTCGAATGTGTGTGCCAGCGTGTCGACGCGCACGCGCCTGCTCGTCAGCGCCACCCGTTCGATGTACCGCATCAGCAGATGATGCGGCGTGAAGCGATCTCCAAGTTCATAGCCGAGCACCGCTCGCGGCGTCGGTACCGCCGGATCATACGAACCCGATGCTGCAAATGGATGTTGTGCACCAACCTGGGCGCTGGAGAAAACACACAATGCGGCCACGCCACAGAGGCGCCGCAGGTTCCAGTTGATTGCGTTCATCACTGACTGATTCTCGCCCGGGTTTCGCCGGCAACCAGAGGGGTTGCCGGCACATGCAGCAGACTCAGAAGAAGACGGGTTCGCGGTACGCGCCAAATACATCTTCGAGTGCTGCGCGAATTTCGTACAGCGTGGCGTAACTTCTGGCGCAATCGAGAATCAGCGGTACCAGATTCTGCGTGCCACGGGCACCGGCTCGCAATGCGTCGAGATGCTGCTGTACTGCGGCGTTGTCCCGCGTGGCGCGCATCGCTGCCATCTGCGCACGCTGTTCGCGTTCCGCCTCCATGCCCACCTTGAGCAATGGTATCGTGATCTCTTCGTTCTCGTTCGTGAATTCGTTGACGCCCACGACGAGCCGTCGCCGCTGCTCGATCTCCCACTGATGTCTTGACGCAGCCTCGGCAATCTTCCGCTGAAACCAACCCTCTTCGAGGCCGCGCACGACACCGCCCTGCTCGTCAATCTGGGCGAAAAGCGACTCCGCCTCGCGTTCCAGGGCATCCGTCAGCGCTTCGACGTAGTACGAGCCGCCAAGCGGGTCCATGACGTTCGGCACACCGGTCTCGTACGCCAGGATCTGTTGTGTGCGGAGCGCCACCTGCACCGCTTCTTCCGTCGGCAGCGCGAGCGTCTCATCCATCGAATTCGTGTGCAGCGACTGCGTGCCGCCGAGGACCGCCGCCAGCGCCTGGTAGGCGACACGGGCGACATTGTTCATCGGTTGCTGCGCCGTCAGGGTGACGCCAGCCGTCTGCGAATGGAAGCGCAGCATCCAGGACTTTGGATCGCGCGCGCCGTACTTCTCGCGCAACACCCGTGCCCAGATCCGGCGCGCCGCGCGCAGCTTCGCAATCTCCTCGAAGAAGTCATTGTGGATGTCGAAGAAGAACGAGAGCCGCGGCGCAAATGTATCCACATCAAGTCCGCGGGCGATGCCGCGTTCGACATACGTGAAACCATCGGCCAGCGTGAAGGCCAGCTCCTGTGCGGCCGTCGATCCCGCCTCACGGATGTGATAGCCGGAAATCGAGATGGTATTGAACAACGGCGCATTCTCCGCACTCCACTCGAAGCCATCGACGATCAGACGCAGCGCTGGCTCGATCGGGAAGCACCAGGCGTGTTGCGCCATGTACTCCTTCAGAATGTCGTTCTGCACGGTGCCGCGAATCTTCGAGGCGGGCACGCCCTGCTTCTCCGCCGCGG